>NZ_JAXQGC010000033.1:0-107222 GCF_034331125.1 Proteiniphilum sp.
ATGATATAAAAATAAAACCGGCAAATATTGAGTTTTTGTCGGTTAATAGTGAAAAACTATTTCAAACCTGATGTAATTGAAAGTGGTGGAGATGTAGGATACTATAGTGAAAACGTTTTGGATTGGATGGATGAACCAGCACTTACTCTACTATCAGCACGTCCAGAAATAGGTGTGACACCAGATGCAGGGACAAGTTATGCAACCCCTTTAGTTGCTAATCTTGCAGCTAAAATTATAAAGAATTATCCTGGTCTATCAAATGAAAGTGTCAAGGCTCTCATTATAAATGGGGCATCACTAAATTTGATACAATTTGCCTCTAATGTTTCTAAACTAATAAACAGAGTTGCAGGGAATGGCTTGGTTGATGAATTTAAAAGTTTGTATTCTGATGAAAATTCGGCAACATTAATTTTGGAAGATACCATTGAAAATGGTAAAATCAAAATTTATCCTATCAACTTTCCAAGATACTTAGTGGAAGATGATTTAGGAAAGAAACGAGGAATTTTAAAAATTACTGCTGCACTATGCTTTAAGTTCTTGCCGATTAAGAACAATCAGCTTTCTTATAACCCTATCCATATGGCTTTTAGTATTTTCAAAAATCAGTCTGCGGAAGATATTATGAAGCCTGATGAAGAACTGAAATCCAAATTGAGGTCAAACTTATCTTGGTCTGAAAATGGTAGATATGTTTCAAAGCCGTTACCATATTCCAATACTCAAAAAATATCATTAAATGTGAGCATAGATGATTTGAATAATGAAGCGAATACTTTCAGATTAGCTATTCACGCCAAATTATCTGAACAAATAGTTGGAGGATTACCCCGAAACTACCCTACAGAATTTCCCTTCTCTATTGTGTTGACTATTGAAGAGACTGTGAAAAACAGTACAGGAAAACTATATGATGAAATTCAGTTAGTAAATCATATTGAAGCAATCCAGGATATTAGTATCGACACAGGATTAGAAGCGGAAGCATTAGATATTTAATGATAGCTTTTCTGCTTCAACTAGTTTCTGCCAAATAGCAGTATCTATTTTGGCAGATAGTATTTTTTGTGGTTCTTTGGTAGCAAACAAAGTTCTTTTAATAGCAGTGATTAGTGTCTTTTGGATACTATAATAAGAAAGCCCAACGCAGTGTTTTATAATTCTGTTTGCTGCGGCTTTATTATCGAACTTGAAATTACCATTTTGCAATACCAAATCAATTAACTTTTTGACTTCTACTTCATTAGGCAGCTGAAATTCGATAATATTGTCAAATCTTCTTAATAAAGCGTCATCCAACATATCTTTCTGATTTGTTGCTGCAATGACGATGCTACTTTGAGGAAGATAGTCAAACAATTGGAGAATAGTATTGACAACCCGTTTCATTTCTCCGTGATCTTGACTGTAATCCCGGATTTTACCTAAACTATCAAACTCATCCAAGAAAATAATACAATCTTCAAGGGCAGCTTTCTTAAATATTTTGGATAGATTTTTACTTGTTTCCCCTAATTTAGAAGACACGATTGCACCTAAATTAATAACAACCATCATCTTTTCTAATTCACCTGCAATAATATAGGAAGCTAAAGTTTTTCCACAGCCTGATGGGCCATATAATAGCAGTTTGTTGGAAACTGGTAATCCAAATTGTTGTAGTACATCTATCTTCTGATGTTCTTCTATGAAAAACATCAATTCGTTATATACCTTTTCATTTGCAATAATGTTATCTAAGGTATAATCAGAAGTTATTTTCTCTAAAATCAATTCAGAGATTTCTTTATCTTCAATTCTATTTAGATATGCTTCCGAACCGACTTTTGTTAGTCCATTCGTTTTTTGAGTTCTTAAAGCATCTTTCAGAATGGATTGAAGCTGAATGGCAAAGTTTAGCTTTTTAGTTTTTTTTGAATGCTCAATTAACTCGTTCAGTACAGATAATAAGCGTTCTTGGTCATTTTCAAGACCATACTTTGCTATATCTTTTATGTAATCCAACTGTGCCATTTGCTGCAAAGGTAATTCTTTTTTATTTAATAAAAATATGGCAATCTATAAATTAAACAAGTAAATTTCTTATAAGTTTGATCTGAATTGTAAATTAACATTCATATAACGAAGTATTTGATTATTTTCTCATATCCTTACTGCGGCTTATACTGGGATTTTTAAAATATCCCAACTCTTGTTTAGCGGCTGCTATACTTTCCAACATTTTGTCATTCAGTTCCGGAATATCAAAATAGGCTATGTCGAATATATATTCATTTTCAGGACTTCTTCCGATTGAAATTCCAATAACTTTTGGAGCACTTTTATTTTCCTTTCTTGCTATCAAACACCTAAGTTGTAATTCTTTGTCTCTATTTTCCCAGTTTTTATGGTTTAAAGGCATAACAACATAAGAATGGTCACTATCCTTAAGAGGAGGTATCATCCGTCCTCTTACTTCCTTTTCAATCGCATCTATCAAACACATACCTAATTCCATTCTGTTTATTCGGGGTTCTAAGGCAATTATTCGTGTGGCTCGTTCTAAGTCGGATATTAAAGCATAGTCCCCTTTTTCTTTAATGTGAATAGTATGAAGTTGAGATACAATTTCATCCCATATATAGCTCTGTGGAATTTCCTTTTGCCAATATTCATAGTCAGGGCTTTTTACATATTCTTCCCACATACCCCCATCAAGAATAACAGTATCAGGCTCAAAATCAAATTCTAATGAAGTGCGGAGATAGAGCGCAAGAAAATCAACTTCCCTCGGAACCATAATAGTTTTGTTAACCAAAAATTTTTCTTTGGCTTTTAAGTAATTTACAAAATCAGTAATTGTATCCAATTCACTTAAAACAGTAAAAGTTGATTGTTCATCAAATACATGAACAAAACCGTTTCCAAAGTTTCCTGTTTCCAAAGGGTATTCACTTTTCCGCCCAAAAGCTATTGCAATTCTAAATATCTCTCGATTGGAATATGGAGGAAGCTGAATTTTAGTAACCCTATCTCTAAGCGTTATTTCATCGACATTCTTTAGAAACCTTTCTGCACCATATATTTGGTCAATAGAGCTTTGAATGGCTTTTTTCTGCCATCTTTCATACTGAATGTTTTCGTCTGAATGCTCTGAAACCTTAATATCTTTAATGGATATAATTATAACGGAGTTTTCACAAACCACCAGGACATCACACAGTTCCTTATTTTTCTTTCCTAAAGGACTTGGAAAGCTCCAGAACGGCAGGAAAGATTTCTCACATAATTCAGATACAAATTTTTCAGATGGGGTCATTAATCTATTCTTTTCTTATGTTCGTTTTTAAAATGTTGTTTCTATAATTTGTATAAGGTTTCATTGTTCCGTCAGGTAATGTTTTTTCCTCTTTTACCTTTGTAATAATTTTTTCAGGTGCGTCTATCTTGTTTAGATAGATTTTAATTCCTGTGACGGTTTGTGAACCACTGTAGAGTGTTTTACGTCTACTGATTTTTAAACCGCTTTGTAAAACAATTTCCAAGATTTCCCCAATGACATCCTGAAAATCTAATTGAGACGAAAAGGTTAAATCATCTATGTATCTTGTATAAGTGATATTGTGAGCATTACAAAACTCAATAAGCTTATAATCAGTCTTTAAAAATACGATGTTTGAAATATGCGTACTGGTTGGTGTACCTTGTGGCAATTCCCCTTTCCATGTTGTTAGCCGAGTTATGTAAAAAGCACATTGAGTATTAAAGCCTAACTCAATGAATGTATCATATACTCTCTGTGCTGTTATTGAGGGATAGAAATCTTGCAAATCGGTAGTTAGTATATATTTCTTTCCCTGATGTGGTTTAGCATTTGTGATATTGCTCCGCTTTTTAACACCACCATGCACATTATCAGGCAATTCTATTAAAGAAAGAATGCGATCTTTTATTTGCTTTTGAATTATTTTCAAAGGCATTTTTGATGGTCGTATTACTCTTTCTTTAATGGTCCCATCTTTATATCTCTTCGGTTGATTAGTCTTTTTGTCAATCTTTATTTCAGACCACTCGGTGTAATAGTTGTCAATCTCTTTGACAAAGTCATCCAGCTCTTTTCTTGATTTGCCGATAATTGACGGGAAATGTAGCTTACCTCTCCACTCTAAAGAACTCATTTATCAGAGATTTTACGGATGGGTTGATAATTTCAAAAGCCCTCCTTTTCTCGGGAGAAATGTCATCCTCATTTAGAGACAAGAAGAATAATATCGGTAATGGTAAATCAAGGTTTTTACTTATCTCTTTGAGCGTTGCCAGATTTGGTTCTTTGGCATTATTCTCTATTTGAGATAAGTAGGTTTGAGTGATACCACAACACTCGGCAAACTCTGTTTGAGTTTGCCCTCGTTGCTTTCTTATATCTTTGATTACTGTACCTAAATTCATCTTAGTTGATATTTAATGGAAGAATTTAAAGGGTGTCGGATGTATGTTTCTCGTAAAATCTGTTTCATAACTCAGTTGCATTAAATTAAAAACTCAGTAATTAGCTCAACGATATCAGCGATTTCCATTTGATAATGCTTATCCGTCAACCCTTTTTTTGTTCTTAACCTATTCAATTTAGCAACTGCCTCATTCAATAAATTAACGTCACTTTCCGAAAGAGAACACTGGCTCTTTAAGATGGTTTGTAATGTTTCTCTTAAACCATCGATGTTTTGAATACGTTGTACTCTGCTCATAATTGTAATTGAATTTAATTATTGGGACAATATTGTCCTGCTTCATTTACAATAGCCAATAACTAAATGCGTAGGCAATGTTCTCTATGCACCACTTTAAAATCCCTGCTTCTTTTTCAATAATATATAGAAGCATTCAAATCAATTCCATTAATATCTAATCTTCTGATATCCTTATATAATCTCTATCAGTTAGGTCTGATTAGGGATTGAGATATTTCGAGGGACAGACAGGACGATTGACCCGAAACCCCAGAGGGTTGTTTAAATAATTAAACAAAAAAAATAGAACTCCACTTAGTAATTGGCTTTCAAAACATCTTTTCAAAGAACTACGGTGCAAATATATAAAATATTTCTGACAGTTAATAAAAACAGTAGAAATATTTTAATTTTTTGTCAGTATTAATATTATTTACACATTTGCAGAAAATTTTTTAATCGTTATGATAAACATTAACGATATTCCAAAAAGTAAAGGCCCGACAAAAACAGACATGTCCAAGAGAATAGAAGCAGAGAAAGTCTTTACCGCATTTCGAGCACCGGAATGAGATGTTATCCGATTTGTCAAATAGCTCAGAGACAGGAACTCCTAAGCCCCGGCCAGTTTAGTAATATTGTCAAGTGTAAAATTGCCGGATAATATGCGGTACGATTTTAGAGACTAATGAAAAAGAATGATCTGTTCCGGTTAACGGAATCCAATATAACGCCTGTCCATAGCGATGGGCAGGATTAGAAGAGACAAAAACCAGCTCGCTTTATAACTCAAATTCAAAATTCTAAGTGTTATGGAAGATAAAGTAATCGAACAGATCATTATTAAAGCTTTCGAGATAGGCGTACACAATACGCTGAACGCTCTCGGTATTACCCATGAAATTGTAACAGAATCACAAGCTAAAAAAATATACAGTGCGCGCCTGATAACAGAATGGCGCCGCAAACGGTGGATTGTCGGATATCCGACAGGAAACCCGAAACGCGGCAAGGTATATTTCAAACGGACTGAATTAGAAACGGCAAGCCGGATGCTCGATATACAAAATATCATACCGGCAAACCGTATATTGGGAAATGATGAGGAAATCACTCCCCGCTTTTAGTAAGTATAAGAACCATACAAGAAACGGCTCATTTTTAACTGTTCTATGGAGGCACGATTGAAACATCGGCCTTATTAATCTTGTCAGAAAAAATGGTAAAAAAAGACGGCACCCCTCCCCGTTTTTTTTTATCTTCAATCATATAAGTATATTTTCTGGAATAGGATTACCTGATTCATCAGTTGCCGATTTATCAATAATAAGCGATCCCACGGGGACTAAGGCGACATTATTGCCATCTTCATCAACAATAGATGCATTTACGCCTCCCTCTATCAGCCTGTCACCATTTACGTAGTAAGATTTACCATTAAACACCACTAAATAAGTTTTCATAAATCGAATTATTATTAAAAGTTATTTCACAAATATACAATTTATTATTTTGACCCCGTTAGTGGCTCGCAATATGCTTTGTTTACCACTTTATCCCGTAAAGATGCCTTATTCTTAAAATGACGTGATATATTTCTTACAAGGTCGCTGTAATTATCGCTACCATCTTCTTTTTTGTGATAGAATGGCTTTATGGACACGCAATTATCGTGATTAAAAAGTGTACTTAACAGAGTTCTATCGGATAGTCCGCACGAATGGCCAAATATGAATATTTGGAAATAATCACTATCGATATATTCCAATAGCCTCTTATAGTTATCCGTTTCATGGTATCTGGTGCTTTTGATATTCTCCAAATACTTATTGTCATCCAGATTCTCAATTTTACTATAATCTTCATCAATCTCATCTCCGAATCCAAAAATTATTGGATTATTGTTTCTATTTAGTTTCCCGTGAATATATATATCCTCTGTATTGATGAAAGGCTGATTATCATGCAATTTCTGGAAACTTCTATTATATTCATAAATTTCCTTTTTATATATCTCAGGGGTGGATGTGTAGTTGAAATTAACAAAAAGCAGATTATTAAGTAGTAAGTCAGGAAAACAATCCGTAGAAACAGGCGTATTTAAAATTCTTTCTATACCTCTTTGATTTATACGTTCCCGATCTTTAAATTCTCTTTTAATATTCTCATCACTTTTTTTTAACGGATCATCCTCACTATTTACAATCGATGAAATGTATTTAATTTTATCCCGAATATATTGTTTTTTGTAGGTCTGGGTAAAATCACGGAATCCAAATTCAGAAACTATTCTGTTGAATATGTCTGGCTTAAATAAGTGCGGAGGTATTTGGATGTTGTATAAGTAATCAATCAAAAGTTGTTTAATTCTCTCAAAATCTCTATTTAGATCTTCAATACTAAAGTATTCTTGAGATTGAAACGTTTTACTCTTTACTTTTAGTCTATTATTCAAACACTCTTTCAGAGCACGATAGAACTCTTTTTCTATATCTACCCAATTATTTAAACTGCAGCTATCGGAAATTCTTTTAAAAAAGAGATTTTTCAATTCAACGTTAACATCTTTTCTGAGCGATACTCTTCTACATATTTCTTTATATGTCATCTCCTCAATATCAGAAAAAGCATTTATAGGATTACCCTGGAAAGGATCGTGGCTTTTGGTAATATAATTAATATTAACACTATCATCAGAAAATGTACCCGGTTTAGATTCCTTTAGATGCTTTGCAATATTACTCCAATAATCATCAATAAAATCTTTGTAACTCGTTTTTAAACCATGAGCCAAATCAAAGCCGTTTCCGATTAAAATAATGCGATTCATGTATAAAATTAATCCTTTTAAATAGTGATTCAACAAAGGTACATTTTATTTCAAATGCTCCCTTCCTTTTCGATAGCTTCTTTTACACTTCGAACAATAACAACGCTAAACCGAGCGATGTACTTCGATTGATCATAGGGTTGTCACAGAAACTTTTTCCTTTAAAAAAATAAAGGAGTTGTCTTTTTAGACGGGAAATGTTTATTTTTGCTTTTTACGAATTTTAGGTGCAGAAAATATGAGAATAAAAGATATCTTTAGAAATGAGCCAAAGCTTGAACCTTTGTTTAATGACCTAAAAGGGTTGAGCATCGATGAATTTCTTGAATCTAGAAATTTCAAAAATTTCTGCATTAAAAATAGCTTTGAAGGTAAGTGGAATTCGTATTTCGATTTAGCCCGTGTAAATAATAGAATTATTGCGGCAAATTTTGATTTTACACCAATGTATCGTGACAATGCTTTTGCTTTTTTGATGAATGATTTTTATTCGAATAATATTTATGCTTTTTTTATCTTTATCAAATTGTTTCTATACGAATACAAGCAATGGGAGGGTGAATATATTGATCTTCATAATATCATCGAAGATTTAGAAATAATTGGATGTCCTAAAGAAATTATATCAGCTGTATCGACTATAAATAATGAAGGTGAGAAATTAACCTTTTCAATAACTCTACCTAGAACAATAGGGAATGTTCAAAAATTGGAAGAATCTATTCAGCTGATGGATTTATCCATAAAAGATAGAAAATATAGTTTAACGATGACCTATGCTTATTCCTGCTTGGAAGGATTATTTAAAGCATACACGTTAAAGTTAATTCCCGCTAAGTCCAATATAGATAAGTTAAATCAATTAGCCAAAATTGTTCGAGACGATATTATTGATAGTTTTAAAGAAAAAGGAATTGATTATCCAGAACAAATAATAAATTTAATAACAACGATGACCAACGCAATATCAAATGCAAGAAATGAGTTTAGTGATTCTCATTTTGATAAGAATGCAGATAAATGGCTAGCGCAATTTGCTCGTGATTCGGTATATTCTATAGGTAGACTAATCTTAAATCTTATGTGAAGTATGAAAAAGATTTTGGTTGTAATGATGGCTGCAATGGTCATATTGATAATAGGCGGTTGCGAATCGAACAGGGTGAAAGAAAACAGGAAAACCTATATGGATTTTCTCAAAAGTATGTCGGATGCCCCGGAATTTCTAAAGATCATTAGTGAGAAAGTAAACGATGACACCCCCTCCAATATGTATTTTGTCGTTGAATTTGAAACGAAATATTGCGGAAGAGAATTAAGAGATAAGGTTAAGATTGAATTTCTCGGAGATTTGATGCATAGATTCGATGGTGTATGGCCGGATAAATACAAAGCCGCATTTCTTATTGATATAATAAAATAGTGCCGCTCGAAAAGAGGACACTATTTAGATCTGAGCTAAACGATCCAGATGCAATAGATACTAAATTATAGTAAAAATGATTTTCAGATACCCAATATGAGAAAAAATGATTCTGGTAGAAAAAAAGTTATCAAAAGACTCGCCGAAAAGTCTTTTAGAAGAAAACTACGTTCAAAGTACAAGAAAAAGCTAAAGAACAAACAATTATTAGGTGTAAAAAAACAGCAGCGAAAAGAAAAAAATATAAAGCAGAATCTTCAACAACAATTTATTGATTATAAACACATAAAGGCGCCTGTCATTTTTTCTCTGACTCAAAACACTGAAGCATCATTAGCCTTCATAGGTAAAATTGAAGAATGCTTTGAAAAAAAGAAAAAAGTTTTTGTAAATCTCGAAAAAGTGGAAATAATTGCACATGGAGCAATTGTTACATTGTTATCAATAATGATAAAATTTAAAGCAAATAAAATACGTTTCAATGGTAATTTTCCTAAAAACAAGAAGGCTGAAGCAAATTTAAGAAAGTCTGGATTCTTTAAATATCTTTATGAGAATGATTTTGAAGAGCAAGATGAATATTATTTTGAAAACGAAATATGCACACATGCAAAAAAGAAAGTTGATTCTCTACTATCTGATGAAATAATAAAAAAGGTAAGTAAATTTATTTGGAAGGAAGAACGCAGATGCACAGGTTTACAAAGAGTGTTTATAGAATTAATGCAAAATACGAATAATCATGCTTCAAATACAGCAAAAGGAGAACATCATTGGTGGGCAACAACGTATTATTCAAAAGAAGATAACAAAGTTTGTTTTGCCTTCATAGATTATGGGGTAGGTATATTGAAAAGCTTGGAAAGTAATAAAGAAGGGCATAAGTTCTTTGGGGTTATCCCTAAGATTAAACAGCTATTTAATCCTTCGACAAATGCAGAAATATTAAAATTATTGTTGAATGGAGATGTTCACAAAACAGCTACTGGTCAATATTATCGAGGTAAGGGTTTACCTGGAGTTTTTGATGCTTGTAAAAGCAACAAGATTTCGAATTTGGTTATTATCTCTAATAACGCCATTGCAGATTGCACAAATAATAAATATGAAAGTTTAAACAATAAATTAAATGGTACATTTGTATATTGGGAGTTAAATGCAAATAATGTCAACATTAAATAGATAAAGATATGAAAATCAAGATTGCATCTGATTTTAGTAGAATTCCTGGAGCGAGATTTCCGGAAGAGGGTGATTTTTCCGGACAACAATTCCGTCAAGAAATTCTTTTGCCAAAGTTAAAAGAAGCAATAGACATTAAAGAAATATTAGAAATAGACCTTGACGGTACGGCAGGTTTGGGCACTTCATTTTTAGAAGAATCTTTTGGAGGACTCATAAGAATTGACAATTTAAATTATCAAGCTATTATCGACACTATCAAATTTGTTTCTAATGATGACCCTGAATATATAGAAGAGATTAATAACTATCTAAAAGAAGCCGATGAGAAAGAAGGTAATTAATACCATTGTATTTATAGTAGTTTTTTCAATAGGAATAACTTTTGGGAAATTATTGAATTGGGGATACTTCGAACTTTCCAAAGAAATAAGCGTTGTCGATTCTCTCTCATTATTTATTACAATCGGTTTAGCAATATATATCACTAAAATTTTAGAGAAAGAAGTACAAGATATTAGAATTGAGAAAGAGTTATATATTGCAAAAATAACCGAATTAGAGGAAAGTCTAAAAAGTTTTGACGTTCTGATCGAAGAACACGAAATTATTTATAACAAAATAACTAATCGTATTCACTCTTGCCGGATAAAAAAGAACAGCATATTTGGAAACATTAAAGATAGTCTAAAGCAAATAAAAACAAGCGACATAGATTTGTTGGAAAAAGAAATAACAGATAAAATAAACTCTTTAAAGCGTCTTTTAACAGAGACTTCAGCAGTTCCAGATAAAATACCAGAATTATCTGTAAAAAAAGGAATTGCAACTTTTTCTGTAAGTAGGATAATTGAAATAAGTACTGAAATAAATGCGATTAATGAAAGTCTTTTTAAGATGAAAGTCAGGATAAATAATCTATAAAATTTAAGACTCTGCCATAAGTTTTTCCGTGAAAAGCAATGTCACTATTTTAATTTATGTATTTTTGTTATGATTTAAAATTGCTCTGATTAGGCTGGAAGTCTTTTAATCCAGTTCGATGTACCAAAAGGTTTTTCTACCTTTTTAATTTTCGAGCAGTCGTTTTGATTTGAGACTGTTTCCCATTGGGTTGATTTTCGTCCACTTCATACTGAAACGGACTATCTTTCAATTGATTAATACGTTTCAGATCTTCTAATAAAGAGTTCGAATTTGCTCCCGCCAGGTGTACTAACACAAAAGACAGTTAATTGATTATAAATTAATTGGCTTTTTATTTTTCTTCATTTGCCTGACATTTGCGCAACATCTATTCATAATGTCCATTTTTGGGCTATATTCTCCCGTATCACTATCAATTCAAAACATGTTATAAAACATATACGGGATAATCCCGCATTTACCCATTATTTTGGGGATTATAATGTCCGTGATAAGTACATTTAGATTTTTTCCATTTTGGGCGAAAACTACATCAGTATATATTTACTGCAAACGAAACGTTCCTTTCGCTGGGTCAGGCCTCAATCAGTTCCTGACCTACCTGCTTCACGACATTTATAATTTCCTTCTCCCGTTCTTTTGAAGGCTTTTTATTTCCGCTTATATAAGCAGCTAAAAGGCTTTGTTTCATCCCCAAGCGCCGGGCAATCGCCGACACATTCAGTTCGGGATGTTTGCGGAAAATCCTTGCAACTCCTACAGGTTCCGGATCATCGTAGAGAAAGCTGTCCAACGACATATCTTCGTCCACATCTTCCCAACGTATGCCGGAGTTGTCTATTTCGTAATTCTGCCGTTGTTCCGGGCTTGCATTCAGCAACCGCGGGTACCATAACAGCGATTGCCACAGTTCTCTTCCGTCATCAGTAAGGATGAAAATTTTTTCACCGTCAAACCATAATTTTTTAACTTTCATAGCAATACTTGTTTTAATCCGAATAATATTAAAAGCGTTGGCATAACTATTATATTTTCACACCACAAAGACAGGTTATAAAATTATAACCTGCAAATATTTTGTGAATCATTTTACATGAAATCCTTAGTTCTTACTATAATTTTATTCTCACCTTTTTAATTTTCGAGCTGTTGTGGGGCGCCAAAGAAAACGACAGATAAGATTTAAACAACTTTAATCATAAAGACACATAATTTTTGCAGACCTAAATTCCACACCGGAATGGAATTGAGAATAACTGGCTATATCAAAATGTACATACATTTGTACAGACATACAAAATTAAAAAGATGAAGATAATAACTACAAGAGAAATAGTCAGGGAAACAAAAACATATTTCGAACTGGCAGAAAAAGAACGGATTGCCGTCAAGAGAGGAAGAAAATATGTGAATCTGATTGTCACGGATGACCCTGACACAAAGTTTGTCAGTAAGGAATACGGTTCCTTTGAGAAATGGTTAGATCACCATCACCCAAAAACAAAGGACAAATGGGTGAAGTTGTTCAAAAAAACATTGCTCTTTATAGGAGACGAAATTGTAAACGAATTATTATTTAATGCCCGTGAGCGGCCTCGTGTGCCGCAATGCCTTCGGCTTGTGTCTGATGAACGGTACCGTGAGGGTGCTCTCCCGGGGCATAAATCGAGTAAACCTTTAATGGCTCATCTGAGTCGTTCACCAGGTTATGCCATTTTCCGGCAGGGATGAATATGGCAAAATCATGCTCCACCCGGGCTTCAAAGTCGAGGTTATCCTCCGTGTCTCCCATCATCATGATTCCCGTGCCGGCTTCCACACGCAGGAATTGATCGATATCGGGATGCATTTCCAATCCAATATCTCCTCCCGCGGGGATGCTCATCACGGTCATCTGCATATATTTTCCCGTCCAGATAGCCGTACGGTATGTTTCATTCCGGGTAGTGTACTCCTCGATATCAAACACGAATGGCTCCGGCCCGAAATCTTTGAATTCTACCTGAGCCGTTGTTTCAGGGGTTGTTTCCGCTGCCTGCCCTTGATCTGTTGTTCCCGTGCAAGCGGCCAAGAATAAAAGCGGAATAAAAGCGGTAAGTAAAATTTCTTTTTTCATTGAGTTTAATTTTTAATGGTTGATATTCAGCTGTTTTTGCAAATATACGAAGAAAAACGTTACGAGGAGTTCTTTCTTGAAAATCACCTAATCACTCCCTGATAAGCTGGTTCCGGTCAAGGATCTTAACCATGCGCCCTTCCAATTGAATAATCCCGTCCTCCTCCATCTCTTTCAGGGATCGGGCGAGCGACTGGCGCTGTACCCCGAAATACTCCGCCAGCTCGGTACGCGAACGTTTCAGCGTGAGCGTACCGTCCTCCGCGGTGGTCATCTCCAGAAAGTAGGTAGCCAGTTTCTTCCTCAGGCTTTTTAACGAGATCATCTGCAATTTGTTGGTAAGGAAAAGGGTAAAGTCGGCATTCATCGTGAGAAAGTTGGTCAACAGCTGTTTATTGTTGGCCATCTCATCCAGCCATGCTTCCTTCGAGATCTTCAGGAAGATGGCGGCCTCCACCGCGATCACATCTACCGGATAGTTGTTTTTTACTCCGTAGATAAACGAGGGGGTTAACGGGATGACCGCCTCCATGATATCGATATCCAACACGTTCCCTTCCATGGTGATCATCTCCGTCCGTACGCTGCCTTGTACCAATAGCATCACGAACTGGATGGGACTACCGCACACATCACTGTGATGAGCGATAAGGCGCTGGAAACCGGTGATTTTAGCGGGCTGCTAACAGCACTTAATAGGCATGTGAACCGGCAATTAACGGAAAAATACGAAAAAGCAGCTGCCTTATACCGAGTGAAGGATCGTTCCGTGGAAGAAGGGCGCCAGTACGTGGCTGCTTATGTGGACTATACACATGCCGTGGAAGCGGTACATGATATCTTAGAAGCTGGGGGGCACCACCATCATTAATTTTCATTCCTTTGGAATACAACGCGAAAAAACCGATGCTCGTGAACGAGTCATCGGTTTTTTGTAGCTTAGCAATAACCTTGTGGTGTTAATAACTAAAAAAAATCACGTTAAATAAATCAAATTTGATCTCATTTTTCAAATTCAACCGTATATTTGTAAGTGAATATTTACTTACATATAGTGTGATTTGAATATTACTATTTTCATTCGTTCATCCTAATGAGGATTCGGAAGGATAATAAAAGAGTAAAGATATGATAGAAAGAAAAGCAAGTTCTCTAATTCCGGGATAATGGTGAAAACGTTATTAACGCTAACCGACGACTGGCTGTTTAATTCGCTTTACTTGTTACCTCCGGTGTTTTGAAACACTACATAAATACGTACTGCAAAACTATGAGTAATAGAGGATTCTTGAAGATAAATTTTTAAACGCTAAATAAAAGAATGATGCTAATAAAGATGGATATTAAACCAAGGCAACTTGAGATTATTGAAGTAGCCGGAAAACTACTCACGAATTCCGGTATAAACGGCTTGACCATAAAGAACCTGGCCAATGAAATGAATTTCTCCGAAGGGGCCATTTACCGGCACTTCAAAAATAAGGAGGAAATTATACTTACCCTGCTCCGTTACTTGCATGAGAATGTGCAAAGAATCATCGGAGAGATCCCTAAAAGCGGTGATTTCGAGAAAGATTTCACCTCCCTCTTTGACAAACTAGCATGCTATTTTAAAGAGAATCCTCATTACGTGGTCGCGGTATTCTCTGAAGGGTTAATGGATGAAAGTGTCCGGGTGAGTGAGAAAATCATGCTGTTGATAGGCACGTTGATGAAGCACGTGCAATCGGTTATTAAAGAGGCACAGGAGCAGCAAATAATCATGGGTTTCCTCGCGTCTGAACAAATCGCACAAATAATTATCCCCTCTTTCAGGCATCAAATGTTCAAATGGAAAATGTCAAATTTTAAATCGGACATTGAACAAGACGTTGCA
Source organism: Proteiniphilum sp. (assembly GCF_034331125.1). Lineage (NCBI taxonomy): Bacteria > Pseudomonadati > Bacteroidota > Bacteroidia > Bacteroidales > Dysgonomonadaceae > Proteiniphilum > Proteiniphilum sp. The sequence continues at coordinate 15,070 of NZ_JAXQGC010000033.1, forward strand.
TCCTTAACGCACACGTTTATAAAACTTTTGAAGGGAACTCGCTAAAGACGGAGTTGATTAGCGTTTGATCGAGCTCGAGTTATTGATAATTGACAACGCCGAACATAATTTGGACGGATTCGTCACCGGAGAAAAGATAAAGTTATAAAAATAAATCACTGCAATAAATGATTGTAAGTATGAGACTAAAAACATTTTTGTTACTCGCAGGGATGATCTGGATGCTTAGTACGGTCGCGGTGGGGCAGATCGTCACGCTGGATGAAATACAGCAGAAAGCGGAAGCCAATTACCCTGCCATTGCCCGGTACGGCATCATCGAGAAAACAAAGAACTACAGCATCGTGAATGCCAACAAAGCGTATCTTCCGCAAGGAACCCTGAGCGCGCAGGCTACCTGGCAATCCAATGTGCCCCATATTGATCTGGATTTCCCGGAAGGAATGCCGCCCCTCGAAATACCGGTACCCGATCAGGATCAATACCGTGTCATCGCCGAGCTGAACCAACTCATCTGGGACGGGGGCAATATTTCTGCCGGTAAAAAGAGCCTGCAAGCTCACGCGGAACTGGAGAGGCAGCAACTGGAGACGGAAATCTACGCCTTGCGGGAACGGGTAAATAACCTCTATTTCGGCATTCTGCTGATGAAGGAAAACCTGCAGCAACAGGCTATACTGGAGAATGAATTGCAACGCAACTACCACAACGTGCTCGCCTATATACAGAACGGGGTGGCCAACGAGGCCGATTTGAGTGCGGTAAAGGTAGAGCAACTGAAAGCAGGACAGAAACGTATTCAGTTGGAATCAACGCTTGAAGCGTATATTCGTATGTTGTCGGTACTGGCAGGAGAATCACTCGACCGAAGCATGGTTTTCGTGAAACCAACTCCCGATGACGAGTTGATTTCTCCCGTGATTAATCGTCCCGAATTGAAGATGTTTAACGCACAGGAGGCAGCGGTTGAAACACAAAAATCGCTATTGAAAGCAAGAAATATGCCGAAACTGGGTGCTTTCGCGCAGGGCGGCTACGGAAAACCGGGACTTAACATGTTCGACAATGATTTTTCTCCTTACTTCTTAGGGGGGATACGCCTTTCGTGGAACTTTGGGAATTTATACACGCTGGGCAACGATAGAAAGAAAATCGACCTTCAAAAGCAGTCGGTGGACATACAAAGAGAAACGTTCCTGCACAACTTGTCCGTCCAGATACCGCAACAGCAGGCAGAGATTGAACGATATAAAAAGACGATGCAGGACGACGACGAGATTATCCGCCACCAGACATTGATACGCGAAGCAGCCGAGGTGAAGGTAGAGAATGGTACCTTAACCGTCTCCGACCTGATGAAGGAGATCAATGCCGAAGAAGCAGCCAAGCAAGCCAAAACACTGCATGAAATTCAATACCTCATGGCAGTCTACGCGCTCAAACACACCACGAATCAACCCTGAAGCAGAATCAAATAAAGAATAGAAATAAAAAATCGTATGAAGACAAATCGTTACCTGTTACTGACAATTATGGCATCATCGTCCCTGTTCCTTCTTTCTTGTAGCAATGGCGACGAGGATTACGATGCCACCGGATCGTTTGAAGCCATGGAAGTCATCGTGTCGTCACAAGCAACCGGTCGCATACTGGAATTGAATGTGAACGAGGGAGAACAGTTACAAGCGGGTCAGGTAGTAGGCCGGATAGATAGTACCCAGCTCTATCTTCAGAAGATGAGCCTTCTCGCCAATGCGAAGGGGATTCGTGCCCAGCAACCCGACATCCGGAAGCAGACTGCGGCTATCCAAGAACAGATAAAAACTCTGGAACGGGAGAAAGTCCGTGTCGAACGATTGATTGCCGCCAACGCCGCCAACCGGAAACAGTTGGATGATATCGAGTCGCAAATGGAAGTGCTCCGGAGCCAACTCTCGGCACAAACGTCCACCCTCCGGAAAAGCAGTGAGAATATATCGGCACAGAGCTCAACCCTCGATATCCGGGTGGCTCAACTGGACGATCAATTGGAGAAGACACGGATCAGTTCTCCCATCTCCGGCACAGTATTAAACCGGTACGTGGAGGTAGGTGAACTGGCTACGATGGGGACTCCCCTCTTTAAAATTGCCGATATCCGTACCCTGTTCTTAAGGGCTTACGTGACCAATGATCAACTTGCACGGATCAGGCTGAACGATGAAGTGACCGTGCGGATAGACGATGGAGAAGGAGGGATGAGGTCGTATAACGGCCGGGTAAGTTGGATATCCGATAAATCGGAATTCACTCCCAAGACCATCCAGACCAAAAATGAACGTGCCAACCTGGTGTATGCACTAAAAATTGCCGTTCCGAATGATGGTTTTCTTAAGATTGGCATGTATGGTGAAGTAAAGTTCCCAAGGTATGATTGAAGTAAATAAACTGTATAAAAGTTATGGGAAACAGGGTAAAATCAATGCCCTGAATGGTATCTCTTTCACGGTGGATGAGGGGGAGATATTCGGCGTGATCGGCCCGGACGGGGCCGGTAAATCGTCGCTCTTCCGGATCATGGCTTCGCTCCTCCTGCCCGATAGCGGCACGGCAATTATGAACGGGTATGATGCGGTAAAGGATTACCGGAAGGTACGGCAGATCATTGGCTACATGCCGGGGCGATTTTCGCTCTACCAGGATTTGAGCGTGGAAGAAAACCTGACGTTTTTCGCTACCCTCTTCAATACCACCATCGAAGAGAATTACCTCCTGATCAAGGATATTTACCAGCAGATAGAACCATTCAAAAAACGTCGTGCCGGTGCCCTTTCCGGTGGAATGAAACAAAAGCTGGCACTGAGTTGCGCGTTGATCCATAAACCGGAGATACTAATTCTGGATGAACCAACCACCGGGGTGGATCCCGTCTCACGAAAGGAGTTCTGGGACATGCTGGGACGGCTGAAAGAACAGGGAATCATCATTCTGGTTTCCACGGCCTATATGGATGAAGCGAGTCGATGCGATCGAATCGCGTTAATACGGGAGGGAGAGTTTATCGCTACCGACACACCCCGGGCGATCATCGACAACTACCGGGAGATATTATGGTCGGTGGAAGGTACCCGCATGTCGGCCCTGTTGACAGCTTTGCGCGGCTACCCCGAAGTCAAGACCAGTTTCGCCTTTGGAGATAAGCACCATATCACCGTGGATGAATCCTTTCAACCCGATGCGTTGAGGTATTTCCTGGCGAATAAAGGGTTCCATGATGTGCGTGTAGAACTCGCCAAACCCACCGTGGAAGATTGCTTTATGGCAATGTGAGGGAGGTACGGTGTGGAACGTGAAAGCGAACTAAAAAGATATCATCATGAACAAAGTAATAGAAGTGTCGGGCTTGACCAAGAAGTTCGGCAATTTCACAGCCGTGGATCACATCACTTTTGATGTGACGGAGGGAGAGATTTTCGGGTTTTTGGGTGCCAATGGTGCCGGTAAAACCACCGCCATGCAGATGCTGTGCGGCATTAGTATGCCTACGGCCGGGGAAGGAACCGTGGCAGGCTACGATATCATTAAACAGAATGAGTCTATCAAACGGAATATCGGGTACATGAGCCAGAAATTCTCGTTGTACGAGGACTTGAAAGTTTGGGAGAACATCCGCCTGTTTGCCGGTATTTACGGTCTCAGCGACAAAATAATTGCAGAAAAGACGGATACACTGTTGAAACGATTGGATTTTGAACGGGAGCGCAACACGCTGGTGAAATACCTCCCGCTCGGGTGGAAACAGAAGCTGGCCTTCTCGGTAGCCATCTTTCATGAACCTAAAATCGTCTTTCTGGATGAACCTACCGGCGGCGTGGATCCGGCCATGCGAAGACAATTCTGGGAGATGATTTACGAGGCGGCCGACCAAGGAATCACTGTTTTTGTGACCACGCACTATATGGACGAAGCGGAATACTGCAACCGGGTATCCATCATGGTGGACGGGCGTATCGACGCGCTCGACTCACCGGCGGCGCTGCGCCATCAATTCAAGGCTGACTCCATGGATGAAGTATTCCGCCAACTGGCACGTAAAGCAGAAAGGGGGGACTAATGAAGCAATTTCTCGCATTTGTAAATAAAGAGTTCTATCATATCATCCGGGATAACAGAACGTTACTCGTGATACTGGGGATACCCGTGGTACAGATACTGTTATTTGGCTTCGCCATCAACATGGAAGTACAGGATATTCGTGTGGCAGTGTATGATCCTACTCCTGATGCTTTCACGACCGGTATCGCGGAGCGTATACAACAGAACGCCTACTTCACCTATCTGGGGAACGTGCATTCCATGAACGAGATGGAGGAGTCGATGCGAAAAGGGGAACTCGAATTGGCCGTGGTGTTTCAACAAAACTTTCAGGAAAACCTGGTTCATTCGGGTGACGCGGCTGTCCAGTTACTCTCTAACAGCTCTGATCCCAACCGGGGATCCATCGCGGTAACCTACGCTACCGCGATCATTACAGGGTATCAACAGGAACAAATGGGCATTGGGCGGATACCTTTTCAGATTCAAACCGAGAACCGGATGATTTACAATCCCCTCATGAAATCATCCTACATGTTTGTCCCCGGCATCATGGGACTGGTGCTGATGATTATTTGTACCATCATGACATCGGTTTCCATTATTCGGGAAAAGGAGCGCGGTACCATGGAGGTACTTCTCGCATCGCCGCTGAAACAGGGAACCATGGTCTTTGCCAAGACTATTCCCTACATGTTCATATCCATTATTAACCTGATTATTATTCTCCTGCTGAGTTACTTTGTGCTGGGAGTACCCGTCAATGGCAGCCTCTTGCTGCTCTCGTTGATCTCTGTCATCTACATTCTGCTAACATTGTCATACGGGTTGACCGTCTCCACGATAGTGGATAAACAGATCAACGCGGTCATCGTTTCGGCTATCACGGCAATGATTCCCGTGCTGATGCTCTCGGGAATGATCTTTCCCGTCGACAGCATGCCCCGGGTGTTGCAAGCACTATCTACCGTAGTGCCTGCCCGATGGTTTATCGCGGCTGTGCGAAAAGTGATGATTGAAGGACAGGGGTTTATCATGGTTTGGAAAGAGGTACTCGTGATGATCGGAATGACTCTTTTTTTACTGGGAATCACCATTATGAACACCAAGAAAAGATTGGAGTAACTGTTGAACGTTTCACTTTGCATCCTCGAAACGTTCAAAAATTCAAAGTAGAATGCTGATAGCTGAAAGATATGAAAACATTGAAATTCTTAATAGAAAAGGAGTTTAAACAGATGTTCAGGAATCCGTTGATTCCAAGGTTGATTGTGCTGTTTCCCACCATGGTGTTGCTGGTCTTCCCATGGGCGGTAAGTTTTGAAATAAAAAACATTAAAATTGACGTGGTGGATCACAGCAAAAGCGTCTACTCCAAAAGGCTGACGGATAAAATCGCCGCTTCACACTACTTTATCCTGAACGATACCCCACCCGATTACCGGACAGCCATGATGAATATGGAGCATGGCGAAACAGATATGATCCTGGAGATTCCCTCTTCGTTCGACGTGGATCTGGTAAAGAACAGGGCATCCGGCGTGGGTATGGCAGTCAATTCGGTCAACGGTACGCAGGGGCTGTTGGGCAGTAACTACATCATGCAGATTGTGAACGATTTTTCGTCGGAACTGCGCGGTGAACTGATGCACACACTACCCGCACAATCCAGAGCTGCCATAATGCGGATGCCCCGGATAAACATTGTTCCGCAATACAAATTTAACCCCGCGTTGGACTATAAAAGTTTTATGATCCCCGGTTTCATGGTGCTGTTGCTTACCATCATATGCGGTATTTTGCCCGCGTTGAACATCGTGATGGAGAAAGAGAACGGTACCATCAACCAGATCAATGTCACCCCGGTAAGCAGGATCAGTTTTATTCTGGCCAAACTGATTCCTTTCTGGGTTGTCGGCCTGGTTGTAATGATCATCTCCGTTTCGGCGGCATACCTGATATACGGCCTTTGGCCGGCCGGAAGTGTCGTGGCAGTGCTTTTCTCTGCCATTGTCTTTATCTTCTCCATATCGGGCCTGGGAATTATCATCTCAAATTATTCCGAAAATATGCAGCAGGCAAGCTTTCTGGTGATGTTCTTTATCCTGATCCTGATTCTGCTGGGAGGTATGTTCACACCCGTCTCAAGCATGCCGGGCTGGGCACAAGCAATTGCATCCATCAACCCGTTTAACTACCTGACAAAGACCTTCCGCATGCTTTACCTGAACGGCAGCACATTGGCTGATGTCTCCGGGAACCTGTTGATGCTGGGACTCTTTTCGGTCATGTTGAATGGGTGGGCAGTAGTTAGTTACAAAAAAAGGGGGTGATTCTGACGTGATAATTCGTAGTCCGGGCAACTTAATAAGTCGCTACAAGATCTTGTATTTTATCAATCAGTTCCTGCTGAGGCATACCCGATTGTTCACTCATCATTTTGAGCGTGGCGATAGGCAATACAACCCTTGCCATTGGGCTCTTCAGCATGGAAAATCGGGGATTTATACCGGGTAAATCATCCTTTAGCTGAGGGTATCGTTGGAGCAATGATTTTAGTTTGGTTTCAGCAGTAATAACAATTGGGCCATCACCACCGTTTAGATCATCATCGTTTTCTCCGTTTCCGATCTCATCGTTCTTGTAACTTTGATGGTTTTGAGTGCTTTGATAGCTTTGATCACTTTGGATGACACCTACCTTTTCTCCCCCATTCTGCTGTTGCTGCACCTCTTCCCAAGTAAGCAGTCTCCGCTCACCTTCGAGCTGTCGGATATGGGTACAATCCTGCATCATCTCCATCACTCCCCTGAAGGTCCCGTCTTTGTCTCTTACCGCTACATAAACGATGTAAATAAAAAGGCCCGGTTTGTTGATCCAAAATTCCGCTTTACTTTCCTTGCCGCTACGGAATTTCTCAATGATCTCCTCCACCATATGCAAACTTTTGGGCGGATGGCAATTACGCACCTCTCTCCCGATAACGCCCTTGCTGCGGGGAAAAACGCGATGAGCGGTATCGGTATAGAATTTCACGAGATCGTTTTCGTCTACGAAAGAGATGTCCACGGGTAAGTGGCGGAAAAGGAGGTTTATCTGCTCGAGTGTAAGTTTACCTTCGGCCACATCGAGTACTTTCTCCTTGGGGTCTGTCTCTATATTTTGTCCATACTTTGCCAGCAACGCAGCCAGGTCGTCCATCAAACCGGTTTGCTCTGCTACAGGTTTCGCTTCTTCAGGAGATGTACGTTGATTGAGATCGGGCATATCGATCAGGAAGAATCCGATTTCCCTGTCACCCGATTTCATCTCCTCAAATTCCTCTTCCGGAATCAGTTTCAATGAAGTCGGATAGAGGATCAGTTCTTCTTTCTCCATCAGGTCTCTCAGGTCGACGGTCATCTGCCTGTAAGCATCGAAAAAGAATTCCGGGTTTACATCTCCATTCCGCAAAATCTCCAATGCACTGTTCATCTCATCTCGTATCTCGTCGTCATATACCCACATCGTGGTAGAAGGACGGTCAAACCCTTTCCTCTCCAACGCAGAATAGAGTTGGTTCTGTTTGCGGCTGAAATGAACTTTATATTGTATAATCTGCTCCATCAACTCCAACCAGGGATTCAGTATAAACGGCTTTTGGGCCAATTCATCTCCCCTTTGGAGCAATTCCTTCATTTTTTTATTTTCCCGCCGGTAAGCATCGATAGGATGACCGTACGGAAGACCGGGCTCATCAGCCTGGATCAATCCGTCAAATACCTCCAGTATAGTACGTACATCTTCGTTACGGCATTCGTCGGGATCCTCGTCCTTGAACATCTGTTCGGCGGCGGCAAACTCTTCGGGCGAAATTCTCCCCACTTCACTTTTTACACGATTTTTCGCTTCATCGAGTGACAACACTCCTTTATCATACTGTTGCTTGATATGGAGCATCCGTTGGAGTTTATTCTGGTCTAAACTCTCAAATGTTGTATTGGTTATTTTCTCTTGCATAATAAAAATAGGTTTTGCCGGAGCATCTTTTGTTTTGCGCTGTGATAATTGATTTGTCATACAAAAGGCTCTCTTGTGGACTCTGCCGGTTTTGTACTCCTTTACAAAACAAAATTACAGAATCCGGAGGGTGTTTACAATCACAATAAATAGCTATTTTTCAGGTAAAACATCCCTATTTTTAGGGATATGGTATGATCTGATATTCAATCAGCCATTGCTAATTGTTAATTAGCAATGGCTGATCTATGACAGAGAAAAACCGGGGTATAGTTATAATCCATTTATATTTGTATCCAGCCATTGGAGGCGTTTTTCCACAAAATCCACAAAAAAGTTGACTTCAGCAGCATAGGATCCTCTGATTATCTTTGTATTCCATTCGGGTTTTGTGATGCTCCATCCGGCGCCTCCGGGTTTCGGACTAAAATTCTTTTTTTGTGCATCCTGTAATGCGAGAGCATGGTCCCTGATAAAACCGGGGATTTCATCCAGTCCGGGTTTCAGTTCGTTCCACCGTTTTTTTAATTCTGCCACAAAATAGGGATCTTTAAACAATTGATCAAACCAGGGCGATTGAGTTTTAATAAACCAGCCATCAGGTCCCGCGGAAGTAGCTCCCTGTTCCCAAGTGATATGGTCGGCATTACCAAAGGCGATATCAAAGTCCCATACTAACGGCATCTCGATTTTTCCGTTCCTGCGAATAGCCATATAACAACTGCCCCGCATATTGCCGTCCACATTCTTGGCAAGCTCCTGCACTATATAATATTTAATGAACGACTCTACATCAATATACTTGCGATAGCCATTTTCGGGATCCCTGAAGTTATCCGAATATAAAACCCGTTCAGCCGTGTTGAAATAATCCCTTACATAGTCAAACTGGGCATCTGTCGGGTTATCCGGATCTTTAAACATGATTGGCAACCCATCATTTAGTTTTGGATAAATCTTGTTTGTCCTGAATTTTTTCGGTTCATCATAATGAAAATCTAATTCAAGAAAATAACCTCCGGTCAACGCTTCACCCTCATTGTCGGAGTCTCCCACCAACTCCATATCAAGCCTTTCTTTCGAAACCTTTACATGCTCTGTCAATGCATATACTCCCTGGTATGTTCCGTTCAGGTAAAAATCGACGCTGATAGATGCAGGAGTCCAGCTCATTTCGGCTATTTTTGCTATTTCAAAAGCAGTAATGTTTCTCAATAATGTTTTGTCCGTATGATTGGCAAGAAGCGCCCAGTCTTTGTCGTTACTCATACCTAAAAGGGATACCTTATTGTCCAGCTTTACGCGGTACGGTTTTTTATCCATTCCCCATGTTGAGTTTCCCCTCCCTCTTATTCCGGCTGTTGATGTAACAGGGTCTCCATCAGTATAATATTTATCAATATCCTCAACCCTGACCGTTGAATTAACATAATTCTCCTTATCCAGAATAGGTGCACCTCCTGTTGTATTGACATACACTCTTGGTATACGTGGCAGATTCTTTATAACGGTAACAGTATAATCAGTTTTTGTCCCGTCTTCAGCAATAACACTATAAACGACCGGCTCGCTGAAATCATTTTTTGTAACATCACTGACCTGTTCAACATCACCTATTTTCACTGATGCACCCGAATAGGTAAATGTAGCGATCAAACCGTCAGGTGATACACTGTAAGGGATTGATACGGTTATATCTGTACCTGATCTCATAACCGATACAGTTTCTTCTAAATCTTCATTGAATTTTGGATGGAAAGTAAATGAGTCGAGTTGGGAGATAGAGGATAACTCTTCCGTCCGATTATCCGAACAGGAGATAAAAAATGAGAATAATGCGAAGTACAAGAGTATTATTCCTGCAGTATAGGTTTTGACGGACTTTATCTGTTCCCGTTTTTCTTTGGCATGTAAGTAAATCATAATTTATATATTAACATTGTAGCCTCTCGGTTGTTTTTTATTCCGTTTTTTTCAGCCAATCATTCACTATATCGGTATCGTATCCCAGTTCTTTGGCTTTCCTGAAATCGGCACGGGCAGCTATTTTATCGAATTGCGCAAGACGGACCCGCCCCCGAAGAATATAAAAATAGGGATTTCCTTTCTGAGATCCTTCCACAGCCCGTAAATCAGCCGACGCCCTGAATATCTGATCGGTGTTCACATAACATTCCGCACGGTTCAGATAAAAGCTGGGATCAACTTTAGAAGAAGATTGTATCAGTCCGGTATAAACCTGCTCTGCAGCTTCCCAATTATCATCCAGCTTATAAAGCAATGCTTTGCTCAGTTTCGTATACATATTGTCCGGATCTATCGCATCCGACGCCTTGAAATCATCCTCTGCTTTAGCTCTCTCATTCTTTTCAAGAAAAAGCAGACCTCTCCGGTAATAGGCTTCCACATCCTCCGGATAGTTACGGATAAGGGTGTTATAATCCTCCATCGCCTCATCAAACCGTTCCATATCGCACAAAAGGGAAGCCCGGTTGTGCAATACTACATCGGGCAACGGATTATTTCCCATGGAGGCGGTAAATGAAATATATGCATCATCATAGAGCCCCAATTGCCGTTGCAGTATTCCGAGATTGAGTAGTAAAACGGGATTATTTTCATTTGCCGGTTCCAGCGCCATCGCCTTTTGCAGTGCCACTGCAGCACTATCGAGCCTGTTTTGCTCGATATGGTTGGCTGAGCGGTCTACCCATCCCATATAATCCAACGATTGTGCCGAAAGTACGTAAGCAAAGAAATACAATATAACCGTAAAAATAATCTTCATTCTGTTTATTATATAGATATCAATCACAAAAATAACTGTTTTTTTGTACTTTTGCGATGTTACACTGTTTAAAAACTAAAATGATGACGCTGCTTCAGATATCATTGCCTACCGACAGCATTTTTGTGCCACGCTCACCTAATGATCCCTCTTTCGGTCAACTGATCAAAGAAGGCAGGTACGATCACGTACTGGACAACATACTCGCATGGGGGATTGACCTGATAGTGAACATACTTATTGCGATTGTGCTGTTTATCATCGGTCGTTTTTTAATCACGAAGATTGACAATTTTGTGGCAAAGATCATGCGGAAGAGCTCGATCGACAACACGCTGAAAGGATTTATAAGCAGCGTACTGCAGACGTTCCTTTTTATTGTCTTGTTCATGATCATCATTAATTCCGTGGGAGTAAAAACCATCTCCATCGCCGCTATTATCGGTACGGTGGGATTGGCCATAGGGCTTGCCATGAAAGACAATCTCTCCAATTTTGCGGGCGGAGTAATGATTCTCCTGAGTAAACCTTTCAGAAGCGGCGATTACATCAGGGCACTGAACTTGGAGGGAACGGTCGAGAGGATCGGTATTATGCATACCATATTGAGGACCGGTGATAACAAAACGATTTACATACCCAACGGGCCACTGTCGACCGGAAACATCATCAACAATAACAGCCTCGATGGAACCCTTCGCACGGAAATTATCGTCAATGTGGATTACGGCTGCAATGTGGATGAAGTAAAAGAGTTGCTGTTACAAATCGCCGCCCGGCATCCAAAGGTATTGAAACAACCCGTGCCTTTTGCAAGGATGTCCAAGATCAACCCCACGTCCCTTGAATTCGTTTTCCGGGTATGGGCGAAGAAAGGAGACCTGGCCGATGTGAACCACGATCTGAGTGAAACTGTTTACAAACAATTTTACGAAAAGGGAATGATCAGTTCAATACCACGTATGTCGGTCTATCTTACAAAAGAGGAGGAAAAGCCTGTATAGTTTAATACTCTGAACTAAAGTGGAAGCGGATATTTTTAAAATCCTGCTGTGCCATCATTAGAATATAGTTCGATTCAGCCAGGAAGACATCCCTGCCCTCCTTATCATGTGCCATGTACTGATATTTCCGTTTCTTGAAATCTGCCAGTTGTGCGGCATCATCGCTCTCGATCCAGCAGGCCTTGTATAGGCTGATGGGCTCCCAGCGGCACTGCGCCCCATATTCGTGTAGCAGCCGGTACTGTATCACTTCGAACTGAAGCTGCCCCACCGTCCCGATGATCTTCCGTCCGTTAAACTGATTGGTAAAGAGCTGTGCTACCCCTTCGTCCATTAGTTGTTCAATCCCTTTCTGGAGTTGTTTCGATTTCATCGGATCGGCATTCTCGATATATTTGAACATCTCGGGAGAGAAACTCGGCAGTCCTTTGAAATGCAACTCCTCACCCGAAGTGAGCGTATCACCGATCTTGAAGTTGCCGTTATCGGGTAATCCAACGATATCACCGGCATATGCCTCGTCCATGATCTCTTTCTTCTGCGCCATAAAAGCGGTCGGCGATGAAAATTTCATCATCCGGTTAAAACGCACATGCTTATAGTTTACATTCCGTTCGAATTTCCCGGAGCAGACTTTTACGAAAGCGATACAGGAACGATGATTGGGATCCATATTGGCATGTATCTTGAAAACAAATCCTGAAAAACTGTCCTCATAGGAATCCACAACTCGTTCTTCTGCCTGTACTTCACGGGGCGACGGAGCAATATCCACAAAACAATCCAGTAATTCTTTTACACCAAAGTTATTCAATGCTGAACCGAAAAACACTGGAGCCAGTTTCCCGGCAAGGTATTCATCCCTATCGAATGCGGGATAAACCTCGGTAACCAATTCCACATCGTCGCGTAACTTCTCCGACAAACGATCACCAATATGGTTTTCCAGTTCAGACGACTCAATATCGAGTCTCAACGACTCGGTTACCACTTGTTTGCTAGGTTGATAAAGATCAAGGCTGTTCTTGTACAGATTATATACTCCCCGAAACCGTTCTCCCATATCTATCGGCCAGCTCAAAGGTCGAACATTTACTTTCAGTTCCTCCTCCAGTTCATCGAGGATTTCGAACGGATCCCTCCCTTCCCGGTCAAGTTTATTGACAAAGATCATCACCGGCGTATGCCGCATACGGCATACTTCCATCAGTTTACGCGTTTGAGCTTCTACCCCTTTTGCCACGTCCACCACTACGATCACACTATCTACCGCAGTAAGCGTACGATAGGTATCTTCCGCAAAATCCTGGTGGCCGGGTGTATCCAGAATATTGATCTTATGATTGTTATATTCAAATCCCATGACTGAAGTGGCGACAGAAATTCCACGTTGTTTCTCTATCTCCATCCAGTCCGAGGTCGCTGTTTTTTTTATTTTGTTCGATTTCACTGCTCCTGCCACATGAATGGCTCCTCCAAAGAGCAGTAATTTTTCCGTAAGTGTGGTTTTTCCCGCGTCGGGGTGACTGATCACGGCGAACGTACGCCGGCGCTGTATCTCTTCTTTTAATGTCATTTTTTAATAATTCAAAATTCAAGATTTAAGATTCAAGATTTTCAAATCCCAAATCTTCTGAGTTCTCGACTTCCTTGTTCTAATTTCCAACTTCTTCACTTCTCAACCAACAGATCAACACATCGTTTCAAACCCTCTTTCCATTCCGGAATCTCCACATGAAAAGCAGAACATATTTTGGACAGATCCATTACGCTATATGCCGGACGGGGAGCTGGTGCACCATATTCCTCTGTTTTGACAGGTACCAGTTCACAGCGGTCAATACCTGCAAGCCTTTTGATCTCTTCAGCAAATCCGAACCAGGTAGTTTCACCTTTGTTGGAGAAATGATAAATCCCCGTTTTCCATTCAGTCTCTTCCGAAAACTGCAGGATATGGACGATCATCTCTGCCAGATCTGCCGCATAAGTCGGCGTTCCCCGCTGATCGTCCACGATAGTCAATCTATCCCGCTCATTCATCAGCCGGATCATTGTCTTCACAAAATTATTTCCGTATTCAGAATACAACCATGAAGTACGTATAATCATCCACTCACCTCCTACAGCTTGCAGCGCTTCTTCACCTTTTAGCTTCGACTGGCCGTAAACCGAAAGCGGATGCGGTTGCATATCCTCGGTATAAGGGATTTCCGAGAGGCCATCAAATACGAAATCGGTCGAAATATGGATAACCTTTGCTCCTTCTTGCTTTGCAGCAATCGCTATATTCTCTACCGCTTTTTCATTTACGAGATATGCCTTTTCAACATCTGTTTCTGCTTTGTCCACAGCGGTATAAGCAGCACAATTGACGATATAGAGTACCCGGTAATCCCTTACAAAATCCGCTACCTGATCCCCGTCCGTCACATCAAGGTCACTCATATCGGTAAACAGGAATTTAAAGGGCAAATTCAACCGGTCCGTCATTTTTTTCAACTCGTTCCCCAATTGCCCGTTGGCTCCGGTCACCAGCACATTTTTCTGTACCAGCCCGTAAAAATATTGTTGTCTTGGGGTATCCTTTTCTGTTCCCCCCAGATGTTTGGTTATACCTGTAAATATGGGCATATTTTTAATTATGAATGATGAATTATGAGTTGCTAATTACCACATCAACAAATCATTATATTATCCTTTTATCCATTATTCCCATTGGCTCTACTTCCCGAAAAATCGGGACAAGTTATCCCGACTTGTCAGGATTGGCTCATTAACTAATCATCACATTAGTAAATTGTTAAATCGTCACTACCTGTCCCGACTTGTCGGGATCAACTCACTCTTCCTCAACAGCTTTATATTTTTGGGAAAGAAGCCGTAACAGGCCGGTAATTTGAGCAATGGCAGCCTGTGTCTCACCGGAGATTTCCCGTTTCTGCAATTTCAGCAACAGGTACCCGTATAAAGCCGTGAAGCAGGTTTCCAGTTCAGATACATCCTTGTTCCCCGACTTTGCCCTTAAAGCCACAATATGAGGCAGTGTATTGTAGTAAATACCAATGTATGCCGACTCCTTAGGGTCTTTCAACAACCGTAAATGGAGATCGGTAAGGTCTATGATCAGGTTCTTGTTGATTTGCAGATGTCCCTCCTTCTGTACACCCTCCGATTTCATCATCAAGATCAGTCCTTCATACCAGTCACGTGCTTCTTTCTTTTCTTCTTCCGTATGATACACGGGGTCAATCAGCGACTGCTGTACCTTGTCGATATCCAATTCATATGATCGCAAGATATCTTCCAGTTGCCACATGTACAGCAAATATTCTGCAATATTCTCTTGTTTTTTTTGCCGGGCTATCAACATAACGTAATTTTGCACAAAATTACAACTTATGATCAAGTTTTACACCATAGACCCGGGATATTTTCTACTATTGTACCGTTATAGCACATTCACTCGCCCTGATTGTAGGGATCAAATCAACTCCGGAACAAAAAAGCCAATCACACCTGCCTTCCATTAAAAAAACACTAATCTCCGGTTAACTGAAAAAAAATTATGTTTTGATGATACGTTTTGACACCCTTTCTCGTCGGATAAATGAGTATGGACATTGTTGAATACAAAAGAATAGTCGTTGCACTGCGCCCGTCGTTACTCGCAGTCGCCCGCCGCATCACAGGGAATACCGAGGATGCGGAAGATGTGGTGCAGGATGTATGTCTGAAGATCTGGCATTTCCGTGACCGGATCGATCAATATGAAAATATGGAAGCATACAGCAGGACAATCTGCCTGAAGACCTGAAAGTATACGCGTCCATATTCCGTTTTCTCGACGACGAAGCAGCAGCACTGGCTGTATTGAATGAGATCCGTAGCGAGAACAATGTTCCTGCTCGCCGCAGACCCATGTTTTTAAGAAAATTACTGACAATTACTGCCGTGGCAGCCTCACTGCTGATCGCCGTCCTATTACTGACACGTCCCGATCGACAATCGTCACTGAACGAAAGCTATGTGTGGGTGGACGGCAAACAAATTACAGATCCGGCCACAGTCCGCAAATATGCTGAAGCATCTTTCGGAAAAGTACAGTCCGAGAGTGACATCATAGAAGATCAGCTCCGCTTTATTCTGGAATAAATCAATGATGGTGAATCTTCTTATAAAGCCTGTTTACTATTTGAACATCAACATGATATCACAATGAAGATAAAAAGAACATTTCTACGCCTGCTTATCCTTTTCCTGTTGCTGGTAACCTCCGGAGTGACGGTACAAGCACAGGAAAACCTGAGGATCAATACTGTTTTCGAAAAATATGGCAAGCAAAAAGGCGCTACAATGGTAGTCCTCTCCGACAAGGCGCTCCATAACTATCGACTCGACAAATACCGCAGTATTACCCTGCAATATGACCGGACCATCCTGGATGAAATACAACAGTGCCTTGAAATAGATAAGAAACAGGCGCACCAGATAAAAGAAGTCATCAGCAACGGTATTATCTCTTCAGGTTATTATCAGCTACCGGAAGAGGAAAACCAAACCAACCGGTACATCTTGTTCAAAATCGGGGACGACGGTACTGCCACACTTATTTATATGGAAGGTGGAAAGGATTCCGAAGAACTGATCAACCGGCTATTTATTAAAAAAGAATAGGATTTTGGAATTGGGAAGTAAGAGTGAAGAATGAAGAGTGAAAAATGAAAAGGGATTTGTAGATTTAACGATTTTGAATCTTGAATTTTGAATCTTGAATTTTGAATTTTGAATCTTGAATTTTGAATTTTTAAATTGAAATAAAATCATCAAACAATATAAAACAATGAAGAAAACTACATTTACCATCGTTTTTTTGTCGCTGGCCTTGTATATGGCAGCTTCCTCAACGTTTCCTGCCGACACCACTTTTCATTATAACAACCGGAAAGTGGTTATTTCAGAAAACAATAATGAGATAAATATCTCGGTATATCATCGAAATGAGCAGGGTGATACCATAGAGAACCGGAAAGTCTACGAAGGCATCTTTACTGACGGGAGAAGTATTGAACGGGTATACGAAAACAGTTTTGAAATATCGGTGCCCGATATTTTTAAGCCGAAAAACAAGCGTCGTCCAAGCCGTTCGCACTGGGCCGGTTTCGGCGTGGGATTCTCCAATCTGCCCCAGGGCCTTGATTTCGATCGGGAATTGGCATCCATTGTCAACCTGAGTCGTTCATTGCAGTACAACCTGAATCCTATTGAAGGTTCATGGCGCATAGGAAACAGCAATTTTACCGGAATTGTCGGTATGGGTATTCAGTTCAATTCCATCCACTGGCAAAACAACAAAGCCATCGAAGTAGAGGATTACAAATCGGTTATTACCACCACCGAACCGGGCAATGAATACAGAGACTCCCGCCTGCACTACACTTATCTCACCTTTCCTTTCCTCATAGAAACCAATTGGGATTTAGGACCTCGATCGCATTTCTTTGTGAATGCAGGTGTAGTTGCCAAAGTAAAAACCGCATCATCATCCGCAGTTTGGAGGAATAATGAAAACGGAAAAAAAGAGAAGACAAAACTTCCCGGAGAAATGAATATTCGTCCCGTTACACTGGATTTACTGGCCCAGGGAGGAGTCAATGATCTGGGTTTCTTTATTTCATATTCACCGTTCAACCTCTTCAGAAACAATAAAGGACCTGAAGCCAATCAGGCAACTATTGGAGTACAACTTTACTTCTGACGCAGGAAAAGATTCTTACACAGCATAAAACTTCACAATAAACAGACCGGGATTGTATCTTTTAAAAAAGAGATACGATCCCGGTTTTTAAATAATTGGATCTGTATAAAAACTGATCGGAGACTATGGTTGTTTAATGAAATTAGTTGTATTCAGTACAGAATACGGCAAAAAGAGGTAATTTTGTATAAATATTTATAGAGTATGATCAAGTTCCATATCATTGAATCGGGATATTTCCTCGGCGATGGCGGGGTCATGTTCGGCCCCGTACCCAAAAAATACTGGTCGGCAAAATATAAGGTAGATGAAAAGAATATGTGTGTGATGGCGCTCCGCTGCCTCTTTATCGAGACAGATAAAAGACGTATCCTTGTGGATGCGGGAATAGGCGACAAACACAACTCCCGGTTGAAATTCTTTCAACCTTTCAATCAGAAGGATATTGCCGGAGAGATCCGGAAAATCGGATATGCGCCGGAAGAGGTGACCGACGTGATCATTACCCATCTCCATTTCGACCACTGTGGCGGTTGCACAGTATTTAACAGCAATAAAGAAGCGGTTCCTGCCTATCCTAACGCCACTTATCATCTGAGCCTCGCACAATGGAAGAATTACAGAAACCCTTCACTTTTCGAAAAAGGCTCCTTTTTCCCGGACAATATTGAGCCGGTATATGATGCGGGACAGTTACAATTTGTACTGGAAGACATGCAATTCGATGAACATATCCGGCTGGAGTTGTATGACGGGCATACTCCGGGACAGATCGCCGTGCTTTTCGATACGGAAGAAGGTAATTACGCCTTTCCGGGCGACGTGGTACCCACTTCACTCAACCTGTCATTAAGCTGGCTTTCTGCCTATGACAACAGCGTGGTCATAGCTATGGAAGAAAAAAAACGTTTCATGGACAAAGCGATAAAAGATAAACGTACGCTTATCTTTTATCACGATGCCTATACTGTTTCCTCCAAATTATAAAAAATTCCATCGGGGAGGCGTATAGCAAAAATGTCTTAAGAACCTGAAAATATAAAATTATAACGCTTATGAAAACGAACGTTCTCTTTTTATCGGCTATTATTGTTGTTCTCAACATTTTTTCCGCGTTCCCACAGAAAGAAGACTCCCTGCTATTACAGTTAAAATCGCTGGAACAAAAACTTTCGGATTACCAACACCGGTTCGATATATTGGAGAAACAAATTGACGACCTGATGTGGTTTCGCCGGCTGGAAGATATAGCCCATGTAGATAAAGTGCGGCTCACAAGCACGCCCCGCTGGAAACCCAAAGACCCGGAAGACCGTTTTGCCGGCAACAAACTGCAATTTTACAGTTATGTCTTCATCCCGAAAAATGTCAATCCTAAGAAAACGTATCCCCTTATCGTACTTCCTCACAGTGGAATACATGCCAATTTCTCCACTTATTATTCCCATATTGTGCGTGAACTTATTGCCCAGGGATATATTGTGGTATCGGCCGAATACCGGGGCAGCACAGGTTACGGGAAAGCGACATACGAAAATATCGATTACGGCGGACGGGAAAACGACGATGTACTGGAAAGCCGTAATTATATGATTGAAAATTATAGTATTGTCGACTCTTCACGGGTAGGCGTAATCGGGTGGAGTCACGGCGGCATGATTGCCCTGATGCAGATACTCCAACATGGCGACAAATACCAATGTGCATTTGCGGGAGTACCGGTGAGCGACCTGGAGAACCGCCTGGCATCACATGATGAGAGTTATACCGCCTACTTTACCACACCCTATCATATCGGCGAATCCATTGAAGAGAATCCCGAAGAATACGCCCGCCGTTCACCCACACACTATGCGCAAAATCTCGACAAGCCGCTACTCATCTATACCAATACCAACGATAACGATGTGTATGTGGAAGAGGTACAACTGATGATCAATACGCTCAAAAAGCATGGCAAAGAGTTCGAATACAAAGTCTTTCAGGATGCCTCCGGCGGTCACGGTTTCGATCGGATCGACAGTAAGGAAGCCACTGATATCCGTTTCACGGTACACAAATTTCTGGAACGCTACCTGAAACCGCCGCATCCGTTCGCATCGCAAAAAGAGATGCGCCGCGCAGCCTACGGGTTTTGATCCGGAATCTTTTTCGTAATAATGATTACACCATTCTTTCCCTCGTCGCCATAGATTTCCGTTGCGTTTTTATCTTTCAACACCGACATGGATTCAATTTCTTTGACATCAATGGAATTCAGTTCAAAATCTTTGGACATTTTTTCTCCGTCAACAATGATTAAAGGAGGGTTTTCGAGTATCTGATCCAAATTTTGAGAACTGTTTTCCTGTGTTCTCTTTATTAGATTTTTCACATCACCCCGAAGAGAATCCATTGTTCCTGTACCTATAGACAGTACATCTCTATTACTCTTTTTCGTTGTTATCAGTATCACTCCGTCTTTTCCCTTATTTCCATACATTCCGATGGCAGAGTTGTTTTTCAACACAGAGATAGATTCGATATCTTCAGCATTAATTTTTTGTATCTCTGCTTCGGAAATGATCTTTTCGTCTACAATATAAAGTGGATGCTTACCACCGACTGTACGAAGAGTCACTTTTTCCACATCACCCTGAAGATTTTCCGTTGTCTTTACCCCCACTACGGCCAGGGCATTCTGAGGAGATCCCGTCACTCCCTGATCGGCCGTTTTTCCATTCTCATCAGGTTCCAGCACAATCACCAGATTATTTTTTTCAGCACTTTCGACCTTATATTCACCTGTTTTATAATTGATCATCGAAAACTGAAGCGTGTTACCTATATCTGCCTTGATGCGGAAATTTCCATCCAGGTCAGTAATAGTTCCTTTATTGGTACCTTTGATAGTAACTAATCCTCCGACAATCACTCCTTGTTTGTCTCTCACCGTTCCCGATACCAGAACTTTTGACGCATCGTCGGTCGTTTCGTCCACATCATCCTGTCCTTTTATTCTGACTCTGATCATTTCGTCACTCTCTCCCTCACCTTTTTCAAGTATCACCTTGAGATCCGACTCGGTTTTAGTGACAGTGACTTTATTCACAACTGCCACCATTGGAATGGGTTTCCCGGCTTCATCCCCGACCTGACCGGAAACGGTAATTTTCTCTCTGACAAGGTCTGTTTCATTATTCTCCTTTTCCACGACTTTCGCATTCAGCTTCGGCACCGAAAGCGCGATTATTGCCAGGAATAATACGGGAAACCCCATTGCATAGCTCCATTTCACGCGTCTGTTGGTTTTGTCTTTCTTCATCATGGTAATTCGTTTGTGCAGGTCGCGCTGACGGAAATTATTTGCCAAAGCAAATTTATATTCACCTACGCTTTTGCGGATTAATAGAAGTTGGTATTGTTTAGAATCGATCCCCTGACTGAGCACCTTTTCGTCTGCCTGATATTCATGGACAGACTGAATTTCCCGACGCAACAACCATGAGAACGGATTGAACCAGAAGATGCAGGTAAAAAGATCGAAAAAGATCATATCGACCGAATGCCGTAAATGAATGTGCGCCCTCTCATGGCGGATCACTGCCTGGTTATCTGCCGATAATTCCCTGCGGGAAAGAACAATATATTTCATCCAACTGAACGGCGAAATATTCTTATCGGTCACACACAAGACAGTATGATCAGGCAGCATCTGTTTTTCTGAATTCCGGATGATAGCGGCGATCTGGCTCAACCCTATCAGGTAACGGATAAACGTGAAAAGAAATCCTATGACAAACAAAATTATCAGGATATGCATCCATGGAATTTCTACCCGCGGTTGCGTTTCCACAGATTCAGTGACGGGGATGGAAGAAAGATCCATCCAAAACATTTCTGTAACCGGTTCCGCTTTTTTCTCAGGAATGAAGTTGAAACGGAAAAGGGGAAGCAATGATATCACCAGTAATATAAATATCAACGAAAAACGGTTGACATTGTGAAATGTATTATTGGCGAAAAAAAACTTGTATAAGCCGTAAAATAATGCCATTAAGACAGATGCCCGAAGCAACCAATAGAGAAAAAGTTCCATAATAGTCATTTTTTAGAATCAGACTGTTCCACTTCGTCCAGTAGTTTCCGAATTTCTTCCACTGAAATATCCTGTTCTTTTATAAGCGATGAGACCACACTCAGATAGGAATTATCGAAATATTTCTTTACCACACTTCTTAATGTACCATTACGGTATTCCTCTTCACTGATAATCGCGAAATAACGATAGGTGGAACCGAATGCTTCATGCGACAGAAAACCTTTCTCTTCCAGCATACGCGCATAAGTAGATATAGTATTGAAATGCGGTTTCGGGTCGGGGTACTTCTCTACCAACTGCTTTACAAACTGCGGCCCTTCATCCCAAAAAAATCGCATCACTTCTTCTTCTTTTGCTGTTAACTCCTTCATATTTCAAATTATTGAACTGTAAAAATCAATCACACTGCAAATATAACTAAAACTTTTCGTTTCACAACGAATGCATTTAGTTAAATAAAATATATTGGGCTGTTAAAATTCCGACCAAAAGAAAAACCGACTGAATATCAACCGGTTCAAATCTTTGTACATCCAAATAAGATGTAAACTCAACTGTTTTCATTTCTTTCTACTCACACAAAAGGTAACACATTTATTGTAAGGACAAAAATTCAACATTAAGGAAATCATTTCTCTTTCAGACGCCCGCTTTTCTTGAGCGCCTGATCCAGTATCCATTGAATTTGACCGTTCACGCTACGAAATTCATCGGCTGCCCACTTTTCTATTGCATCCATGGTGTCCGCATCCAACCGTAACGCAAAATTCCTGGTCGTTTTCTCTTTTTTAGCCATCTTTCACTCGCTCCATCTTATCAAGTTTCATCAATACCTATTATTTTACCACTGTTCCACATACCCCATCAACACACTCAGTTTCTCTTTTTCACTTTTAGTTTTTCACTTTTCACTGATACAATGTACCCGTATTCAATACCGGCTGTGCCGATTCATCAGCACAAAGCACTACAAGCAAGTTGCTCACCATAGCAGCTTTTTTATCGCCGTCGAGTTCCACAATACTTTCATCCTCGATCCTTTCCAATGCCATCTTCACCATTGTCACCGCGCCTTCCACGATCTTCTCCCGCGCTGAGATAATAGCTTCTGCCTGCTGGCGCCGAAGCATTACAGCCGCAATCTCGGGTGCGTATGCCAGATAATTGATACGCGCTTCTATAATTTCTATCCCGGCCATCTCCAGACGGCTGTTCAACTCTTTCAATAGGTCATCGTTAATCTCTTCCCCACCCGACCGCAGTGTCAGTTCGGTGTCGGAAACCACATTATTGTCGTAAGCGTACAACCCGGCAACCTGTCGCAATGCAGCATCGCTTTGTATGGCCACA
The DNA here is from genome assembly GCF_034331125.1 of Proteiniphilum sp. Taxonomy (NCBI): domain Bacteria; kingdom Pseudomonadati; phylum Bacteroidota; class Bacteroidia; order Bacteroidales; family Dysgonomonadaceae; genus Proteiniphilum; species Proteiniphilum sp. The sequence continues at coordinate 38,121 of NZ_JAXQGC010000033.1, forward strand.
AAATTCTCAAAGGCATCCATCTGCTTGCTTACCGTATAGGTAATCGCACCGTCTTTTCCAGGCCTTGAAGCGGCCATTGTCTGCGCGTCTATTTCGAACATAGCCTTGTAAGTATCCTTCAGTTTCCAGACCAGTACCAACCCTATCAGTACCGGATTCCCTACTTTGTCGTTCACTTTGATCGGATCCGCATTCAGGTTCCGGGCCCGCATGGATAACTTTTTCTTCGTCATAAAAGGATTTACCCAAAAGAATCCTGTTTCTTTCAACACTCCTTTGTATTTTCCGAAAAAGATCATCACAATCGCCTCATTGGGTTCCAGTTTGGTGTATCCGAAAAACAGGATAATCCAAATAATAGTCAGAACAATACCTGTAATGATTCCCCAGACCTCCAGCGAAGAATAAAGCCATACAATTCCCGCCAATAGGATCAACATCAAAAAAAGCATCAGGAAGCCGTTTGTCTTAAAACCCTTGAAATTGAATTCTTTTGTTTCCATAATTTATAATTTAAAATGATATTATTTTAATATCACAAATATATCAATTATTTTCTTATAACCAAAAAAAATCAATTTTCTGCATTTTTTCAATAATGTGTGGAAACTTCCTTCATCTGTAATCATTATTTCTCTTACCTTTGTGCTCATATTATGAATTTCCCACTCAGCAACTGACATAACGTATGGACATAAATGTTCTTATTGTTTTCGGAATCATTCTTCTGACAGTCACATTTTTTGTCTGGGGTAAGATACGATCCGACATCGTCGCTTTGTCTTCACTCGTTTTATTGGTATTATCCGGCATACTGACACCTGAAGAAGGGTTATCGGGATTTTCCAATTCCGTGGTTGTCATGATCGTGTGCTTATTCATTGTCGGTGGGGGTATTTTCCAGACAGGACTTGCCAAAATGATCAGTACAAAAATCCTTGCCCTGGCCGGGGGAAATCAATTCAAGCTTTTCATACTGGTAATGTTAGTGACCGGTGGGATCGGTGGATTTGTAAGTAATACCGGTACAGTAGCACTGATGCTTCCTATCGTGATGAGTCTGGCGTCCGAAGCCAATACCGATTCACGGCGGTTTCTGATGCCGATGGCTTTTGCCAGCAGCCTGGGGCTGCTCACGCTGATCAGCACTCCTCCCAACCTAATCATCAACGACGCACTAGTCAGCGGGGGATTCGAAGGGTTGTCCTTCTTCTCATTTTTGCCTGTCGGTTTGATTACCCTGACGCTTGGTATTCTATTGTTATGGCCGCTCAGTAAACTATTGGTTGCGGGCAGGGATAAAGAAAAATCTACTATAAAGAAAAATAAGTCACTGAATCAATTGGCATCGGAATACCAATTGGCCGACAATCTCTACAGGGTATTGATAGAAAAGAACTCCCCCTTCATCAATAAATCTCTTCAGGAATTAAATATCACCCAGACTTATAATGTAAGCATACTCGAGATCCGAAGGATCCACTCACGAAACCGCTTTCATAAAACGGTCGATATGAAGATGGCCGGGCCGTCGAGCACTTTCAAAGAAGACGACATATTATATGTGTTCGGGAATTTCAATGATGTTATGTCGCTCGTCAGCGGAAATGGCCTGAAATTGATCGACACCCATAAAACAGAAGGAACCGGCAGTACACTATCGGTTTCTCAGTCAGGGGGATTGGAATTCAGTGAAATCGGTATTGCAGAAGTGGTTTTGATGTCTACATCGAAACTGATCAATAAGCATGTAAAGGAATCCAATTTCCGTCAACTATACAATGTAAATATACTGGGGATACAACGTAAAGACGGATATATCCTTCAGGATGTAAAGAATGAGAGGATGCTTTCGGGTGACGTATTGCTGGTACAGGGAAAATGGTCGGATATAGAAAAGCTGAATCAGGAGACAACGGAATGGGTAGTGGTCGGGCAACCTATGGAAAATGCGTTGAAAATTCCACGTGACCACAAAGCACCGGTCGCTGCAACCATTATGGTGTTGATGATCGTGGCCATGGTATTCAATATAGTACCTACTGTGATTGCCACAATGATAGCAGCACTATTGATGATCATACTAGGATGTTTCCGCAACGTGGAATCGGCCTATAAAAGCATCAACTGGGAAAGTACTTTTCTGTTTGCGGGTATGTTTCCTTTGGCGATTGCCATGGAGAAAACCGGTGCCTCCAGCTTAATTGCCGATGCGATCGTGAACGGGTTGAGCCAATTCGGTCCTGTATCGGTATTGGCCGGCATCTACCTTGCCACATCCATACTGACAATGTTCATCAGCAATACGGCGACAGCCGTGTTGTTTGCACCCATTGCCCTACAATCTGCCGTAACCATAGGCGTCAGTCCCTACCCGTTTTTGTTTGCCGTGACGGTGGCTGCCAGCATGTGCTTTGCCAGCCCATTCGCAACGCCGCCCAACGCGTTGGTAATGTCAGCAGGACGATATAAGTTTATAGATTACATCAGAGTGGGATTACCATTGCAGCTTATCGTGGGCATTATTATGATCTTCATTTTACCACTATTGTTTCCACTTTAGTATCTGACAGAAAAATATTGACCTTCAATAATGTAAAAAAACAGGGTAAAGGGCAAACAATCAATGGATACTTTTCGATATTTAAGTAAAAATCGTAACTTTGCACTTAGAAACTGTTTTGAATTTTTTCATCAATTGTTTTTTAGTAATTTTTTGATGGATTTGGATTTTCATTTATTGAAATGTAGCGGGCTACTTGAACGAAATGAAAATTCGAAGGCGCAAAAAAGGGCAAAAAACAAGATGAAAGAGTGAAAAAATAAGTGTAAAATAATTACTCGTAAAATTCAAAACAGTTTCTTATTTTATATGAAACCGATTACCCAGGTTTTTTTCAATTGTTTAAATCATATTTAATTAGAAGTCGAATGAGAAAATTTCTTTTTATTTTATTAGCAGTTATGACATTACTTGCCTGCAACAACGCCAATACCGGTAAAACCGGTGGTGAGCCCGGCGCCATTTTTTACACCGAATACGATACCCCGTTCGGTATGCCTCCTTTCGACCGGATCTCTTTTGAAGATTACAAACCGGCCTTCCTGAAAGGAATGGAAGAAGAAGCTAAGGAGATTGAAGCCATTGCGAATAATTCCGAAGCGCCCACTTTCGAAAACACCATTGTGGCAATGGAAAACAGTGGAAGGATACTGACCCGTGTCTCCCGCGTATTTTACGGTTTGAGAAGCGCTGAAACCAACGACTCCATTCAGGCGTTGGCCGTGGAACTCTCTCCTCTTTTGTCGGAACATCGTGACAATATCAATTTGAACGAAAAATTATTCAACCGCATCAAAACGCTGCACGACGACACCACGGGCATGAATCTTAATACCGAACAATACCGGGTGTTGGATAATTATTACAAGAATTTTGTACGCTCAGGGATACTGTTAAGTGAAGCAGAAAAGTCGAGATTGCGTGAGATCAACAAGGAATTATCCTCACTCACCCTTGCATTCGGAAATAACCTGTTGAATGAAACCAACGATTTCAAATTAGTGGTCGATAATGAGGAAGATCTCGCAGGACTTCCCGAAGGTGTTATTGCCGCGGCTGCAGAGGCTGCCAACGCTGCCGGTGAAGAAGGGAAATGGGTATTCGGCCTGCAAAAGCCAAGCTGGCTCCCCTTCCTGCAATATTCAGAAAAACGTGACCTCCGTGAAAAACTATACAAAGCCATGTATATGCGCGGTGACAACGATAACAAGAATGACAATAAACAAATCATCAACGACATAGTAAACCTGCGTATCGAAAAAGCGCAAATGCTGGGTTATAAGACACATGCCGATTTTGTGCTTGAAGAAAGTATGGCAAAAATGCCGGAGAACGTTTACAAACTGCTCAATGATGTTTGGGCGTATGCGTTGCCACAGGCAAAAAAAGAAGCAGCAGAACTCCAAAAACTGATCGATGCCGAAGGAGGCAACTTTAAGCTGGCATCCTGGGACTGGTGGTATTATACCGAAAAACTCCGCCAGCAGAAATATTCACTCAACGAGGAAGAGATTAAGCCTTACTTCAAGATGGAGAATGTACGCGAAGGGGTGTTCGAAGTAGCCAACCGTTTATACGGATTAAACTTCAGGAAATTAGAAAACGTTCCGGTATATCACCCCGAAGTAGAAGCTTATGAGGTACTTGATGCCGATGGTTCCCATTTAGCGGTATTTTATACTGACTACTTCCCTCGTACAGGTAAGAACGCCGGTGCATGGATGAGCAGCTTCCGCGGACAGCAGGTAATAGAAGGTGAAAATATCCGTCCCCTTATTTACAACGTAGGCAACTTTACCCGTCCCACCGGGACAACTCCGTCGCTACTCACTCTCGATGAAGTAGAAACACTCTTTCATGAATTCGGACACGCCTTGCATGGCATGATGTCGAACGTCACCTATAGCAGTGTAGCCGGCACAAGCGTTTCACGGGATTTCGTGGAACTTCCGTCACAGATCATGGAACATTGGGCATTTCACCCCGAAGTATTGAAACTTTACGCTAAACATTATCAAACAGGCGAAGTAATCCCCGATGAACTGATTGCAAAAATCGATGCTGCGTCCAAATTCAATATGGGATTTATCACTACCGAATTTGTCGCAGCAGCGTTACTCGATATGGATTATCATACCCAGAATACAGTAAAGTCTTTCGATGTACGTGAATTCGAGAAGAAATCTATGGAAAAGATCGGGCTGATCGATGAAATTATTCCCCGTTACCGCAGTACCTATTTCTCACATATCTTCAGTGGTGGGTACTCTGCCGGATATTACGCATACCTCTGGGCAGAAGTGCTCGATGCCGATGCCTTCCAGGCATTTGTAGAGAATGGGATTTTCGATAAAACCACAGCTGCGAAATTCAGGGATAACGTTTTGTCGAAAGGTAATTCCGACGATCCAATGGAACTCTATAAAAGATTCCGCGGTGCAGAACCCAATCCGGTATATCTGCTAAAAAATAGAGGATTTATCGAATAAATTATTGACTGCATCCCGTATATCTTCCACCTTGCTTTATCACCGGATAATTTTCGAGAAAAATTATCCGGTGATATTGTTCTTAAAAAGATAAAAAAAACGTATATTTGCACGCTCTAAATAAAAAGGCATCCAACATGCCTTTGTTTTTACGTATACGGAGTTCATAACCTGAAAATAAATAGTAAAACAAAAAGTAATATTGAAATGCAAAACAAAGGATTCATTAAAGTTTTCAGTATTATCCTGACACTTATCAGTTTGTTTTATCTCTCTTTTACTATAGTGGGGAGACAATACAACAAGAAAGCGGATCAATACGCCAATGGAGACTTAGCTCTGAAGAATCAGTATCTTGATTCCCTCTCTACTGAGAAAGTGTATCTGAATTATACGCTTAAGCAGGTTCGTGCTAAGGAAATCGGACTGGGACTCGACCTGAAAGGGGGGATGAACGTTATCCTCGAAATTGATGCGGCACAGGTACTCGCATCACTGGCCAATACCGATGACCCTCAATTCAATCAGGCATTGAGAGAGACTATCGTTCAAAACCGCCGTGGCAGTTCATCTGACTTCATCACGCTATTCCGGCAGAACTATGAACGGATAGCACCCGAAGGCAGGCTGGCCAATATCTACAGCATTACGATGGGTGACAGGGTACGTCCCACCGCTACCAACGATGAGGTAATCGCTATATTGCGTAATGAGTTGACCAGTGTAGCCAATAATTCTTTCAATGTATTGGCTACGCGTATCGACCGTTTCGGGGTAGTTGCTCCCAACATCCAGAAACTGGATCGCGCAGAACGCATTTTGGTGGAGCTCCCCGGAATTACAGAACCGGAACGTGTACGTAACCTTTTGCAAGGAAGTGCCAACCTCGAATTCTGGAAAACATACAATGTGAGCGAACTGGCGGCCTACTTCAACGAAATGAATGCACGGTCGAGCGAATATGCCATGGCGCAAAGATCGGGTCAGGCTACCACTGATACCACTACTGCTGAAGCAGAAGCCGAAGAGGACGCCATAGCCGGAGATTCACTTCTGCAGGGTGATTCACTTTCATTACCTCTATTCGAAGAGGAAGGGGAAAAGATCGTCATCAACAAAAGTTTTGTGGAGTATTTCAATGAACCCTACTTCGCAATGGGCGGAGCTGTGGGACCGGTAGTAGGAACCGTGTCGAAGCTCGATACAGCTGAGGTGAATTTCCTCCTGAACAGATACAAAGATATATTCCCCGCCGACGTGCGGTTTAAATGGGGATTCAAACCCATCGATCAGCGTGAAACTTACTTCCAGTTATTCGCCCTTAAAGGTGATGGAAGCAAGCGCGGCCCTGCATTGGATGGAGACGTGGTAACCAATGCCCGTGCCGACCAGGGACAACAGGGATCGGCCTGGGAAGTAACCATGACGATGAACTCGAGTGGTGCCAGCCGCTGGGCGACCATCACCGGTGCTGAGATCGGAAAATCAATTGCTATCGTACTCGACGGATACGTATATTCAGCCCCCACAGTGGACGGGCGTATCGACGGAGGACGTTCCTCCATCACCGGTAATTTCACGCCACAGGAAGCACAGGACTTGGAGAACGTGCTTAAATCGGGTAAGATGCAAGCCGGTGTCCGTATCGTACAGGAAGACGTGGTAGGCCCTTCGTTGGGACAGGAAGCCATCCGCGACGGATTTATCTCCTTTGTAATTGCCCTGGCAGTGCTCTTTATCTTCACCTGTATGCTCTACGGTATCATCCCGGGTATGGTAATCAACGGGGCACTGCTACTCAACTTCTTCTTCACTCTGGGAGCGCTCGCGGCATTCCAGGCCGTACTCACCCTTCCGGGTATTGCGGGTATGATACTCTCACTCGCGATGGCGGTCGATGCCAACGTACTTATCAATGAGCGTATCAAGGAAGAACTTGCGGCTGGAAAAACCCTGCGAAGAGCATTGGAAGACGGTTATAAGAACGCATTTTCAGCCATCTTCGACTCCAACCTCACGACCATTATCACCGGTATCATCCTTGCCATTTTCGGTGTAGGAGCTATCAGGGGATTTGCTATTACCCTGATCATCGGTATTGCCGTTTCGTTCCTTACAGCCGTATTTATTACCCGTCTGGTATACGAAAGCCGGTTATCCAAAGATAAATGGTTACACCTCACTTTCAATACGGGATTCTCAAAAGCCATCTTCAAAGAGTATAGTTTCGATTTTATTCATAACAGCAAGAAGGTACTCATAGCAATCGGAGTTTTTGTAGTAATCAGCGTTATCTCACTCTTTACGCTTGGATTGAATTCAGGTATTGACTTCACGGGGGGACGCAACTATATTGTTCGTTTCGATCAGCCCGTCCGTGTGAGTGATGTGGAAAATGCCCTTAACCCCTATCTCAACGAATCGGTTCGCGTTATCACTATCGGTTCCAGTAATCAGGTGCGTATCTCCACCAACTATATGATTGAAGAGGAAGGTGCCGGCGTGGAAGATCAATTACGTGATCTGCTGGGACAAGGATTAAAAGAATTCATAACACCCGGAAAAACAATCGACGACCATATACAGAGTTCTCAGAAAGTAGGACCGAGTATTGCTGAAGATATGATCCGGAATGCATTCCTGGCACTCTTCATAGCTCTCGTTTGTATGGGTATCTATATCCTTTCGCGTTTCCGCAATTGGGGATTTTCTCTGGGTACAGTCGCAGCCCTGGCAGTAGACGCCTTCGCTGTGATAGGATTGTATTCATTGCTTTGGAAAGTCATGCCTTTCTCCATGGAGATGGATCAGACCTTCGTGGCAGCTATTCTCACCATAGTGGGTTACTCCATCAATGATAAGGTGGTGGTGTTCGACCGTGTGCGCGAATACAAGCAACTCTATCCAAAACGGGGATTGAGGGAGCTCTTCAACGATTCTATGAACGCTACACTGGCACGTACCATCAACACCGGTTTGAGTACTATCCTTGTGATTATCTGTATTCTTATTTTCGGTGGTGACGCAGTAAGAAGTTTCGTGTTCGCCATGCTTATAGGTGTGGTAGTAGGAACAATTACCAGTTTGTTCGTCGCCTCACCTGTAGCCTACAAGATATTGCTCAATCAGCAAGACAAAAAGAAAATAGAAAAGTAACAGCTTTTTATAGTAAATAGAAAAACGGGGGCCATTTGGCTGCCCGTTTTTTGTTTGAGAATAAAAAAAATTTTATACTTTTGTACTCTCATTACAAGCCACAATAGCTCAGTCGGTAGAGTAACGCATTCGTAACGCGTGGGTCGCGAGTTCAAGTCTCGCTTGTGGCTCTTCAGACGATTGTGCAAATAATTTTAAAATTATTTGCACAATCGTTTTATTTTGTACCTTTGCCCATAGCCATCACTGAATATACAACCATATCCAAATAATTATGTCGGCATTAAACGGACACATTTCTCAAATCATAGGGCCGGTAGTAGATGTACATTTTGAACTTTCCGGATCACAGGAAGCAAAACTCCCTGCTATCGACGATGCCCTTTACGTAAAGCGTTCCGACGGACAGAATATTTTCCTGGAAGTACAACATCATATCGGTGAAAATATTGTCCGCACCGTGGCAATGGAAAGCACCGACGGACTAAGTCGCGGTCTTCCGGTTGAAGCGTTAGGTCGTCCCATTAGTGTTCCAGTAGGAGAACAGATCAAGGGACGGTTACTTAATGTGATCGGTAGTCCTATCGACGGACTCTCAGATCTTAGCCGTGAAAACCAGTATCCCATCCATCGCCCTGCTCCTAAATTCGAAGACCTTGTCACCTCTGAGGAAGTACTTTTCACAGGCATAAAGGTGATCGATCTGCTACAACCCTACCTGAAAGGGGGAAAGATAGGCCTGTTCGGCGGTGCCGGCGTAGGAAAGACCGTCGTCATCATGGAGCTGATCAACAATATCGCCAAAGGGCATAACGGTTATTCCGTCTTTGCAGGTGTAGGCGAACGGACACGTGAGGGAAACGACCTGCTCCGGGAAATGATCGGATCAGGAGTTATCAGGTACGGCGATGAGTTCAAAAAGGCGATGGAGGAGGGAAGATGGGATTTGAGCAAAGTCGATTATGAAGAGGTTAAAAAATCCCAGACCACGTTGGTCTTCGGACAGATGAATGAACCTCCCGGTGCCCGTGCATCGGTCGCCCTTACCGGGTTGGCTGTAGCTGAATCGTTTCGTGATATGGGTGGTGAAGGTAGCGATACTCTACTGTTTATCGACAATATCTTCCGGTTCGTACAGGCGGGATCCGAAGTATCTGCGCTGTTGGGACGTATGCCTTCCGCCGTAGGTTATCAACCTACACTTGCCTCAGAGATGGGAACACTACAGGAACGGATTGCCTCCACCAAATACGGTTCCATCACCTCGATCCAGGCAGTATATGTACCGGCTGATGACCTTACTGATCCGGCGCCGGCAACCACATTCAGCTATCTCGATGCTACCACCGTACTCAGCCGTAAAATTGCCTCTTTGGGCATCTATCCTGCGGTAGACCCGCTGGAATCATCATCCCGTATCCTCGACCCGCATATCGTGGGTGAAGAGCATTACAACACGGCCATGCGGGTAAAACAAATACTGCAACGATATAAAGAATTGCAGGATATCATCTCCATACTGGGAATGGAAGAACTTTCGGATGAAGACCGTCTCACAGTGAACCGCGCCCGTAAGGTACAACGTTTCCTGTCTCAACCCTTTTTTATGGCAGAACAGTATACCGGACAACCCGGCGTAATGGTTTCTATTGAAGACACCATAAAAGGATTCAAAATGATCCTCGACGGTGGTCTCGATCATTATCCCGAATCGGCATTTATGAGCGTGGGTACCATCGAAGAAGCGATTGAAAAAGGCGATAAGCTAATGGAAAAGAGCCAATAAACTGATTTGATGATTTATTGATTTGATGATTTGAGATTGACTAAGATTAGCTAAGATTGAATTCCAAATCTTGTGTCTTGACTCTTGGTTCTTAGCTCTATTTTCAATTAATTGGTAATTAGTAATTGGTAATTAGTAATTGGTAATTAGTAATTGGTAATTGGTAATTAGTAATTTATAATTGGTAATTTAGAAATATGACACTGGAAATTCTTACACCCGAATCTGTTTTTTATAGAGGTGAGGCAGACTCCGTCACCCTCCCAGGTATGTTGGGATCATTCCAGATACTGAACAACCATGCTCCCATTATTTCATCGCTGACAAAAGGAGTACTTTCTTTCATAGTGAAGGGTAAAATCCGGCAGATCGAAGTTTCAGACGGATTAATGGAAATGCACGACAATAAAGTTACGGTTTGTATTGATAAAATCCATTGAAAATAATGAAGAAGCTCACAATATATTTTCTTATCGTTCATACAATCATGCTACTCATTACGGGATCCGGCATTTGGTTTATCCTGAATAAGTTCTTTCCGGAAACGATGGTTGACTACTACTTCATTATTCCTCTCTTTTTCTATCTGATGGGGCTCATTTTCATTTTTCAGTTCAGGCGCACTCCCGTCGACGAACCCAAAAAGATGGTCAACCTCTATATGCTTATGCGCATGATTAAGATATTCATGTCGGTTATACTCATACTCATATATTGGTTTTTAGACAAGCCTCATATTCGTAATTTCGCGATTATCTTTATCATTTTCTATCTTGTCAACCTGATTTGGGAAACATATATCTACATCAGAATGGAACTCTATTTTAAATATAAGGATAAACAGCAAAAAAACTCCCGAAAGGATATTGAGTTATGATGAAACGAGCATTATATATATCAGGTCTGTCACTGATTCTTTTTCTCACAGCTTCTCCGGTATGGGCATCAAACCAGGATGAAGCAAAGGAGGAACTAAATGCAAAAGAGTTCATCACGGAACATTTGGCAGATTCTTATGAATGGCAGATTGTGAGTAACGGCACTAAGTATATCGCTATTCCCCTTCCGGTAATATTGCACAGTAAAACCACGGGATGGCACCTGTTCCCCTCTTCACATTTTCACCACGGGGCAAACTCTTATAAAGGATTTGAGATCGCAGCTGAAGGGAAATACAAGGGAAAGATCATGGAAACGGATGCAGACGGAAGTGCCTCTCGCCCACTTGATCTCTCACTCACCAAAAATGCAGCCTCACTGCTGTTTGCCTCCTTACTGGTTATACTAATCATTATGGGGGTAGCCCACTCACTGAAGCGAGATCCGATGAAACCCCGGAAAGGGTTCACTGGATTGATCGAGATGCTCGTCCTCTCTATCAATGATGAAGTGATAAAACCTTCCATCGGCAAAGATTATCAAAGATATGCCCCTTATCTGCTTACCGTCTTCTTCTTTATCTTCACGAATAACCTGTTGGGATTAATTCCTCTCTTTCCGGGAGGAGCTAATGTGACGGGAAATATAGCCGTGACAATGGTATTGGCCGTTATTACATTCCTGATAGTTAATTTAACAGGAACAAAACAGTATTATAAAGAAGTATTCTGGCCCGATGTACCTACCTGGCTTAAAGTACCTATTCCTTTGATGCCGATAGTGGAGATTGTGGGGACACTCACCAAACCCTTCGCATTAATGATTCGTCTTTTTGCAAATATGATGGCCGGACACTCCATCGTATTAGGACTGACAATGCTTATTTTCATCACGGCGAGCATGGGGATGGCCATCAACACTTCCATGACTGTCCTGTCGGTTATCTTCACCGTTTTTATCGATCTAGTGGAGTTATTTATCGCTTATATTCAGGCATATGTCTTCACGCTGCTTTCAGCTGTCTTTATTGGCCTCGCACGAATAGAATCCCATTTCGAAAAGAAGAAAGCGGTTGAAACAGAGAAGGCTGCATAAGTTTCGGCATCAGCGGTGAAATGTTTGTTATTTAGAAACGAAGTGATGTTAAATAATCCGAAATACAACGATCTTCCACAAATAGTTTCATTAACTTTGCCAGGATTGATTTCTGCTTTGTGAACCGGGCAGGAAATTATTCAATGGAAATAAGGTTATTTTTCAGATAAATAAGTTATTCATGGTGAAGCGAATCATTATATATCTATTTTGTCTTTCCATTACTTTGCAGTCGATGCTAGGACAGTTCCTGTTGTTGGATCATACGACAGGTTCTTTTGGCCTGTTGTCTTCGGGTATCTCCCTTTTCTCAGATAGAACCGAAACCGCTCAGGGCCATGTAATGAAGGTGTCGGAAAGGGATCTACACGATACTCATGAAAATCAAGCTCAGAAAGATGATAATACAGGCAATTTGAAATTTGTACGTGATTCGGTTATGGAGCATCTGTTTTCTCCTTCCAATTGTCCGAATGAAACAACCCATATTTTCACAACTTTCTCTTTTCTTTATATAAAGAATAACATCGATCTAATTGTTATTGAAGAAAGGATCAGCAATTTTGTACACTTTTATGCATCTTTTTTTAGAAATATCCAAATAGGACTTCCCATTGCAAAGATCATATATCCTTTCCACAACTTCTACTAAAATCACCGGAAAACATTTTAAGAATGGACGTTGTTACTAATAAGATCACAGCCGGTTCTTAGTTCATTATTTTTTCATATAAAGACTTTTCTTTCTTTACTTACTATCGCTCTGCTATAAAACGTATATAACTATGTGGAGAATGGAGAAGGGTTACGTAAGTAATATAGAAATAGTTTTCCGCCATGTATGAGGTTGGCGGTATGCTGCACTGGCCGCTTCTTTACACAGATGCAGTTATATTCTTCAAAATTTGATTATCATTTAATTAAAAAACAGTATAATATGGTACTACTTACAGTTTTATTACAGACAGTCGGCACACTACTACAGGTAAGCGCTGACGGATTAGGATCTTTAGGGGCAGCCATAGGTATCGGTCTTGCTGCTATCGGTGCAGGATACGGAATTGGTAAGATTGGTGCATCTGCCATGGAAGGGATTTCCCGCCAACCCGAATCGACTTCAGATATCAGGATGAACATGATCATTGCAGCGGCACTTATCGAAGGAGTAGCATTGTTTGCAGTGGTTGTCTGTGGTTTTATTCTCTAACCAATCCAATAAGGTATGTCATTACTTACACCCGAACCCGGTCTTCTGTTCTGGATGTTGATCTCTTTCGGCATCACTGTGTTTGTGCTGGCAAAATTCGGATTTCCCGCCATACTCAAATCGGTTGAAAAGCGGAGAAATTATATCGAAGAATCGCTCCTTGCTGCGCGTAAAGCCCACGAGGAGCTGGCCGGCATAAAGGAGACCGGCGAAGCCATATTGGCACAAGCCCGCAAAGAACAAGCGGACATCCTGAAGGAAGCCGCCCTGCGACGGGAAACGATGATAGAAAAAGCCCGTGAAGAAGCTCGTATGGAATCGGAGAAACTGATCGCTTCGGCACGACAGCAAATCGGCGCAGAGAAAGAGGAAGCCCTTCGTTCAATCCGAAATGAGGCAGCTACCCTATCACTAGCCCTCGCCGAAAGGATATTACGGGAAAAGTTGGGTGCGGAACATGAACAAAAAAAGATGATTGACCGCCTTCTCAACGAAATGGATATCTCAAAATCGTAAACAGCATATGAACACCGGACTCATTTCTTCTCGTTATGCGGACTCTCTGCTGCAATATGCTATCAGCCTGGGACAAGAGGAAGAGGTATATGACAAGATGAAACTGCTTTCGGAGATATTTATGAAAATGCCCCGACTGCGCAGTGCAATCATAAACCCATCCCTGTCAGGTCGGGAGAAGAAGAAAATTCTCGTGACAGCTTGTGGTGGCAGTGTGCCGTCGTCACTCTCTAAGATGATAGACCTTATCCTGAAGAACGAAAGGGAAGAGGTTCTTCAGTACATCGCCCTTCGCTTCATCGACCTTTATAGGGATAAATTTGATATCCAGAGCGGCAGGTTGGTCACCGCCATCTCTATCGACCACAAAACGGGGCAACAGCTTGTTACCCGGATACAGAAAATGGTAAAAACGAACGTGGAAATAGAATCGGTAGTTGATTCTGAAATCATTGGCGGTTTCATACTTACCTTGGGAGATTTCAGATGGGATGCAAGTGTATCGGGTGAATTGACCCGTATAAGGAATAAGTTTCGGAAAGATTGAAGGAGATTGAAGGAGATTGATAAAGACCTAGGGTTTATATTCTTAACTTTTTAACTTCTCAACTTCGTAGTTCTAATTTTCAACTTCTTATTTTTTCACTATTAATTTTTCATTTTAATATACATGTCCAATAATAATATCAGGGTAAGCGAAGTCTCCGAGGTGCTACGGATGCAACTCGAAGGGATCGATACCGGCATTCAATTCGATGAGACAGGTACGGTCATCACAGTAAGTGATGGCGTTGTACGGATTTTCGGCCTACGTAACGCGGAAGCGAACGAGTTGTTGGAATTCGACAACGGTATGCGGGCTATCGTGATGAACCTCGAAGAAGACAACGTAGGAGCCATTCTGTTAGGTAGCTCCAGTGAGATCAAAGAAGGATTTACCGTGAAGCGTACCGGACGGGTAGCTTCCATCTTTGCCGGGGAAGGTATGCTCGGTCGTGTGATCTCCCCTATCGGCGAACCGGTCGACGGCAAAGGCCCGCTGATAGGTGAACTGACAGAGATGCCCATGGAGCGGAAAGCGCCCGGTGTAGTTTTCCGTCAACCTGTCAATACTCCTTTACAAACCGGGTTGAAAGCCGTAGACGCCATGATCCCTATCGGCAGGGGCCAGCGTGAGCTGATCATCGGCGACCGGCAGACCGGAAAAACCAGTATCGCCATCGACACCATCCTCAACCAGCGGAAAAATTTTGAGAACGGTGACCCGGTCTATTGCATCTATGTGGCGGTGGGACAAAAAGGCTCTTCAGTAGCCTCTATCGTCAAAACGCTTACCGACGGGGGCGCCATGGATTATACCGTGGTGGTCTCCTCCAGCGGCTCAGATCCCGCCGCCATGCGGTATATCGCACCCTTTGCAGGTGCAGCCATCGGAGAATACTTTCGCGATACGGGCAGACATGCCTTAGTGGTCTATGACGACCTCTCCAAACAGGCGGTAGCCTACCGGGAGGTGTCGTTAATCCTGCGTCGCCCGTCAGGTCGTGAAGCCTATCCCGGAGATATCTTCTACCTTCATTCCCGATTACTGGAAAGGGCGGCCAATATCATTTCCCAGCAAGATGTAGCAGTCCGGATGAACGATCTTCCCCCCAGTTTAGAAGGGAAAGTCAAGGGTGGCGGTTCCCTTACTGCCCTGCCGATTATTGAAACACAAGCGGGCGACGTATCTGCTTATATTCCCACTAACGTCATCTCCATCACCGACGGGCAGATATTTTTGGAAGCCGACCTTTATAATAAGGGGATCCGGCCTGCCATCAACGTGGGTATTTCCGTCTCCCGCGTTGGAGGTAATGCCCAGATCAAGTCGATGAAAAAAGTGGCCGGTACACTGAAGATCGACCAGGCACAATACCAGGAGCTGGCTGCTTTTTCCAAATTCGGTGGTGATATGGATGCCGTAACAGCCATGACCATTGATAAGGGACAAAAGAATGAGCAATTACTTGTCCAGCCTGTACACAGTCCCATGACCGTAGAGCAACAGATTGCCATCCTCTACTGTGGCACTCACGGCCTTCTCAAAGAGATCGCACTCGAGAAGGTAGCGAAATTCGAAAAAGAGTTTCTCGCTACGCTGGAGGCAAGCCATCGACACGATGTGCTCGATCCGCTGAAAGAAGGAAGAATAGATGACGGGATCGGTAAAATCATTGAAGAAGTAGCGGCGGATACCATAAAAATAATAAATTCCTGAAACGATGGCACAGCTGAAAGAGATAAAAAGCCGGATACAGTCGGTGCGGTCCACACAAAAGATCACATCGGCCATGATGATGATCTCTTCTGCCCGGTTGGTGAAGACTCAACGCCTCATCCAGAGCCTCTACCCCTATGAGCAGACTCTGTACCGGATGTTACAGTTGCTTGCCGCAGGCCGGGAAGAGAGTATCGATTCCCCTTTCCTGCAAACACGTGCCGTCAAACGGGTCGCCATCGTGGCATTTTCCTCCAATACCGGATTGGCCGGCAGGTTCAACGACGATATTACTGAAAAACTAAAAAAAGTAGTGGCCAACTATATGCCGCTGGGAAAAGAAAATATTCTTCTTTATCCTATTGGGGAGAAAGTGGCAAAAGCGATACGGAGTATGGGATTCAAACCGCAAGGAGATTACAGTGCGATTAGTGAAAGTCCCTTTTATCATAACGCGCAACAGATTGCCGGAAAACTGATGGAGATGTATCAGAAAGGAGAAATAGACCATGTGGAGTTAATCTACCACCACTTCCTCACTAAAGGTTCGCAGGTGATAATCAACGAGCCGTTCCTCCCTATCGAACCGAAAATACCCGATGGAGAAAAATCTGCTCCAAACTATATAGTGGAGCCCGACAGGAGAACCATTCTCACGCAACTCATTCCTAAGATCCTGAAAGTAAAATTCTATACCGCACATCTCGACTCGGTCACCTCGGAGCACGCCGCACGTATGACGGCCATGCGGACCGCGACCGACAATGCGGATGATCTCAATGAAGAACTCACGCTGGAATACAACAAATTGCGTCAGCAATCCATCACCAACGAATTGCTCGATATCGTAGGCGGCTCGTTCGGTAACGCGTAAAGGAATAACAGGCATATTGTATTATATCTTTGCGGAGTTTCGAGTATGGACGAAAGATTTGAAAAAGGCAGAAAAAGGAAGCCGTCCCCCGGTAAAGGACAGCTTCCCCGATTTAGACACTTTGTCTCTCAAGTCTGGCTTAGATTTAAAGATTAGAGGATGAATCCTATCTTTATGGTCGGCGCCGCTAAAAAGCCGATGCCATGACTGTCTGCCTGTAATTGTTTCAGTCCCGGTTGCGGCTGGATACCCGACATTCCGTAGGTATAAGCCAGCGGGTCTATCTGAACGCCGATATACAATGCGGGCAGAACAAAATAATCGATGCCCGACGTAAACGCCGCTCGCAGGTTCCAGGTCTCACCGATGGACTTCCCCATGGATTCCGCCTCATCATACTTCTTCTCATTCAGCCCGTAAGCAAACCCCACGCGCAACCCGCTGTACCAATACAGGTTATCGATTCGGGTTGGGAAATACCTGTCGGCTCCCGCAGAAACATTATAGACGAATGTCCGCGTGTTGGGCACCGCGCGGTAATCCGGTATTCCTCCATTTGCCACGTCGCCAGTACCCGGAACGCCTATATAACCGGGGGTATATGCGAAATGAAGCCCTCCGCCCAGATTCAGTTTCCACGTGTTGCTTACAAACCAGCCGGCTTCGAAACCGACCTGCAGTTTTTTATCGCTCCAATTCGTGGAAAATGCAGCCGTTTCATAGCTATCGAGGGTACCTTCCGGCGCCTCGATGCTTGCATAGCTGTTGTAACTCACGGTCGCCGAGAGCGTGACATTGCCTTTGGCAGGTCCGTTGCCTGTCTGGGCAAGCACCGTGAAACAAAACAGGGGCATGATGGCTGTCAGTAAAAATCTTCTTATATTCATATTCTTCGTTTTAACTTCGTAATTATTGCCATCATCGGATCATGTTATAGCGCGGCCAGCGCATCCTCGTATGCCTTCTTGGCGGCGTCGGCGGCTTTCTGGGCGGCTTCAACCACTTTTTCCTGGGCGTCTATTTCTGATTTGAGGTATTCGATCAATTCTTCCTGTGAAGTGATACCGGAAATATCAGCATTATCTTTTTCAAGGTCTTTAATCGACTGTTCCCGGTCGGCTATCATAGAGTCAATATCATCCGCTGCGTTGTAAATATCATATAATGCCAGATACTCTGCAAATAATTTATTCGCATCGGCCTGTACCTGCTGCCATGCGAAATAGGCTTCGGCCACATCGGCAAACTGCGTGTTGTACGCGTCGATAGCCTCTTTTATTTCGTCCAGCTTACCGGCATCGCCCAACACATCATAGGCGTTTTGGTATTCTGCCAATCGGTTTTGATAAATTTCAAACCAGAATTGGGCATCATCCAAATTATTTTTTGCAGAATTTTCATTAGAGAGAGCTATCTGATAATCATTCTGCTTACTCCATTCGTCAGGGGTGCCTTTAGCATCTTCCCACTCTTCTTTTGCGGTTGCCGATGCTGCCTTCGCGTCCGCATATTGCTTGGCAAGGCCGGATGTTTCATTGTTGATATTGTCATCGGACCATTCTACGGTCTGTTCGATACCGCGAATTTCTATTTCCAACTGACGCAGGTCTCCCACTTCCGGATAAACGATCCCCGCATAATGGTACCACTGGTTCAAGTCCGTGTTTTCTATTTCTTCCGATTTATATCCGAGATAATTCTGAGTATAATAAGCTGAAGGAAAAGAGACATATTGACTGAAAGGCCACTCACTGATGACATTATAAAAATCGGTATCGTAAACCGGCTGGAGTTTATCACCGGTTTTATTTTCTAAATCATAGTATTTTTCACGCAATGAAGTCCTATTTCCGTCATTCCAGGCTACGAGATATTCGTTGTATTTGGCATTCGCAATTTCTAACAGTTCCTGAGGATTGTCGCTATAATCGGCGTACTGTTTATACGTCTCAATTTGCGCTTTGGAAAAAGCTATATCCTGAAACATTGCTCAACGAGACACAAAAGCGTCAACTCCAATCGTATCTCGAAGGCCTTGAAGCCGAACGGAGGAGACTGGCACGGGACCTGCACGACGGAATATCGAACGATTTTGTGGCAGTCCACATGAAAATCGAACAAAACGGGTTTGACAAGGAATCACTTCAACAGACATTGGGTTCACTGCACGATAAATTGAGAGGTATTTCACACTCCCTGATGCCTCCGGTATTTAAATACGCCGATTTTTGCGATATTATCGAAGACTATGTCAGCCGGCAGAAAGAGTACTTCAAGGGAAATGCACAGTGCACCATTTACCGTCGGGAAGCGTGGAACAGTTTGACAGCTACCGTTGCGCTGGATGTATATTGTATTGTACAGGAAGGATTTTCAAACGCCATAAAACATGCCGACGCAGGCAATATCTCCCTTCGGTTTGAATATACCGGAGATACATTCCAATTCTTTATTGAAGACGACGGAAAAGGATTCGACCCTACCGCCTCTTCACGGGGTATAGGACTAAGAACAATACGTGAACGTGTTGAGAACCTGCCGGGAGAAGTATCCTTTATATCGGAAACCGGGAAAGGGACAAAGGTACTGATCGTTTTTCATATGATATAAAAATTGAACCGTTCAGCCGTGTAAAAAAGAGCCCTATAATAGGCCTAAAGCTATTTATATGCCTTATTGAAAGACAACTTAACAAAATAAAATCGGTCAAACAATTGGAGGGATAAATTTTTAGCCCTATATTTGCAGTATTAAAATCAATAATAATGCCGACATTATTTATTATTTTCGGGTTACGGTTTTACTTTTACGCAGACGAACACCTGCCAATACATATTCATATTGAAAATGGGGATGGCAGGGCAAAAATAAATATTGATCCCATTAAAACGGTGTATAACAAAGGAATAAAATCTCAAGATATAAAAAAAGCAATAAGGATTATTGAAACCTATCAAGATGAAATTATTGAAAAGTGGAATGAATTTCACGGGGAATGATCACTAAGAAATATAATAATGATGGAAACAATAAAAAATATATGGTTTGCCGATGGGCGTATTTATGTGCAGACTTCTGCGGGGGATACCTACAGTCGTCCGTTAGAAGCGTTTCCACAATTGAAAGATGCCACCGATAGCCAACGTAGCAATTTCCGTATAGGAAAATTTCTGGATGATGTGCGGTGGGAGGAACTGGACGAGGATATTCACATCAGCAGTTTTTTTGATACGGCAGAGCCGGATACTGACAACGAAATAGCACACATATTCAACCGTTTTCCACAGCTTAACGTGTCGGAAGTGGCACGCAGCATGGGGATAAATAAAAGCCTGTTGGCAAAATATATTTACGGCATAAAAAAACCATCAGCAGAACGCACCAGGCAGATAAAAGCCGCGCTGCATCTTCTGGGTAGAGAACTTACAGCCGTGTAAAAAAGAACTTTGTAACAGGCTTAAAGCTATTGGCATGCGCTATTGATCTGCTCGATATAGCTGAGCAACTCTTCCCTGCCCTGTCCTTTTTCGGATGAAGTGACAAAGACAGGCGGCAGCTCCTCCCAGGTTTCCAACAGCTTTTCCTTATAGGCGTTGATATTCAGTTGCAGACGCCCCGAACCAAGTTTATCGGCTTTGGTAAAGACGATGGCAAACGGTACGCCGTTCTCTCCCAGCCACTCCATAAACTCCAGATCGATCTTCTGCGCCTCGTGGCGCGAATCCACCAGCACAAACAGGTTGGTCATCGCTTCCCGTTCCAGGACATAATCCTCGATGATCTTACGGAGTTTATCCCGTCCCTCTTTTCCGCGGCGTGCATAACCGTACCCGGGCAAGTCCACCAGATACCATTCGCCATTGATCAGAAAATGGTTGATAAGCATCGTCTTCCCCGGCGTGGAAGAGGTCATGGCCAACCCTTTCCGGTTGGTCAGCATATTGATGAGCGACGACTTACCCACATTCGACCGGCCAATAAATGCATACTCCGGCTTCCCGTCCTGTGGACATTTCCGGTAGTCGCTGTTACTTATCACGAATTCTGCACTTTTTATAATCATATTATTTTTTATTCAAAAATTCAAGATTCAAGATTCAAGATTCAAGATTCAAAATTCAAGATTCAAAATTCAAAATTCAAGATTCAAAATTCAAGATTCAAAATTCAAAAATTCAAAATCGTTAAATCAACAAATCCCTTTTCATTTTTCATTCTTCACTCTTCATTCTTCACTCTTCATTCCCTACGTTCCACTCACTTTCCATTGTCAATTGTCCATTCCCCCTTCCCACCTTTTTTCACATGCGAAACCATCCAAAGCCCCAGTCCGGTGAACAGACCGTTCATCAGCAGCAGTTCATATCCTACCCGGTAACCGAATAGCTGTTGCATCACTATTTCAATGATAAAACAGAGTACGGGTGCGGCAATAGCCACGTAGGGCACCCATTTATCCGTCGGCTTCACTTTACTGTAAAGCCCGAAGACATAAAGGCCCAGCAACGGCCCGTAAGTGTAAGAAGCCAACTTGTAGATAGCGGTGATGATACTGTCCGATCCAATCGCTTCAATCAGCAGGATAATCAGCACAAATGCCGCGCTGACCCCCATATGCACCATCCTTCTGGTACGGATATCCTTCTGTTCCTGTGCTTTTGTCTGAGAAACCGCTTTCATATTCAGGATGTCCACACAAAATGAAGTCGTCAGCGCCGTCAAGGCAGAGTCTGCACTCGAAAAGGCTGCCGCAACAATTCCCACAATAAAAATTCCCAACACCGTCTGTCCAAGGTATCCGCTTGCAATTGCGGGCAGAATATTGTCAGATACTTCCGGTAACATAACACCATTCTGTTCTGCAAAGGCAATCAGCAATACTCCCAGGGAGAGAAAGAGAAAGTTGATGGGAGCAAACGCCAATCCGTAGGATACCACATTCTTTTGTGCATCCTTCAGTGTACGGATTGTCAGGTTCTTCTGCATCTGGTCCTGATCCAGTCCCGTCATCACGATAGTGATAAACATCCCGCTAAAGAACTGTTTGAAGAAATTTTGTGTACTTGCCCAGTCGTCAAAGACAAAAATGCGGGAATGCGAACTGTTTGCAATTGTCGTCACTACCCCGCAAAAATCCAGATTCAATCGCACAGCTATCTGCCAAACAATCAATATCAATGCTGTAATAAAAAGTATTGTCTGCAGCCAGTCTGTCCATATAATCGTCTTGATGCCGCTCTTGTGGCTGTAAAGCCAGATCACCAGAATAATCCCTATCACCGTCACCACGAAAGGAATTCCCCAGGCGTCAAACACCAGCGTCTGCAGGATAAAAGCCACCAGATAGAGTCGTGCCGCCGCACCCACGATTTTCGAGATCAGGAAAAACCATGCGCCTGTCTTATAGGATTTCGATCCGTAGCGTTGATCCAGATAACCATAAATAGTGGTCAGATTCAGCCGGTAGTAAAGGGGCAAGAGCACATAGGCAATCACCAGGTAGCCGAAGAAAAAGCCGAATACCATCTGCATGTAGGTCATATCGAGGTTTCGCACCATCCCCGGCACTGAAACAAAAGTCACTCCCGAAATCGATGTGCCAACCATCGCGATAGCCACCACATACCATTTGGACGATTTATTGGCACGGAAGAAAGTATCATTGCCCGATCCTTTCCGGCTGGTGAGCCAAGAAATGAGCATCAACAGGCCAAAATAGACAACAATTACGATCAGGATAAAAGTAGATTGCATAACAAGTGTGTGTTTTGGGTGCAAATATAGTGAAAGCCGAGAGACAAACCAAACTTGTTTGAGTATGTCCGAGGTACATCCTATATTATGGAAATGTAAAAAACAAAGTGCTAAAGGGCAAATAAAAAGGGTTAAAACAAAATGAAGCGCCGGTTGTTTATAAAATAATATCCTCAGCGGTATCACGCAAGAGACGGCAGGTAGGTCCTGTATGAGTCGCTTGGAGATATATGGAAGGATGGTACAAAGTCAAATCATAATACAGATGGCAAAAGAAAAGATATGTCTCATTATTAACCCTATTTCAGGTACGGACTCCAAGAAAAACATCCCTGAGGAAGTAGCGGCAGCATTCGATCAACGGAAGTATGATCTCTTCATCCGTATCACCGGTTATCCCGATCATGCCACCGAGATAGCCCGCAAAGCAGCAAAGAAGAATTACAAATACGTACTTGTGGCCGGCGGCGACGGTACGGTCAATGAAGTAGCCAAATCGCTGGTGCATACCAATACCACGCTGGGAATTATTCCATCCGGATCGGGTAACGGGCTGGCCAGGGAACTGGGTATTCCACTGGATACCGAGAAGGCCATCAAGATCATCCTCCGGGAACATACGCGTACTATCGATTACGGCATGGCTAACGGCCATATCTTTTTCTGCACCTGCGGTTTCGGCTTCGATGCTTTTATCAGCGACCGGTTTGCAGAAGGCAAAAAGCGGGGCCCACTGGGTTACGTGCGTAATATCCTTGAGAGTGTGGTCGATTTCCGTTCGGAAGAGTACGAGATTACCACCGACAATGGAACTATAACCGAGCGCGCTTTCATACTGACATGTGCCAATGCATCGCAGTATGGCAACGACGCGCATATCGCACCGGGAGCCAGTATGGACGACGGCATGATGAATGTATCCATATTGAAACCTCTCAATGCCATCGAAGTACCTCAAACGACCATCCAGCTCTTTACGAACAATATCGACAAGAACAGTAAGATGACCTCTTTAATCACCCGCAACCTTCTTATTAAACGCTCCCGTGCCGGGATGATGCATGTGGATGGTGAGCCGGTGAGGACCGGCAATGAAATCAAGGTAGAAACTATCCATAAAGGGTTAAAAGTACTTGCTCCTGACAATGGTCTCCGTGGAAAAAAGCGGAAAGAGAGTGAAAATATCTTCAACTCCCTCACCCGCTGGTTTAATTAGACTTTTAGAAACTGTTTAAATTTTACCGAAATATTTTTTATAATTGGACTGTCTATTTTTCTTTGCTACTATTTTGGTCTCTTTTGCGCATCTTTTTCACTTTTTCCTTTTGATTTAGCCCGCTAAATCCGCAAGAAAAAAATAAAAAATCTATCCCAAAATAGAGTCAAAATAGTATAGCAATAAAATTTAAACAGTTTCTTAGAGTAGCACTATTGCAACTAAATCATCGTCTGACGATATTTTGCAATCAAACAATTATTTCTTCTTCCAGATTGTAACCTGCAACGTCCGGTTTTCCATCAAACGCGACGATCTTTTTATCGTCCTCTTGATCTCCTGTGGATCAGATATGAGCTCGAACTGTGGTGCCAACGTCGCTTTTATACCATCGAGCGATGTCACCGGTTCCCCATACCTTTTAAAACCTCCCGGCCATTTATCCCTTGGCGTCCTGGCCCTGTCCCACTCGTAGTCCGACGCCAATATTAAATAACCATTGTCGTTCAACCGTTCGTGGATGTGTGACAGGAACAGCAGCGGATCGCTTAACTCTTCCAATAATGCAGGAATGATGATCAGGTCATATCCCGAATAGTTGGGTTTCAGGTTCATCGCATCTGCCTGCATGAATAGGATATTCCCCTTTACTCCCGACAAACCGAAATCAGCCAGTACAATATCGCGGTAGAACACCAGTTCACCTTCATCTTTCGTCGTATACCGCACATAACCCTGTTCCTGCAATTGGATGGGAATTCTTATCATACGTGCAGTAAAGTCGAGGGCGGTCACATCTTTGTATTTTCTTGCCAGTTCAAAGGCAAGCCGTCCCGTATCGGCATTCAGATCCAGAATACGTGCTGTGGCATTACCTTTTAGCAAGTCATCCGCCAGTTCTGCCAGCCGGATAGTGAAAACGGGTTTATTATTCCAGGTATCACCCCAGTTGTTCTCACAGGATAGCGTCACCTCCTCATCCGTTTCATAATCCGCCTGCTGTATCACCAGTGGCACATCCGATTCTACATACCTGAATCCGGCATGTTGATAGAAATGGCGCCTGAAAGCATATCGCGAGTGAATGGTAGCTTCGTTGCCGGTCGATATCCAGGAACCTCCCTTGATGAGATTATGCTTTCCGTCGAAGGTCGGCGTGGAGAAATCGTCATACATCGGATGCACCTTAAAGCCGGGAAAACCCGTGATAGGTGTCTCGGTCCATTGCCACACATTACCGACCACATCAAAGAAGCCTCCCTGTTCGAATGTATCCACAGGGCATGGCGATGTAAAATATTCCAGATTAATATTGCCCGGCGCTTGCTCCCACTCCGTCACCTCCGTCAGGCCTGCTGCCTTATGCAGACGGTACCATTCCGCTTCAGTGGGCAATCTGAAGTTACGTCCCGTCTTCGCACTCTTCCAGTTACAGAAGGCTTTTGCTTCCAGATAGTTCACTTCCACCGGCCAGTTCCACGGCATAGGAATCTCTTCAGCCACAAGCCTCAACCGGTAACCGTTCTCATCCTTCCTCCAGAATAGCGGCATCTGTGCCTGCTTAAAATTACGCCAATTCCATCCCTCCTCAGTCCAATAATCCTCCGTTTCATATCCTTTATCGTCTATGAATTGAAGGAACTCCTTGTTAGAAACCAGATATTTCGCTGCAGAGAAATCGGCTACCTCTTCCTCATAAGCGCCATATTCATTATCCCATCCATAAAGCGGATGATCTATGGGTTTTCCTAATTTCATTGTGGCACCTGCAACCGGTATCAATTCGTTAACCGGTGCCTCACCACCGGCATTGCACCGCTCGCCGAACCGGCCTTCAACCACCTGGTCCAAGGGCAGCTGACGGATCAACACTGAAGAGGTCTCCAAGTGGATCCGTTCATGCTCGATCCCCATCATCACAATCCAGAAAGGACTCTCCCAATCGATCGGCAACTCAAGCGGGGTATTGTCAATCACGTTCAGGATCAACTCTTTTGCCTTATCGCGGTAAACCCGCACCTCCGATACCGGCGGCCAGTCGTAATGGTTATTATCCAGATCATCCCAACTCATCTCATCCACCCCTATCGCAAAGGTCGACTCAAACTTAGGATTTATGCGCCGGTCGATGATCTTTGCCAGATAAAGTTTATTGATAAAAAAGACAGCAGTATGCCCCAGATAAAAGAGGATGATATGGCGTAACGGATCACCACGCATATAAAACACATCATCCGATTTCAACTGTGTATATAGTAACTCGTCAATTGCCCAGGTTTTCAGGAAATAATCCCGGATCTCCTGCCGTTTCTCTTCCGGCAAGCCGATTCTAAGATCAATTGTTTTGGTAATTAATTCTTTCATATATTTTTTAATTTCAAGATTCAAAGATTTAAAAATTCAAAGATTTAAAATTCAAGATTCTTAACTTCAGATTTCTAATTTCTTATTTCTCACTTCTTAACTTCTTATTTTTTTTACCAAATAAACTTTCCACATTACAAATTCCTCTTTGTCGATACTCAATTTCTGCTGTGAAATTGTGGCAACAGGGAGGAATCCCAACTTTTTATAAAGTTCCAGTGCCGGCATGTTTTTCTCCCATACCCGAATCACGGCATAGGAATAATTCTCCGACTTTTCTTGTAAGTAGGTATCCAGCATCTTCGAAGCGATCTTCCGTCCCCGATAATCAGCATGCACCATTACCTCCGCTATATAGATTGCTTCTCCTACCGGGATATCACGACACGTATCAGCAGGAAAATCGGGATCTCTTTTTAAAGGGAAAGCGGCAAGCAATCCCACAAGCCGATTACCGACGAATGCCATACAACCGGATCCGTCTTGCAGTATATCATCCAATGTAACTTCCACTGTTTCACGGTCAATATGCTGGCTATAATCCCCGGTTGTAAAGGCATGCAGATAAAGCCCTATCAGTTGGCCTCTGAACTTAGGATAATTGTATTCATCCAGATCATAGATCTTAACTGTCTCTTTAACACTGTCCATACTATTATGTTCAAAAATTGGTGGTACTTAACCACTTCGTCTCTCACCAGCCGCCAACACGGCCGCCACCGCCACCCATACCGGAGAAGCCGCCACCAAATGAACCGCTGCTCCAGTTTCCACCTCCTGATGAAGAGGATTTCGGTGGTATAGCCGCATGATTCACCGTATTGGAAAGCGTACTGTTGAGTGCATGGCCAAAAGCCGCAGGGTTAATGTATGTACCGCCATACCATGCGGGACGGTAAGAGTCAGGTTGCATGGAGGCCGAAAGGAAGGTTTTCTCAAACTTCTCACCCCACACTTTCTCCATATCCAGGGCAATCGCATAAGGGAGCAATTGCTCAAAAACGGCCGGTGTCACTGACGGAGGATTAAAAAACTGCAATTGTTTTTCTTCGGCAAAATCAAGGTACATCTTCAATCCCTCTATAGAAGAGCGATAATGTAATTTTCGCTCCCCGGGGCGCACGATCAGCCAGGCATACACCGGATACGCGACCACCATCAGTGGGAGTGTTATATAAAGCGCCATTTTATTCACCCGGAAACCAATCAGATTTTCATTTGCGAAATAGATAAGGATAAACAGATAGGCGATCATCACAAGCCAGGGAATAATATGGAATTTCAGATTGCGTCCTTCTCTCAGGACCGCCCCATATTGATGATTCAGACTTTTCCGATAAGCCTGCATCATATTTTCAATACTTCTATTATACTTCCCATCCAGATAAAAATTATCGCCTGATGAGAACAGGTACTGCATTACCACCCGCTCTTCAGGTGGAAGGGTTGCATCGTCCTTTTTCTTCATGGTAAGCGAATAGCATCTATCCTGCCGTATGCCGAATAACCCCTTTTTCCTGATCACTTCTTCTATAAAGATATAGCCCTTCACAGAAAGATTTACGATGGAAGTAGTAACAAGGTCGTCCAGGTACCACCCTTTGTACAGCATCCCCACACTTGCGGGCGAGAGCCCGTCCGGAGGTGTGAATTGAGGGATAACGACCGGCTTGGGCGGATCGATGCCAAATCGGCGCCAGGTATGGATATAGTAGAAGAAAAGCAATATGACAGTAATGATACTCACAACTGCCAGTCCATTTTTATCGAAGAAGGTCAGTTTCCGCGGTTGGACGGACGGAGGTTGCCGCACCGCTCCTTTAGTGAATCCGACCGAGAGGGTCAGCATTTCCCGTGGCGGCAAATCGACGGTGCCGATAAAGAGCGAACCATCCGCCCTGTTTTCCGCCACACAATTACTTTCAGTAGACCCGTAAGCACCGGCATAACACCGGTAGCTCAGTATCTCTGCCTTTTCCGGCAAATGCACTACGGCACTCACTGAATCGATGGTGCGATCAGATTCACCGTTCACGTTCCAGCTCAGTTCATCGTACTCGTCAAAGAAGCCGACCTGTCCCGCTGTTTCATATACAATTTCATAGGAATAAAATCCGGGTTGCAGCAATATATCTCTTTCACCCACATAAATGGTCATGTCCCCACCTTCGTTCTCGGTAAAAAACCCGACGGGATTGCCATCCTGCCGCACTTCGGTGACCCCATACTCCATCCTTATCCGGTTTCCTTCCCTGTCCCGCCTTGTCAGCGGCAGTGAACGGGTGATACCCCGCTTAAAGAGGTCTCCCCGTGCATAGATACGGATATGTTCACGCACAGTGATAACCCCCGAACTATCCACGTTGATATCGGAATGGAACGTGTATACCTTTTCCTCCTGTGCTACCAGTACAGTGAAGGAAAAGAGCAGCAAAAGAGAAGGGATAAATAACCGCATCAGAATTGTATCCGGGGAACCTCTTTTTCTGCCTCGTTATCAAGTTCGAAAAAGAGTGATTTGGTAAAATTAAACATACCGGCTATGATATTGCTCGGGAATGAATCGATCACGATATTCTTCTCCCGCACCGTCCCGTTATAATATCGTCTCGATTTCTCGATATCCGACTCAATCACGCTCAACTGATCCTGTAGCTGCAGGAAGTTCTGGTTGGCTTTCAGTTCGGGATATTGTTCTGCGACAGCCAACAGCCGGATCAGCGCGGCATTCAGGTTGTTTTCTGCTGCTTCCTGCGATTTTATATCACCGGCCTGCATAGCGTTTGCCCGCGCCTGAGTAACCCGTTCGAAGGTGTCTTTCTCATGGGTGGCATACCCTTTTACTGTTTCCACCAGGTTGGGAATAAGGTCATGCCGTTTCTTCAACTGCACGTTGATACCACTCCATGCCTCCTCCACTATTGTACGCAATTTCACCAGTTTGTTGTAGATAGATACGCCCCAAAGCAGCGCTATGACAACCAGTGCAAGAATAACCAATAAAATTCCCATATCTATACCTTTTAATTGAATTGAAAACGGCATAAAGATACAATATATTTGCTGCTCTCAAAATGAACAGCAAATATATTTTCAGCATAACCGGTTTTTATTACCCCTGATCAGATGATCTCTACCATTGGCGCCCCTTCCATTACTATATCCCCTTGGTGAACAAAAATACGGTGCACAGTTCCTGAGACTTCCGATGCAATATCGTTCTCCATTTTCATGGCTTCGAGCACAAGGATGTTATCACCTCTTTTTACAATATCTCCCTCTTTTACAGAAATATGCAAGATATTACCCGGCATCGGACACATTACGCAATATCCTTGGGGAGACTGAGTATCATCGGCTCTCTGTACCTGCACATTCTCATTTTCGGGCATATTCGGGATCGCCTGTCCATGGAGTGCCCCATCCTCTTGTTCCTCCATGTGATTTTCAACCTGTGCTTTCTCCCACTCTTTCTTCCGTTGACCTTTCAGGTAATTTGCAGCGACATTCGGGAACAACTCCAGCAGAAGTTCTTCTTTTTCATCTTTTGCAAGAAGAACATCCCCATACTCTCCCAAGACGGGGTTTTCCTGACGTTTATAAGTAGAAGTGTCATAAGGTGTTTCTTCCCGGGTACCGGCAACCTGTAACCGGAACTCCGGATCTACCGGCACAGGTGTTTTTCCGTATTCACCTTTTACAAGTGCAACAAACTGATTGGAGGGGTTGGCATATTTGGGACGGCCGTTCTTCAGGTTCAATGCCGAACTCACAGCCTGTACCCCCACGATCTGGCTGGTTGGTGTTACCAGGGGTGGCAGTCCCGCGTCAAGACGGACACTGGGGATCAGCTTCATCGCCTCAGGAAGGATATCGAGCGAATTGACCTGTTTCAACTGGGCGACCATGTTAGTGTACATCCCCCCGGGAATCTCCGCCTCTTTGACACGTTCGTCAGGTTTTGGAAAATTGAAATAGGCTTCAATAGCATGGCAGGCATCCAGCAATGCCGTTTCATCATTACGTTCGACTGCTTCAATAGCCAGATCAAACTCCCTGTCGATTTCAACCGGAAGGATATCGATCAACGGATTAAACGGCTTGGGGAACTGTTTCACGGCATCATATACTTCCAGTTCCTTCCGGATATCAAACAGTTTTTCATTGATCTTTGCCACAGCCTCCATATTCACATCCAGCTCAATTCCCAGCTTCTTGCAGAAGATATAAATCAACTCAATAGCCGGGGCTGCCGGGCCACCCGCGAAATTCCAGATAACGGTATCCACGATATCCGCCCCGTGGACAATGGCCGTAAGCACGGCTCCCAACCCGAATCCCGGCGTACAGTGGGTATGGAAATCGACCGGCACCTTCAGTTGCTCCTTAAACAAAGGGATCAGTGTGGCTACCCGTGAAGGCGGGATCAACCCGCTCATGTCTTTTATGGTAATCATATCGGCACCGAGGGCAAGCATCTCTTTTGCCTTATTCAAAAAGTATTCATCCGTAAAAATGGGTGCATGGAGGGAATGCCCGGGTTCTTGCTTCCGGGAAAGGAAACCAAACAATCCTCTTTTTTTCTTTCCGGGAGAAGGAGTCTCATCATATTTCGGGTCTATGGTGTAACAGACGGCACAATCCGCCATCCCTCCATATTTCCTGATCGACGTGACACTCGATTCGATATTGTCCACATCGTTCAAAGCATCAAAAATACGCATGATATCCAACCCCGAAGCGACGGCATTCCTGAAAAAACCGTCGATGATTTCGTCGGGATAGGGAGCATAACCATACAGGTTCCGGCCACGGGATAGCGCGGTCAATTTAGACACCCCTCCAACAACCCGATGGATCTTCTCCAGCCTGTCCCAGGGGTTCTCATTCAAAAAACGCATTACCGAGTCGGGCACGGCACCTCCCCATACTTCCATGGCATAAAAATTGGCATCCTTGTAATAGGGTAATACTCTGTCGACTTGCGATTGGTTCATTCGCGTGGCGAAAGCCGATTGCTGACCGTCACGTAACGTGAGATCTCTGATCAAAAGTTTTTGTGTCATAATAGTGTTTTTTTCAATTAAACAGGTTATACACTGCAAAAGTATAACAATAATAACTCACTTCCTATTTTAATTATGGAAAAAATTCCATAATTTGATCGAATAACTGAAAACAAGGAATTTCTCGAAAAAAAACTGTAATTTTGACCTCAAAATAACAAATTTATATTTATGAGAGAACTCACTACTCTGATCCTGTCAAGCCTCTTTTTCCTACAGGCTTCGGCAATGGACGACGCACGGATGATGCGTTATCCCGATATCAACGGAAACC
This sequence comes from Proteiniphilum sp., assembly GCF_034331125.1. NCBI lineage: Bacteria > Pseudomonadati > Bacteroidota > Bacteroidia > Bacteroidales > Dysgonomonadaceae > Proteiniphilum > Proteiniphilum sp. The sequence continues at coordinate 69,620 of NZ_JAXQGC010000033.1, forward strand.
TGATCACATTCGTTTATGCAGGTGATATCTGGACAGTAAATGCCAACGGTGGTTCCGCAAAAAGAATTACCTCACACCGCGGTATCGAGTTGTTCCCCAAGATATCACCCGATGGCAAATGGATCGCCTTCTCAGCCGAATACTCCGGCAGCCGCCAGATATGGGTGATGCCTTCCGAAGGAGGTACGGCACGTCAGCTTACTTTTTACAACTCCGTAGGAGAGATGCCACCGCGAGGCGGGTTCGATAACGTAGTGCTCGACTGGACACCCGACAGCAAGCGTATCCTCTTTCGGGCCAATCGCACGAGTTTCGGCGACCGTAACGGACGTTACTTCACCGTCAGTATCGACGGCGGATTTGAGGAACCGCTTCCCATCGTCAACGGCGGGTTCGCCACCTTTTCGCCCGACGGATCACAACTCTGCTTCACCCCGGTCGACCGCGAGTTCCGCACCTGGAAACGTTATAAGGGAGGACGCGCCACTGACCTGTGGACATACGACCTGGCAAACAACCGTTCACGACAGGTCACTCAATGGGCCGGTTCCGACCAGTGGCCCGTATGGCACGGTAATAATATCTTTTATGCTTCCGACCGTGACACGCGCCTTAATATATGGCGTCATAACGTGACTACCGGCGAAAATGAGCAAATTACACGCCATAGCGACTTTGATGTGATGTGGCCCTCCGGCCGTAATGGCAAGTTGGTCTATGAAAACGGAGGTTATCTCTATGTGCTCGATCTTGCATCCGGCAGCAGCCGTAAGATAACCGTAGCCATCCATTACGACAATCCCAATCTGCAACCCTATTTCAGAAATGTAAAGGAATTTATTGGCAGTTATAGTCTCTCACCCTCCGGCAAACGGGCACTTTTCGAGGCTCGCGGCGATATCTACAGCGTACCCGTAGAAAAAGGAGAAATACGAAATCTTACCAATACTCAAGGTGTCCGTGAAATTTCTCCCGTATGGTCGCCCGACGGTAAACAGATCGCCTACTACTCCGACGCGACCGGAGAGTACGAACTCTACATACTCGAAAATAAGGAAGGAGCAACCCCACGACAAGTCACCCACGGCTCCGCAGCCTGGAAGCATACGGCCGAATGGTCACCACGCAGCACACACCTCGTCTACAGCGACCGCACTATGAAGCTATGGCTGGTGGATGTCGCCACGGGCAGGCAGACCGCTATCGACGAAGCGACTGCAGAAGAGATCAGAGATTACTCCTTCTCTCCCGACGGCGACTGGATAGCCTACAGCAAATCGTCTCCCAACTACCAATCCGCCCTCTGGGTGTACCAGCTTTCCAGCGGCCGTAAGTATCAGCTTACCGATGCCACTTTTTCCGACAGTAACCCGGTATTCAGCCGCGATGGAAAATTCCTCTTTTTCCTCTCCAATCGCGACTTCAACCTCGCTTTCAGTAGTTTCGAGTTCGATTATCTTTACAACAACGCTACCCGTATCTACGCCCTTCCACTGCGTGACGATGGCACAACCCTCACTCCCTACAAGGAAGACAGGGAACCCTATGGTGAGGAAAAAGACGATAATGCGGAGAAAAACGGGAAAAAAAGTACTGCAAAAGAAAAAGATAGAGATAGTGATAGTAAATTGTCGGAAGAGATAAAAGTAAAGATAGATATAGATAACGCACGAAACCGGATACAGGCGTTACCCCTGCAACCCGGCAACTATCGCATCATTGGTGCTGTAGAAGAGGGGCTCCTGTATGCCACCGGAAATAAGATCATGCGTTACAATATCAACGAAGAAAAAGCCGAAGATATTCTTGACGAGACTGGTTACGGCATCCTTGCGGCAGATGGAAAATCGTTTATTTATCGCCGGGGTAATAACTACGGTGTAGCAAAAAACCAGACAGGACAAGCTGCCGGCACAGGTACGATCAATCTTGACAACCTCAATATGAAAATCGATCCCCGTGCCGAATGGAACCAGATCTATGCCGATGCATTCCGTATCTTCCGCGACTACTTTTACGTGAATAATCTGCATGGTGTGGACTGGAAAAGTATTCAGAAAAGTTACGGAGCACTGCTTCCTTACGTACCCAGCCGATTCGATCTCGACTATATCCTCAACGAAATAGTGAGCGAAACCAATACCGGGCATGCATATGTCGACTGGGGTGATATCGCACGGGTAGACCGTATCAATGGAGGATTATTGGGTGCGGAATTAGAGGCTGACCTTTCCGCCGGCCGATACAAGATACGGAAAATATATCCCGGCGAAAACTGGAACGAAAGCCGTCGATCTCCTCTTACGGAAAGTGGCATTAACGTAAAAGAAGGTGACTATATCATCCGCATCAACGGGCAGGAGCTGACTACCGCCCAAAATCCTTATGAACTGCTCGAGAATACGGGCGACCGGTATATCGAACTGACAGTCAACAACAGCCCCTCGGCTTCGGCGGCAAAAAGCTATAACGTTAAAACTATCACAAGCGAACAGGAGCTAAGATATATGGACTGGGTGAATCAACGCAGGGAAATGGTCGACCGTCTCTCCGGCGGCAAGATCGGCTACATTCATGTACCCAATACGGCTGTCGAAGGCAATCGCGAACTTTTCAGGGGGATGTATGCCTACCATCATAAAGAGGCGCTTATCATCGATGACCGGTACAATGGCGGTGGCTTTATCCCCGACAGGATGATCGACCTGCTTAACCGTCGCACCTTAGTTTACTGGCACCGTAACGGGCTGCCCCAGCCCATGAAAACGCCCGGTATCGCACATGACGGACCCAAGGCAATGCTTATCAATGGCTATTCCTCTTCCGGCGGTGACGCTTTCCCTTACTTCTTCCGTAAAACCGGAGAAGGCAAGTTGATCGGCACCCGTACCTGGGGAGGATTGGTTGGTATCTCCGGTAACGCCCGCTTAGTGGACGGCGGCTATATCTCCGTTCCCCGCTTCGGTATCTACGACCAAACCGGTGAATGGATTATCGAAGGTATTGGCGTCTATCCCGATATAGAGGTGATTGACCGCCCCGAAGAACTGGCCAAAGGAAACGATCCCTCTATTGAGAAAGCGGTAGAGGTACTGCTTGAAGAACTCAAAACCAATCCCCGTCCTCAGGTCACTGCACCCGCACCACCTAACCGTTCCCAGTGGATTGAGGTGGAGATAAAATAGTTTACAGCCAATTATGTATCTCATGATATTGAACAATTGTAATTTACAGGTTGTTAAAGGAAATGAGCCGGCCGGATCACAATCAACAACAGCATACGGTAACTACCGGAGCCGGTTTGGCTTTCTATTCAAAACAATCAGATTACAATAAATCACAGTCCTATGAACTATTTAAAGATTACAGCACTTTTTTTATCGGCTTTTGTGTTGCTTTCGGCTTCATGTGAAGCACCGAAAACAAACGAAGAAGAACCGAACGAAGAGACTCTGCCCCCGGTAGAGACCGAAAAGCCCAACAACCCCGATTTTAAACCCGCTTTCGAGGGACAAACCCGCGTTGCAGGCGTGAAAACGACAACTCCTTACGAAGCGACTGTTATCGCCGACGGATTAGTGAAGCCATGGGCGGTCACACCACTGCCTGACGGCCGGCTGGCCATCACAGAAAAGGGCGGTACCATGCGTATCGCCACCACCGACGGCAACGTAAGTACTCCCATTACAGGATTTCCTGAAGTAGACGACCGGAGTCAGGGTGGATTGCTGGATGTGGCACCGGCACCCGATTTCAGTAGCAGCAGAATGCTCTATTTCACTTTTGCCGAACGGACTGCGCAAGGCTCCCTCACAGCAGTGGGCAAAGGAAAACTCTCCAATGATGAAACAAAAATAGAGGATTTTCAAATCATCTACCGCGCCATCCCCTATTTCGACAATAGCATGCATTTCGGCAGCCGTCTGCTGTTTGATAAAAACGGACATATCTTCGCCACTACCGGTGAACGGTCTGATCTCGCCACCCGTCCCAACGCCCAGAAGCTCAATACCGGTCACGGTAAAGTAATATACATCACCACAGAAGGTGAACCTGTCCCGGGCAACCCGTTTATCGGTACCGAGGGAGCACTGCCGGAAATATACAGCTACGGACACCGTAATCCGCAGGGCCTGGATATCCATCCTGTTACAGGTGAACTCTGGCTCAGTGAGATGGGGCCGCGCGGCGGTGATGAAGTCAATCTTATCAAACCGGGTAAAAACTATGGATGGCCTACCATCACCTATGGCATCGAGTACAGTGGCAATATCATCGGTGAAGGAATTACACAAAAAGAAGGTATGGAGCAACCTGTTTACTACTGGGATCCTGTCTTCTCACCCAGTGGTATGGCTTTCTATAGTTCCAATGCTATTCCCGAATGGGAAAATAACCTCTTCATTGGCGGACTCAATACTAAGCATATTGTCCGGCTTGTGATCAAAGATAACAAAGTAACAGGCGAGGAACGCCTGCTCGCCAATGAAGGGCAACGCTTCCGTGATGTGGCCGACGGTAACGACGGTGCACTCTATGCCGTAACGGATGAAGGACGATTATATAAGATAAGTAAAAAGTAAAGTTGGGGAAATTACATCATCTGTTGCCCTGATGGGCTGGAGATCATCCACATTACCCCGAACCGGTCTTTAAGACTGCCGAAGTAATCGCCCCAGAACATATCCTCCATCGGCATCTCAATCTCACCTCCGGCCGATAGTCTGTTGAACAGCCTGTCAGCTTCCTCACGACTGTCGGCTGTGATGCTGATATAGTTATTATTCCCCGCTTGAAAAGGATTGCCCATACCGGGTATCGTATCCGACCCCATCAGCAGATCGTTACCGACAGGCAATGAGACATGCATTACACGGTCTTTAAAAGCCAAGGGCAGGTCCATTCCATCCACATCTTTCATTCTCATGATTCCACCTTTAAACTCTCCGCCAAATACGGATCTGTAGAAATTGAAAGCCTCTTCGCATGTACCGTCAAAATTGAGGTACGGATCTAATTTAAGCATGATTTTTAAATGTTTAAGTGATTATATATAATGAACTATTTCGTTAAGCTAAATGAGCAGAGCCAAGCTTGCTTGAGCTATGCCATAGCGAAAAATAGTCTAATGTAATTGAAATTATTCGGGCGATTCCGCTGCTTCCTTCAGTTTGCCGATATCCATTTTCTTCATTTTCAAGAGAGTAGCCTCTATTGCTTCTTTTACCGAAGGATAAGTAAATTCATACCCTGCATCGATCACCTTTTGTGATGAGATGCGACTGCCATACAGTACCATATCGGCTGCCTGTCCCATAAAGAGCCGCAGCAGAAAAGCCGGTATCGGCGGCATAAGAAAAGGACGCTTCATCTCTTTGGCCAGCGTCTTCATAAACCCGGCATTGGTGATAAATTCCGGTGCGACCGCATTATAAACGCCCTGCATCGCACTATCTTCTACCGCTCTCAAATAGAGGCGGCAAATATCCTCAATATGGATCCAACTCAGGTATTGTCTGCCCGAACCCAGTGGTGCTCCTAATCCGAACCGTGTCGGCAGCACCATCTTTCCGAAAGCTTCACTATCTTTGGATATCACAAAGGCCGTTCGCAACGCCACCGTACGTACATCCAGTTCATCCCTGAACCTGAAAGCCTCGGCTTCCCATTTCCGGCAGGTACGACTCAGAAAATCACTATCTGCGGGATTATCCTCCTCAGTGAATATCTTCTCTCCCGTCTCCTGTCCGTAAAAACCAACCGCCGAAGCAGATATAAATGCCTCTGGCTTTTTATCCATCTTTTTCACTGTCTCCAGCAACAACTTTGCCGTCTGCACACGGCTCTCTACAATCTTCTGTTTCTTCAACCGCGTCCAGGAGCCATCACCTAAATTTGATCCGGCCAGATGAACAATCACGTCGGCCTGTTCCACTGCCTCCCTGTCGATCTCTCCTTTCCGGTAATCCCAGCGATAGCGCGGAATCTGCGCCTTCACATACCGTTCACGACTTAACCAGATCACTTTGTATCCTTTCCCGATGAGCAGTTCCGATAGCCTTTTGCCCACCATTCCCGATCCGCCTGTAATCAAAATCGTCTTCATTTGTAATCCTTTAATAAAGTTAGAAACAGTTTCTTAGACGCTCCATCAGATAAACAAAAAAAGAGCACAATTGTTGTCCTCCTCTTTACAATATCTTACCGATTGTACGGCACACTAAACAATTCATGCAAAACAGCTGTTATTTCATAAATAATATCAATCAACCAGAATTAATTATGAAAACTATTTATCATTCGGCTACCTCCCGGGGGTACGCCAATCACGGCTGGCTAAAATCTGCACATACATTTAGTTTTGCCAATTATTACAATCGTGCGAGGATGCATTTCGGTGTGCTTCGGGTAATCAATGATGACTATATAGAAGGGGGAGGAGGTTTCGGCACCCATCCCCACAACGACATGGAAATTATTACCATACCGTTGGAAGGCGATTTGGAGCATAGGGACAGCATGGGTAACGGCGGTGTGATCCGCAATGGGGATATACAGGTGATGTCTGCCGGTACAGGAGTAACCCACAGCGAGTTCAATGCGAACAGCGACCGGCCTGTGGAACTGTTACAGATATGGGTCTTCCCTCGTGAGAAAGGTATCACGCCAAGGTACGAGCAAATGCATATCGCCGATTCTGCAAAGTCCAATGACTTCCAACAGATCATCTCTCCCTACAAAGAAGATGAAGGATTGTGGATCCATCAGGACGCATGGTTTCACCTGGCCCATTTCGACAGTGGTGTATCAAAAGAATACAACCTCAAAAAACCGGGGAACGGCGTCTATATTTTCGTCATCCGGGGAAAAGCCAAAGTGGGCGATCAAATACTGGACAAGAGGGATGGTTATGGTATTTGGGATACCGACCACTTCCCTCTTGAAGCATTGGAGGATTCAGAAATCCTTTTGATGGAAGTTCCTATAGAACTACCAAAATGAAATTATTTAACTATGGATCATCTTCTGCTCATAGCAATCATGATGTAGTAAAGTAATGTAGCAAGGGAACTGAGTGCTGCCACCACATAAGTGTATCCGGCCCAGCGAAGGGCATCTACCGCCTGATTGTGGTTACTTGCATCGGTAATACCGGCACTGCTGAGCCAACGGAGAGCACGGTTGGTAGCATTCTTTTCCACCGGCAGTGTGATAAAACTGAAGAGTGTGGAAAGTGCAAACATTGCAATTCCGAACCAGAGAAGCATGGGGAAGGTCTGGATCAGGATAATACCGGCCAGGATCACCCACATGACCCATTTGGAGGTTGACGAAATCACCGGCACCAGTGCCGAACGCATTTTCAAGGGTGCATATCCTTTCGCGTGCTGGACGGCGTGTCCCGTTTCGTGAGCTGCCACCGCGGCAGCCGCCACGCTATAAGATCCATATACCGGCTCACTCAAATTGATGGTTTTATTCAACGGGTTATAGTGGTCTGTCAGCCGCCCTCTCACGGAGATCACCTGTACATCGTAGATCCCGTTGTCGTGCAGCATCTTTTCCGCCACCTCCTTCCCCGTCATCCCGTTGCGTAAGGGAATTTTTGAATACTTCTTGAATCGGCTCTGCAGCGTACCCTGTACGATCCAGCCGGCCACCGCAATTGCAATAAATATAATCCAGATTGTTGCCATTATTTCATTTGATTTAATAAATATGGTTCACCCTTAATTCCCAATTCTTCATTTTTAATTCTTAATTCTTCACTTTTCACTTCCTAAAACATCTCAGAGACGGCAAAAGTTCATAGCCTTTGCCTCATCCACGAACAGGAGTTATCTTATAATTGTCTGTGCACGGTCAGGTCCGAGTGATACGATTGCAATCGGCACTCCCAATTCCGTTTCCAAAAAAGTCAGGTAATTGTTGAATTCTTCAGGAAATTCGTCTTCCGACTGCATCTTTGTCATATCAGTCTGCCAGCCGGGAAGATCCACATAAACGGGTTCAATTCCATCCGAGATGTCATAAGGCAGATCTTCGGTCTCTTCGCCGTTCACCCTATAGGCTACACAGGCTTTGATTGTCTCAAAGCTGTCCAGCACGTCACTCTTCATCATTACCAATTTCGTAACCCCATTCAGCATAATAGTATACCGCAGCGCTACCAGGTCGATCCATCCACAACGGCGCGGCCGTCCTGTTACAGAACCATATTCGTTACCGTTATCGCGTAACCGTTGCCCGTCCTCATCCAACAGTTCCGTAGGGAAAGGACCGCTGCCTACCCGTGTGCAATAAGCCTTGAAGATGCCGTACACCTCGCCGATCCGTCCGGGAGCTACTCCCATTCCGCTGCAGGCACCGGCACAAATAGTATTGGATGAAGTTACGAAAGGATATGAACCGAAATCTATATCCAGCATCGATCCTTGTGCGCCCTCTGCCAGCACCGAACCACCCTCTGCCAGATGTTTATTAATAAAATGTTCGCTGTCGATAATTGTGAACTCCTTCATCTTCTCAATTCCCTCGAACCACGGCTTTTCGAGGGCAGGCAGGTCATATTCCAACCGGTAATGGTCGAGCAGTTCCTTGTGTCGCAGCACTGCATTGCGATATTTCTCCTCAAAGTTGTGAAACAGGTCTCCGACCCTCAATCCGTGACGTCCGACCTTATCGGTATAAGCAGGGCCTATACCCCGTCCCGTCGTGCCGATCCTGGCATCACCCATTGCTTTTTCCGAAGCCGCATCCAACAGGCGGTGCGTCGGCAGAATCAGGTGCGCCTTTTTAGAGATGAAAAGTCTGTCGGTGAGTGTGTGTCCTGAAGATTCCAACCCTTCCACTTCCTGCTTAAAGAGTGCCGGATCAATCACCACTCCGTTTCCTATGATATTTATTTTTCCATCCTGAAAAATTCCCGACGGGATCGATTTCAGAATATATTTCTCCCCTTCGAATTCCAGCGTGTGTCCTGCATTAGGTCCACCCTGAAACCGCGCCACCACCTCATACTGAGGTGTAAGCACATCAACTACTTTTCCTTTACCTTCGTCGCCCCATTGGAGCCCTAAGAGTACATCAACTTTCATTTTTTATCTTGTTTACCGTTGCTTTTATTCTGTTTTGTATCAGTCTTACGTGCCAGTTTCCTCAGTTCCATCCGTTTGGCATGGATGCACTTGCTGCATGTGCCGTAGATATAAGTGCTATAGTAACTCACTTTAAACTTTCTGATCTTTTTGAGCTGGACAGGCGTCAGCAAATCACCGGTCATCTCACGGACCTCTCCACAAGTCGTACAGATAAGATGGTCATGGTTTTCGTTACCATAAGCACGTTCGTATTTCGATATATTTGCCCCGAACTGGTGTTTCACTACCAGCCCGCAATCCAGCAACAGTTGAATGGTATTATAAAGCGTAGCACGACTCACCCGGAAGTTCACTTCAATCATAGAATTATACAGAGAATCCATATCAAAATGTCCCCGGGTAGAATAGATATGATCGAGAATCGCAAACCGTTCGGGTGTTTTTCTGTGCTTATGGAGTGTCAGATACTCCATAAACTCGCTTCTTACCTGTTGCTTCAATTTTTGAGCGCCATCCATAGGTTACAAAATTATTCTATTTTTTCGATTTTCCACCTCTTTTTCAGTTGAAAATTACCAATTACCAATTACTAATTACCAATTACTAATTACCAATTACCAATTACTAATTACCAATTACCAATTACTAATTACTAATTATCACGACCACATTTCATTTCCCCACAGACTACCTGCTCTTTCACCTCACTTAATCACATAGGCACCTTTTCACTTTCCTCCTGATTCTGATATTCTTTGTCCGCCTTCCCTCCTTTCCACTCTTCATTCTTCATTCTTCACTCTTCACTCTTAATTTCTCACTTCACCGTTTCCGAGTGGTAGAAGAAAGCCGGAATACACGGCCCGCTCTCATTATGATATGCATCCGATGTGGTAATATAGTAGTAATAAGCCTTATCATTGTCTTCCGCCCGGTAGTGGAACCGTGGCTCCCGCAGTCCCACCGCCATCAGGTTTTCCGCATTATCGAGACTCAGTGTATCACTTTCGCTCCGATAGACGTTATAAGTCACTCTCTCTTCACCGTTTCCTTCCCATGAAAGTTCAAATACCCCGTCCTCATTTTTCTCCGCCCGCAGGTCATAAGGAGTGTCGGGAATGGAATCGCTCAGCCAGGTCATGGGCGGCAATTTCGCCGGGTATTTGTAATACTCCTGCAACTCCCGCAAGATCCCTTTCGTATTGGAGAGCACGTTATTGGCACGGAAATAGGCTTGTCCATGTGTATCCCTCCGGCGGGTATAATCCACCTGATCCAGTATATCACGGTGTGACCATCCCAGCTCTATCATCTGATACGCTCCCAGTCCCGGCACCACGATCCGGCTGTTGCCATGCTTCAACCAATCGTCCACAAAAGGGTAAAAGAGTCCCTCCTTATAATACATCATCGGATAGATCGCATCATGCTTTCCCATCATCATCCACTTACCGGCGTCCTGCGATACAGTCTCCAATGCAGTCCACCCTACCCCGTTGTTTCCCAACGCGCGATACCGTCCCAGCGGGGCGCTACTCACCTGCACCCACGGCTTCAACGCCTTCACCTGGTCGTACGCTTTCGTCACAAAGCGGGTAATATTATCCCTACGCCATTCATCCCGCGTTTTCCCTTTGCCATGCAGCCGGTACATTCCATCGTCGGGGAAGCGTCCCCTGTTATCCGGATAGCGGATATAATCAAAATGGATCCCATCCACATCATAACCGGAAACGATCTCTTTCACGATTGAGAGCAGATAATCGTCTGTACGCGGGTTTCCCGGGTCGAGAAACCATTCCCTCTGAAATTGTTTGGTGATGGAAGGATTTTTTTTCGTTACAGACCTTGCTCCTAAGCTGCGCACATGCCGGTCATTTCCCAGGGGGTAAGTGACTATCCAGGCATGGCATGCCAATCCCCTCTTGTGGCATTCCTCCACAACAAAGGCAAGAGGATCGAACGCGGAACGTCCCGGCCCGGCAGGAGCAATGAGGGTAGACATCGGTTCTATACGTGAGTTGTAGAGTACTTCCCCTCTGCCTCTCACCTGAAAGAGTACTGTATTGAAATTATGCTTCTTCAGGTTATCCAGTATTTCTGTCAGCTCCTTTTTTTGTACTTCAACACTGGTACGGTTACGCGGCCAGTCCAGCCCGTAATTGGTAGTCAACCAGACCGCTCTCACTTCCGTCGCCGGCGGCCCGGACGAAAACAACCCTGTTGTCCCGGTCAAAAACAAAATCAGCAGGGAAAATATTTTGTACATAGTAGAATTGGCAATCGTCGTTATTATCCTCTCTCTTTTCGCGAAGCGGATGCAAAATTAGCACAAATAGAGACGTTTTGGCAATCAATTTCAAAATGTTAACAGTTTTGGATTAAATAGAATATCTGTTTTTAAGTTCAAAACTACAAGAAATGTCCCCATTTTACTGCAAGAAATGTCCGAATACTTACTCTCTCAGGCAACCCAAGGGTACCACATGCACTCCGTCGGGACGCCTATAAGCATATTTACCCCCTGTAAGCACCATCATAAACGACGGTTCTCCAATATGCGACGTATCTACTTTACGTCTTAATTTCAGCAGATTTTCAGCAGCTTCATCCACCTGATACTCTCCCAATTTCACCTCTACCGGGGCCCATCTTCCATCATGCAGTGAAATGATCAGATCAATCTCAAGATTATTTTTATCCCTATAGTGAAATACCTCCCCATCATTCGCTTGGGCATATACCCTTATATCACGGGTACATAGCGATTCAAATAAAAAACCAAAGGTTTCTAAATCACGAACCACCCGGTCTGCATCAATCCGCATAGCGGCGGTTGCGATGGAAGGATCCACCAGTTGCCGTTTGTTGGAAGTCCTGATAGTTGTTTTCGACCGTAAAGAAGGAGACCACGCAGGCACATCTTCCACTATAAAAATACGCCGTAACGCATTCAAATAACTATCCAATGTGCGCTCATTGATGGTTATATCATTTGCCCTAATATCACTCAATAGGGTATTTGCTGTTGTTAACGTTGAAATATTACGAGCAAGGGAACGAAGCAGGAGCCGCACTCGATTCGGATTACGCTCCACTCCATCAACCCTGTTGATATCTTCTTCCACAATCAAATCGGTATATTCACGGGCAAGAGCTCCTCCTGCTTCCGGAAAAATCACTGCACCCGGCCATCCTCCACGGCATATCGAATGTGCAATCCGGGGTATATCCAGCTGACTGACCGCTTCGATCTCATGATTACCATCAAATAAATCTCTCAACGAGACAATACCGCTGGACTCTTTCGACTCAAACAGGCTCATAGGGCGCATCAGAATTCTTGAAATACGTCCAATGCCGGTATGTGCTTTTACCTCATCACGGGGAGTTGCCGAACCGGTAAGTATAAACTGACCCGGTTTTCTCCTCCTGTCTACAGCATGTCGCACTGCATCCCATACCTCAGGCGCATCCTGCCATTCGTCAATAAGCCGTGGCGTTTCTCCTTCCAGCAAAAGTGACGGCATCATCTTAGCGGCTTCTTTATGCTGAGGATCCTCCTGAATAAAAAGGACACTACTGGCTGCTTGCAAAGCAGTTTCCGTCTTTCCACACCACTTGGCACCCACAATCAATACGGCACCTGTTAGCTTTAATTTATTTCGTAATACGCTATCACAAATACGTGGATAGTATCCTATTGCATCCATTTCAATAAAAATTCAACACACACAAAATTAAGAAATTAAATCAAAACTACAAAAAATGACGAAGTTTTACTACAAGAAATGCCTGAATATTACTACAAAAAATGGCAAGGAATTCGACTAAATCCCATTCTATTCCTTGTACATGAATGGAAAAAGCACTAATTTCGGGACAGGAATTGATGTTATGATAAACCGTTAAGTATGGCAGAAAAAAGATGGCTGGCAGCCTATGTGAAGATGCACCACGAGAAGCGGGTACGCGACCGCCTCACGGCAATGGGTATTGAGAACTTCCTGCCGGTGCAGGAAGAAGTGCGGCAGTGGAGCGACCGCAAGAAGAAGGTGGAGCGGGTACTCATCCCCATGATGATATTCGTGCGTGTCGATACCCAAGGGCAGCGTAGTGTCATCACCCATCCTTCGGTACTGCGTTACTTGACCTTGCGTGGCGAACATACGCCTACGGAGATACCTGCGGAACAGATGGAACGCTTCCGTTTTATGCTCGACCATTCCGACAGTGCCGTCAGTTTCAGTGCCGGCGACCTGCAACCGGGCGAGAAGGTGCGAGTGATCAAAGGGCCGCTTGCCGGCCTCGAAGGCGAGCTAATCACGGTGGAGGGTAAATCCAAAATTGCCATCCGCATCCACCAGCTTGGTTGTGCGGAAGTGGAAATGAGTGTTTCCATGGTGGAAAAGATTTTATAGTTTGCCATGACATATCCGGAGATTTATTTGTATTTTTGTAAATGATGCGCAACAAAGATGAAATTAAGTCGTATTTATTGGCCAAATTACAAAAAGAAAATGTTTTTTGGTCTTTTGATAAAAGTTCTTGTCAGAAAATAAGTGATTGGAACCTTATCAAGTATGCGCTTATTCATCTGGATCTTCCCGAAATTGATTTATTATTCAAGGTGTTTCCCAAAGGGAAAATAAAACGGGTTTGGCTTGACGAGGCGGTTATCCAGGGAAATTATTTAAGGAATATGAATATCTGTTTAGCCAATCTGTACTTCGACATCAAACATCCTGTCCAATATCTGAAAAGGATGGAAACCTATTATTTAAACAGAGCTTGAAATCGTTTATGGATAAATCATTAGTCGATAAAACGAAAAAAGTTATCGAATCCATATCCGGAATGGAATCGATCAGGCCCTACATCCTTGTCGGAGGTACAGCCCTCTCTTTACAAATAAAAAACAGGCTTAGTGAAGACCTCGATTTTATGAGATGGCAACAACACAACGGTGAAAAGATGGATATAGACATCAAATCCATTACTAAAGAAGTAGAGTCTGGGCATATCATAGACAAAATAAATATTTTGGACAGCAATCAAGTGGAGTTTTTTATTGACGGTGGAGTTAAACTTTCCTTTTATGCGCCGGAAAGAAAAGCTCCTCGAATAAATAAAGTACATTTTCTTAATAATTTATATCTGGCGGATATAGATACGATAGCATCCCTTAAAATGGAGACGATGCAGCGCAGAAACAGTTTTCGAGATTATTATGACCTTTACTGTATTCTCAAAGAAAAATCGGATGAAGAAATAATCCGGATTATCGACAATTCCCTCAAATATTCGGGCCATTTAATGAAAAGCAAAAACCTATTGGGCAAATTAGGTAATTATGAGCGATTTACAAAAGATGAAGCCTTTAAGCAATTAGAACCTAAATATGATATTTCCTCACGGGAAATTGCCGAATTTATGGATCGCAAGGTAAAGACAGCCTATAAAAGGCAGTAATCACGCATTTTTCTTACCTTTGTTGTCGAAATTGAAACATTCAGGAACATGATCATCGCTATCGACTTCGACGGAACTATTGTGGAACATGCCTACCCCGACATCGGGAAACCCATCCCTTTCGCCATCGACACGCTCCTGCAGATGCAGAAAGACGGACACAGGTTGATCCTGTGGACGGTACGCCGCGGCCGCCTCCTCCAGGAGGCCATCGACTACTGCGCCCAACGGGGACTCTATTTCTATGCGGAGAATGAGAACTACCGGGGTGAAAACAAGGAGTTGGGAGAAGAGGTTTCACGCAAACTGGGTGTCGATATGTTTATCGACGACCGCAACCTGGGGGGACTTCCCGACTGGGGTGTCATTTACAACGCTGTTAAAGCGACTGCCGAAGGAACCAATGCGCTAAAGATCATGGCAGGCCAATCACCTATGGCAGAACCGAAGAAGAAAAAACGTTGGTTTTTCTGAGTATCACCCAACTACGATTCCCATGCACATCCCCATTTTTCACTTTTCCTATTTCAGAAAGGTCGGAATATGTTTTTTTATTGTATTTTTGCACGGTATTCCGATTGGAACTGCTTGCATGTATTGTGACAGGTAGTCACAAAGTGCAACCAAAAACGATCGTTTTACCACCACAGAAATTTATAACGACAAAACTAAGACTATATGCATAGAGAGACCAGGATTACCGTATTGATCACGTTATTGTTTTTCCTGTCCTGCGGGCTGTTTGCCCAGATGAGCGACCAGCAGGTCATACAGGAGTTGCGAAAGTACGAAAACTCGGGCATGTCGCAACAGCAGATACTCACAGAACTGCAAAGAAAGGGAGTCACCACCGCCCAACTGCAACGGCTCCGTGCGCAGTATGAAGAGAGGCAGAATGTTACCGACGGCGGCGTGGAATCTAACTACGACCCTTCGGAAAAAAGCTTCCGGGATATGTCCGAGATACCGGTCATCACGGCACAAACAGTACAGGCAGCGCCCGAAGACCGGGTTTACGGTCAGGACTTTTTCACCGCTGGCAACCTCACTTTCTCCCCCAACATGAATATGCCCACCCCGGCCAACTACGTGCTGGGGCCCGGTGATGAAGTAATTATCGATGTGTGGGGTAATTCCGAACTAAACGTGCGTTATACCATCACGCCCGACGGTTATATTGTTGTACCCGGTTTAGGAAGGATCATGCTGAACGGCCTTAACGTACAACAGGCCGAATCAAAAATACGCAACGAGTTCTCTTCCATCTATTCCGATCTCGGCTCCTCCACTCCCGGCACATTCCTTGCCATCTCCGTAGGCAATGTGCGCACCATTAAGGTAAATGTAATGGGCGAAGTGTCCACTCCGGGCACCTATACCCTCTCCTCTTTCGCGTCGGCATTCCATGCCCTCTATGTATCGGGAGGGCCTTCCAGGATAGGAAGTACCCGAAATATCCGCATCTTCCGTGCCGGCAGGAATGTGGCAACTGTAGATTTATACGAATATCTGATGAAGGGTAACAATACCCAGGATATTAATCTTCATGACGGTGATATTGTGATGGTAGAACCGTATAGTACACTGGCACAAATCACAGGAGAAATCAGACGCCCCATGTGGTACGAGATGCGAGAAGATGAAACGCTTGAAGATCTGATCCGCTTCGCCGGCGGGTTTAGCGGCAATGCTTACCGCGTCAATGTGACGTTGCACCGGAAAGGCGTTAACGAGATGGAAGCACACACCCTCAATCAACCCGAATACGCTACCTTCAAACTGCAGGATGGTGACCGGATAGAGGTAGGTGGCATCTTAGATAAATACTCCAATATGGTAGAGATCACAGGTGCCATAGAACGCCCCGGAAAGTATGCTGTGGGAGACCACATCAAAACCGTACGAGATCTGGTGGAAGTCGCTTTGGGACCTACAGGAGATGCTTATCTTCAACGTGCATTGCTCTATCGTGAGCAGGATGATCTGAGACAGAATATGGAGTCATTCGATCTGGAGGCCCTACTCAATAATCGGATCGCAGATATTCCACTACGTAAGAATGATCGGCTCCATATCCCTTCCATCTTCTCTCTCGAAGATAGTGTTACAGTATCCGTCGGCGGTTCTGTCCGTGCTCCGGGCAACTATCCCTTCGCCTTGAACATGCGTATAGAAGACGCTATCCTTCGGGCAGGAGGACTGAGCGAAGAAGCCTCCACGGCACGGGTCGACGTTTTCCGGCGCATCAAGGATCCCTCCAGCACCACCGTCCCACGTACGATGAGCGAAGTATATACCTTTACCCTGGAGGAAGGGAAGATCGTCTCGAGCGACCCCACTTTCGTCCTGCAACCGTTCGACCAGATTGTGGTGCGTCGTTCTCCCGGCTACGAAGCCCAGGAAAATGTCACTATTTCCGGAGAAATACTCTTCGGCGGCCGCTATGCCAAGAAGGCTCGGAACGAGCGGCTCTCTTCACTGGTGGAAAGGGCGGGAGGTTTGACCGAATACGCCTATCCCAAAGGCGCCAGGCTGCTGCGCAGGCTTACCCCCGATGAAATGGAAAGGGGCCGCAAGGCGCTGATGACCCGCGCCCGGATGGAAAAAGACTCTACCTTTGTCGATGAGCTCGACCTCACCGTGCAGTATGTGGGGATCGACCTGGAAAAGGCGTTAAAGAGGCCTGGCGGGGCCGACGATATCATCCTCCGTGAGGGTGATGTGTTGACCGTTCCCCAGTTCAACAACACCGTCAAAATCTCCGGGGGGGTGATGTATCCCAATACCGTCACCTACCAGAAAAATCTGAAGCTGGGCGGCTATATCCGACAGGCAGGGGGCTACTCACGTTTGGCAATGAAAAGCAAGCCTTTCGTGATTTACGCCAACGGCAAGGTCGCCACCGGCCGCTGGGCAAGGATCGAACCGGGCTGCGAGATCGTGGTTCCCGAGAAACCCGACAGGGAACCGATGTCTTTACAGGGAATACTGGGTATCTCCACTTCCATCGCTTCCATCGCCCTGTTGATCAGCAACCTTGTTAAATAATCAAACAAAGCAGACAGATGGTACAAGAAAAATATTCAGAGGATAATAATAGAAACCTAATTCCATCGCAGGAGGCAACCGATGAAATCGATCTAACCGAGATTCTCCGGAAGTTATGGGTAAAACGGAAGTTTATCCTGAAGACCACCGGCATCTTCCTCCTGATAGGCCTCTTTGTCGCCCTTTTCTCCCCGATAAAATATACCGCGCATTGCACGGTCGTTCCCCAGAGCGGAAAAGATGGCTCGGGGGGCAACCTGGGCGGACTTGCCGCCATGATGGGTGTCAATATCGGTACCGGGGCCAGCGGAGGGGAGACCCTCTCTCCTAACGTTTATCCGCAGATCGTGAAGAGTGTGCCTTTTACCCGGGAGATCATGCAAACCCCCATAAAAGTGGAAAAGTCTGAAGGCAAAGAGATCACACTGTACGACTTCTATACGAATAAAGAATACCAGCCATTCAATCTTATAGGAAGCGTCAAAAAATATACCATCGGGTTGCCTTTCCTGCTTATAAACGCTATCCGCGGAAGCGATATGCAGGAAGAGGCACACCCTTCCGACAGCCTGTCCCTCCCTACCCTTAACAAAGACGAAGAACGGGTATACCAGGCAATCCAGGGATCGATGCAACTGAACCTGAACCCCAAAGAGGGGTATATCACTATCGATTATACTTTTTCCGAAGCCGAAGCGGCAGCGCGGATCACAGATAAGGTGCGCAAAACATTGGAACAATACGTGATGGCATTCAAGTCGGAGAAGATGGAAGACAACCTCGCGTTCGTGCAACAAAGTTTTGATGAAGCGCAAGAGGATTTTCAACAAAAGCAGGAGCGCCTCGCCATCTTCCAGGACGCCAACCGCGGATTGACCACCGCTTCGGCGCGCGCCACCGAACAGCGTTTGCGTAGTGAATACGATATCGCATTTACTGTCTATAATGAATTAGCCAAACAACTGGAGCAGGCCAAACTGGCGGTAAAGGAATCCAAACCGGTGCTTACGGTGATTGAACCGGTAGTTGTGCCGGTACAGAAAAGCGCCCCGCGGCGTTCCATCATCATAGCCGGCTTCCTCTTTCTGGGATTGGTAGCCGCCATCGGATGGATATTTACGAAACCCTTCATAGCGGAAGTGGTACAAGGTGTTAAACAGGAAAAGGAAGAGTGAAACCTTTTCCTGTTCAATTATATCCATCTTAGAACCGCACATACAAAATATGGCAAGTAGCCACGGATAAGGAATGGTTAAGTTTTTGCGTCATAAAATTTGCAGATTTATTTTCAAATCGTAAATTTGCAAGAAAAAATTGGCAGGTTACAAGTATGTTTCCATGGAAGATCCTGACAGTCGGCTGCTCGCGATAGATGATCCGCGGGGCTTTCTTCGCACCTATTCCGATAAAACCATCATCGACGAAGTGCAACGCGTACCCGGCTATCTACACTGGAAGCCAGCTATATACTCTACCAAGCCGGAGGATTGCCATGTCATATATAACGGTGACCGCGGTTTTTCCACTTCATCCGGCGAAGTCCTCCCGTGGCCGGAACTTTCAAATACCTTTCAATAGCCGCATCATTCCGACACCTATTACCATTCATTCGCATTTTGTTTAAGTTTTAGATATTTTTTGGGGGCACATGCTGATTCATGTTTTTGTGCCCGCATCATCTCAGGTACATCGTTGTAACGGGAGGGTCTTTGACCGGAGTGCCGATGGTGATTTTGAACTGAAAACGGATCATCAGATAAAAAGCCTATATGTCCGTAAAAATTCACTATACTCCGAGAATACCGTCTATCCCTATTTATACAAGACCGACTTTGTACCGGGCTTGGTGGAGAGAGTCAGGCGGATGATTAAAATAAACCGGCCTGACCACCCTTGGAATGAATTATCCGACGACGAATTTTTTAAAGTGTCCGGGCTGTATCGCCGTGATTTAGCCGCAGGGACGGAAGGATTCACATTGGCGGCACTATTGCTTTTCGGGAAAGACGAGATGATTCAAAGCGCCATACCGCATTATAAAGTCGATGCGCTTTTACGCAAGGTCGATTTGGATAGATACGACGACCGGGAAAACATACGGTGCAACTTGATTGAAATGTATGACAAACTGATGGCGTTTGTGGCCAAGCATTTACCGGATAAATTCTTTTTGGAAGGAGACCAGCGTATTTCTTTACGCGACAAAATATTCAGAGAAATAATCGCTAACATACTTATTCACAGGGAATACATGAATGCTTATCCTTCCACTTTCATTATTTACAGGGACAGGGTTGAGGCTAAGAACGCCAATAAACCCCATGTGTACGGACAGTTACTTCCCGGTAGTTTTGAGCCCTTCCCCAAGAACCCCCATATTGCGCAAATATTTACCCAGATGGGGCGTTCTGAAGAGTTAGGTACCGGATTGAGGAATGTGTACAAGTACACCAAAGATTATTCCGGCAGTGATGATATTCAGTTTTTGGAAGAAGATATTTTTATAACAAGGGTACCTTTAATTCCAGATGTCATAGAAAATGTCATAGAAAATGTCATAGAAAATGTCATAGAAAATGAAAGGGAGAAGTCGATACTCATCTCAATAAAAAACAATCCATACATTTCCATGGCAGATTTAGCAAAAAAAAACAATGTAACATGGCGGACAATAGCACGGGATTTGGAAAAACTGAAAGCTCGCGGCAAACTCGAGCGTATCGGTCCCGATAAAGGCGGATACTGGGAGATTCGGAACAATGAACAGTAACCGGGGTTAAAGGTCACCGATAAGGTCTCAATAGCCGCAACAATCCTACTCCTATAGCCAATCCGACTACTACTCCGACCAGCAACCACTTGTACGGAAACCGTGATGCGGCGGTTTTCTCCTTTATCGTCCTGTCCTCCCGTGTCTGTTTGTCCACCGCGAGTTCCTGCCGCCGACCGGCAAGGGTAGTCTCCGCTTGCGCCACGGACGCCTCCCCGTGCCGTGTCTCCTCCTCTTGCGTCACCCTCCCGTAGCGGCTGTGGGTGGCTGTGATGATCTCACGCAATACGGGCTGTTTGCCGGTCGCCGTATCCACCGGGGCGGCTGTATCGTAATGGATCTCATGCATACGGGCCTCGCTCCTGAAGTTTATATTCTCCGTCCCTGCCCGCTTTAACTCCGTCTGGAGGAAAGCGATCTGCCTTTCTTTTTGGTACAGGCTATCTGTCAATTGCCACACGGCGGAACTGTCGGTGCGCGTAACAATCCTTTCGGTCACCACCCTGCCCGGCTTGCATCCCGCCAATCCCGACGGCAACAGCAGGACGGCGACGAAGGCCACAAGGGCTATCTTCAGGGCCTCTAAAAATTTCCTGTGATATTCCGCAATCCGGCGCGCGCAGTCCAAGCCGTTCACAATCCTTCTGGCATTCACCGGATCATCTGTATGGTCATTGAAATAATCTTCCAGCGAAACCCCGGTGAAGTCTCCCCGGTTGGAGCTTCCCCGCGTCATCCCCTCTACCAGGATCCTTGCCGAGATATCCGGTTCTAAAGCGAGTTCGGGATGCGTCAACAAAGGATACCCCAACAGTTTCCCCATCCTTTCATAATTCTCGTACCAGGTCAGTTGCACATCGCCGCGGCCAAAATACAACCGGTCGGGGTAGGTGTACACCGTGCCATCTTGCTTGCGCTTCTCTCCATACGGCCTACCCTTCCCTTTGCCGGTCTCCTCCACCGGCTGCATCGTGCCACCCGTCTCGTGGTACGAAGTGGCAAGCATGTAGGCGCGCCATCTCTCATCCGTGATGCCATAAACATCGAACGCACTTAACTTTGTCTCGATACCGTCCCTGCGGCTTAATGACAGTCGCCCATTGAAAAGCGACCGCCCGATTGTATCAAAAAACACCCTTTTGTCCATTTTTAGTTTTTAGTTTTTAGTTTTTCACTCTCTCCTAAACGTCCCCATGGGCGGTTTGCGATTCTTGCAATCCTCCACTTCACAATAGTGGTAATCCCCGTCTTTCCGCCACGCCAACTCTGTCTCCATCGTTTTCTCCAAGGCGGTAATCCTCCTGTAATCTTCCGTCCGCTGCGACTGCAGCAACTCAAAAAGCGCCACGGTACGTTCCAGCAGTCCCATCATCTCCGTCGCCGCGGAGGCATCCTCCCGTTTGGCGGCCGCTTCCGACCGGGTGGCGTCGCTTTTCTTGATGCGCCTGTTTTCCTTGTGGTTTACCACGGTTGAAATCAGGCTCCCCAATGCCCCTCCGCCTATGAACGAGCTAAGCAAAGGGAACAATTCACTGTTTATTTGAAGCATATCTGTCATTGTTTAAGAATGTGAGTAAAAGAACCGCCCCAAGGCAGGGCGGTTCCCAATGAATAACAACACCGTCATGCGGGCACCACTTCATGCCTGCCCGCGTACACGGAGTCAGATACCAGCTCGCCATCTTCCGAGATGAATGCCACAAAAGCTTCCACCTCTTCACCATTCCACGCAGGCGGCAAAGCCAATGATCCGGAGCCATCCCCTCTTGTTCCGGCCTCCAGGTCATACACTGCTTCCTGGCTGCCCGGGTTATAGGCGAGAATCATCGCCCGGTCTGCAGTCGAAGCGTTATTGATCACGTCCGTGTCCCACGTAAAATTCAGCCTTCCGGCTTCACAAACGGTAATCACGTTATTCGCGACATACAAACCACCTCTTGCAACAGCCACTTTCGCGAAATCAATCCCGAAGTCGGGATACTCCCCTTTCACGGCATTATTGATGTTATACGACATGGCCGCACTGAAAGCACTGTTACTTGCACCGGCGCTGTTTTTGAATCCCACCCGGATAACCGGGAGAATTGCCCTCATAAATTTTCCCATCAACGAAAACTTGTTCCGTTGCGTGACCTGTTTCCGGGTCCTCGGATTCCTGATGCTCGAGGGCAGACTTCTGATGTAGTCGATACCTTTCCACGAGGCGCCAACCACGTTCCCTACTTTTCCGGAGAAACCTCCCAGGATACCTTTTTTAATTGTTCCCATAATTGTAATTGTTTAATAGTTTGACATAATCGGACTTGGCCTTATCCGGAAGCAAAGGACACCATTCTCTACGGGTCGCGCAATAATCGGTCAATTTGTCGTCATTTGTCTTCGTTTTTCCTTATCTGTCCCCATTTGACCCTGTTTGGCCTTGTTTTTACCCATTTGTCTTCATTTGTCCTCCTATTATCCTGTTACCGTCCCTATCCTCACTCTTGGTTTCTCACTTTTCACTTTTAGTTTTTCACTTTTCACTTTTCTCCCTATTATAATTCTCATTTAGCAAAGCAATGATATCCGACTTCTTGTAGTAGCATTTGCCGCTCACCCTGGAATACGGGAGCAGCCCGTTGATACGCCACCGTTGCAACGTGCGCGGGGCAACGTTCATTTTCAGTAGCACGTCCTGTCCGTCAATCCAGTCCAACCATTCGGTTAAATCAATATTCTTCATATCAACTTCTTTTGTATTAAAATAAAATCATCCCTTCCATTGCGGGGAAGGGGCGTACATAACGGCCCTATACATGGCATCCGTTTTCTTTCGCTCCCATGGCAGATTATTAAAAACACCTCTAAGAAACAGATATTAAACGAATTACCTGCAATATAATAATTTTCCGGCTATTTCATTATAGAAACAAAATTTTCATTACCCCCCTTTGGCACGGGGCAAGCCCGGTCCGGGGCTTGTACCACCTCATTTCCTCTTCATATTCCCCTTATATTCTCCTCATCAATTTATGAGGAGGCCCCCGCCGATTTTAAGCCCAAGTCTTGCTCTTCTCCCGGAAATTTATTATCATTGCGGCATCATACGGCCATTAAACGGATTATCATGGGAAGGATAGATCTTTCAAAATCAGGAGGGATGTCGGGCAGGATAGGTCCCGTGGTTGCTTATTTGACCAAAGACGGCAAGCAGGTATTCAGGAGTTATATCAAACCGGCAGACCCGAAGACACCCGGACAACTGGCGCAACGGGCAAAACTGGGGATTGTGAATAAAGGGCTTGCCCCCCTGCGCAAAGTCATCAAGCAAGGATATCCCGACAAAGGAAACGTCTATCGCACCCTGATCGGCAAAGCCTGCCGCGAAGCGGTTGCCGGCACCTATCCCGACCTATACCTCGATTACGGCAAAATTCAAATTGCCGAGGGTACCCTCCAATTGCCCGCGGATATACGGCTTCACTTCGATCCCCTTTCCCACACGGCCGTTTTCAGTTGGAACGCACAACCTGTCAATCCGTCCCTACCGGGAAACGATAACGACAGGGTACATATCGTTTGTTTCGATACCGCCCACCCCGCCGAGGTGCAAACGCTGGCGCGGGGCACCCGCTCTGCCGGCCGGGCCTCCGTCACGCTTCCCGAAGACTGGGAGCCCGCCACCACCCACTTCTGGCTCTACCTCACATCTCACGACTTGCGGCATAATTCCAATAGTATCTACCTGAACAATCATCCGCGACCTGATACGGGTTATCCGGCCGGGATAACAAAAACTTAACCCCACGTCCGTGCTTTTCCCTAATTTCGTTTCCCAAACAGCCGGAGATATGTTTTTTTGTTGTATTTTTGTCTACCAAATCAATTTTGGACTACCCCCATTTCAGGATGTGACAGGTAGTCACGAAGTGTGCCCGGAACTTAACAAAAAATGGATTTCAAAGAAATCAGGAAAGTCTCTATCCACGAAAAGAGCGCAAGGCGATGGCAGAAATTAAACTCAGATGCGATTGAATCAAAACCAGATAAAGACGATTACGACATTGGCAAAGAAACACTTTTCCGATGACGTGCAGGTTTACCTTTTCGGCTCCAGGACAGACGACCGGAAACGTGGCGGGGAAATATTCGCCATCATCAGGCCAGTCGTGGACACATTAACAAATTAATATACGCATGGGTCTGAACAGACCTGCGTAGGAACAAAAACCAAGCAGTGCGCTTGAACTTGTAATTAGAATCTTTTTTATGAAAATAGCGATTGTTGGCACCGGTTACGTGGGCCTGGTCACAGGAACCTGCTTCGCGGAAATGGGCACCGAAGTGCATTGCGTCGACATCGACGCGGACAAGATAGAGAAACTGGAAAAGGGCATCATCCCTATTTATGAACCGGGATTGGAAGAGATGGTGGTCCGCAACCACAAGGCCGGACGGCTCCGTTTCTCCACCGACCTGAGCGCGGTGCTCCACGAGGTGGAGGTGGTGTTCAGCGCCGTGGGAACTCCCCCCGACGAGGACGGCAGCGCCGACCTGAAGTATGTGTTGGAGGTGGCGCGCACCATCGGCCGACACATCAACCGCTACACGCTGGTGGTGACCAAAAGCACCGTGCCGGTGGGCACCGCCCAGAAGGTGAAGCAATGCATCCGCGAGGAACTCGATAAGCGGGGCATGGCCGATATCGGGTTCGACGTGGCCTCCAACCCCGAGTTCCTGAAGGAAGGCGACGCGGTGAACGATTTCATGAGCCCCGACCGGGTGGTGGTGGGCGTGGAGTCCGACCGTGCACGGGAGCTGATGGCGCGGCTCTACCAGCCGTTCATGCTCAACAACTACCGGATGATCTTCACCGACATCCCCTCGGCCGAGATGATCAAGTATGCCGCCAACGCCATGCTGGCCACCCGCATCAGCTTCATGAACGACATCGCCAACCTCTGCGAGTTGGTGGGCGCCGACGTGAACATGGTGCGCCGCGGCATCGGCAGCGATTCGCGCATCGGCACCAAGTTCCTCTATCCCGGTTGCGGATACGGCGGCAGCTGTTTCCCCAAAGACGTGAAGGCGCTGGTGAAGACGGCAGAGAAAGCGGGATACGACCTGAAGGTGCTCAAGGCCGTGGAGGCGGTCAACGAGCGGCAGAAAGAAGTCCTCTTCGACAAGCTCAGCCGCCATTACCAAGGTGACCTGCGCGGCAAGACCGTCGCCCTCTGGGGCCTTTCGTTCAAGCCCGAGACCGACGACATGCGCGAGGCCCCCTCGCTCGTGCTCATCGACAAGCTGCTCCATGCCGGCGCCACGGTGAAGGCCTACGACCCCATCGCCATGGACGAAGCCCGCCGGCGGTTGGGCAACACCATCCACTACGCCCAAGACGCCTACGACGCCCTGATCGATGCCGACGCCCTGATGCTCGTCACCGAGTGGAAGGAGTTCCGCATGCCCAACTGGGAAGTGGCGAAACGCCTGATGAAACAACCCGCGGTGTTCGACGGACGAAATATTTATGAAAAGGAAGACTTGCAACAAAAGGGATTCGCCTACCATTGCATCGGGGCATAAAAGACAACGATTAACCTCATTGATTAATTATTGCGTTTTTTGATTAAGAAACTGAATCAATACCCAATCCTTTAAAAGATTTTGAACCAAAGCGCCAACAACAAACGGATTGCCCGAAATACGCTGATGCTCTATTTCAGGCATATCCTTATATTGCTTATTAGTCTTTTTACGGTAAGGGTAGTTCTAAATACCCTGGGGGTTACAGATTATGGCGTTTATAACGTCATTGGTGGTGTTGTCGCTCTTTTTTCATTTCTTAGAGGCACTATGGCATCTGCCACCCAGCGATTTTTTTCTTTCGCATTAGGAGAAGGCGATCTTAAAAAGTTACAATCAATATTTTCCGTCAATCTTGTTATCTATGTGGCTATCGCTGTGATAGCTGCAATTCTCCTGGAGACCGTTGGATTATGGTATGTGAGCGATCATTTAAAAATACCTCCGGAAAGATATGATGCAGCCTTATCACTTTATCATTTTTCTGTTCTGACTTTTATTTTTAATATCATTGCGGCACCATTCATGGCGATGATTATTGCCCACGAAGACATGCAAATATACGCATACGTTTCAATCGTCGAAGCAATCATGAAACTAAGCGTTGTATTCATGCTGGTCTGGGCCGCCGGAGACAAACTTATCGTTTATGGGTTCCTTGTTTTATTGGTTTCCGCTATAAATACGCTGCTCTATGCCGGCATAGCACTGAAAAAATACGAAGAATGCCAGTTCAAAAAATTTTATTGGGATCGTGGCCTGCTTAAGGAAATTACCAGTTTCACCGGATGGACACTCTTCGGCCAGTTAACCACGGTTTTTAGAGGACAGGCGGTGACAATTTTATTAAACCAGTTTTTCAATCCGGTAGTCGTGGCGGCACGCGCAATCGCAAGCAATATCACAGGACAGATCAATGTGTTTTCCGCCAATTTCAATACGGGTATCTATCCTCCCATCATAAAATCGTATGCGGCCAATGACAGGCAACAAATGTTCTCATTAATTTTTAATGGCTCAAAAATGACATTTTTCTTGATGTGGATTTTTGCTTTGCCGCTTTTCCTCGAAATGGATGTTATTTTAAAAATATGGCTAAAGACTGTTCCTGAAGGTGCCGTATTATTCACAAGACTGGCATTGATTGAATCCCTGATATTATCTATCAGCATGCCCATCACCACTGCGGCAAGAGCTCCGGGTAAGATGAGAGAGTATGAACTCATATTGGGGTCAATGCAGATTCTTATTTTCATATTGGATTTGATTGTATTGAAGTTGGGAGGACAAGCCTATTCCGTTTTTGTTGTGGCAATCATCGTTAATATACTTATGTTTATTGTGCGTCTTATGATCACCCACAAGCTGATATCGCTTAAGGTTTATGACTTCGCTCTCCGGGTTATGTTTCCGGTTTTATGGATTTCCTTACTTTCATCCACGCTTTCTTATCTGTTACATATTCTATTACCCGAGGGCTTGGTTTATTCCATAATTACAATTACAGGAAGCTTCATTTTCTCCTCAATAGGTATGTTTTATATTGGAATAAATGAAGTACAGCGAAAAAAAATAATTCATACGATCAATAAGAAAATTAAACGAATCTGATGAACATCTTAATTTTTGGAGGCACCGGGGCAATGGGGGCACATCTGATCGATATATTGTCAACAGACAAGCAAAATCAGATTTATGTTACTTCGCGCGCTAAACGAAAATCTCACGACAATATTCATTATTTTGAGGGTAATGCACATGATGTAGAATTTATAAAACCCATTCTTGAAAAAAAATGGGATGCAATTATAGATTTCATGGTGTATAGCAGTCATGAATTTAATGGGCGGGCAGCACTTTTTTTAGAATCAACCTCGCACTATATTTTTCTAAGTTCAGCACGGGTCTATGCCAATTCAAATGAAAAACTAACAGAGAATTCCCCAAGACTTTTAGATTCCTCCGATGATTTAGAATATCATGCGACGGACGAATATGCGCTATCAAAAGCACGTCAAGAAGATATACTTAGAAAATCAGGGAAAAAAAATTGGACTATTATTCGTCCTTATATTACGTATAGTTCCGATCGCTTACAATTGGGTGTTCTCGAGAAAGAAGAATGGTTATATCGAGCGTTGCACGGCAGAACAATTGTATTTTCAAAAGATATTTGTACGAAATTCACTACGCTGACCTTTGGTTATGATGTGTCGAAGGGCATAGCTGCTCTTATCAAGAATGAAAAAGCGTATGGCGAAGCATTTCACATAACAAATGACAACGAACAATCTTGGGAGAATATCCTTGATATTTACCGAAAAGTTTTGACAAAACACCTGAAAAAGACTCCGAAAGTCAAATTCGTAAGCATTGATTCAATGGAAAAAATACATCCTGCCAAATATCAGATACATTACGACAGGCTTTATAACAGACTATTTGATAATAAGAAAATTAATGAATTTATAAATACGCAAAGCTTCACTCCCATCGAAGAGGGACTTACCGCATGTTTGGAACAATTTTTACGCTCTCCCTGTTTTAAGAATATCAATTGGAAGAATGAGGCAATAAAAGATCGTATATCCGGTGAATTTACCCCTTTACAAGAGATTAAGGGGGGTAAGCAAATTATCAAATATCTTATTTTTCGTTTTTTTGAATTAAAAAATTAAGCACGATGGAAAAATATTATACAAACGAAATAAATGTTCAAATAGTCATTTCTTTATTGAAGGCTCATGGGATTAGAAAAATAGTTGCTTCACCCGGAACAACGAATATGACTTTTGTCGCAAGTGTGCAACAAGATCCGTTTTTTCAAATGTATTCATCTGTGGATGAACGATCGGCTGCATATATTGCATGCGGATTAGCTGCCGAATCTAAAGAACCGGTGGTTTTAAGCTGTACGGGTGCTACTGCATCGAGGAATTATTTTCCAGGATTAACGGAAGCATATTATCGAAAATTGCCTATTTTAGCTCTTACCGCATTGCAATCCCCGAGCAAAGTAGGACATCATATCGCTCAAGTCATTGACAGAAGTAATCCCCCGAAGGATGCAGTAAAATATAGCGTGACTCTCCCCATAGTCAAAGACAACGATGATCTGTGGGATTGTGAGATAAAAGTAAATAAAGCGATTCTAGAACTAAAACGACATGGCGGAGGTCCGGTACATATAAACCTCCCTACAACATACAGCCGGGATTATAGTGTAAAAGAACTCCCCCAATACAGAGTGATCCAACGGATTACTCCTTTCGATGGTTTTCCGGAAATACCGGCACACTCAAAAATAGGCATTTTTATAGGCTCTCATCTTGTGTGTTCGGAAGGATTAACAAAGAGTATCGAAGAATTTTGTAATTCTCACGATGCCGTTGTCTTTTGTGATCATACCAGTAATTACCATGGTAAAAACAGCATCCTTTTTTCGCTTGCCGGTGGACAGCATTATTTTGATAATGAACCCCTAAAACCGGATATTCTCATTCACATTGGTGAAATAACGGGAGATTACTACACCACAAGGATTGGGAGCAATGAGGTGTGGAGGGTAAATGAAGATGGCGAAATAAGAGATACATTCAAAAAACTTGGCTACGTTTTCGAGATGCCTGAACAGTTTTTCTTTGAAAAGTATTTGAACAAAACAATTTCTTCAGATAATAGTTACTTCGCCGCTTGCCAATCTTATTTGAACGGCATCAAAAATAGAATACCCGAGTTACCATTTTCCAATATATGGATGGCATCAAAAATGGCACAGCGTATTCCGGATGGTTCAATTATTCACTTCGGCATATTGAATAGCCTCCGGTCATGGAATTTCTTTGAATTGCCCGATTCCGTGACGGCTTTTTCCAATGTGGGAGGATTTGGAATTGACGGAGACGTATCATCTATGATTGGAGCCTCTTTAGCGAATAAGAATAAACTCTATTTCGGTGTTGTCGGGGACTTGGCATTCTTTTACGATATGAACGTTATTGGCAACAGGCACGTCGGTAACAATATAAGAATTCTTCTGATAAACAACGGCAAGGGTACCGAATTCAGACAGTATAATCACGTAGCCTCTCAGTTTGAAGACGATGCGGATGAATTCATTGCCGCAGCCGGTCATTTTGGGAATCAGTCGAGAGAATTAGTGAAAAATTACGCGCAAAATTTAGGCTTCGAGTATTTTGCGGCCGATAACAAAAAAGACTTTGAATCAGCGTATGAACGTTTCCTTACTCCAGAGATTACGGAGAAACCCATGCTCTTTGAAGTATTCACCAACGATTTTGACGAAAGTAAAGCATTGGAGATGATTTTGAGTATTGAAGAAAGCCTGAAAGGAAAGACGAAGGAACTTGCAAAACAAATGTTAGGCCAAAAGGGTATAAAAACGCTTAAGAAAATTATGGGAAAATAACTTCAGAATTTAACATCAGTTTAAAGTTTTCTCTATCAAAATATTATGAAAATTGGAATATTGACATTACCGTTGAATAATAACAATTATGGATGTATATTACAAAATTTTGCATTACAAACCATTTTGAAACGGTACGGACATGAAGTGTGGACCATTAATAGAATTAATAATGAGATACCCTTATATCGTAAATACGGGTCTATCCTAAAAAGTGTCATTATTGGTCGTAAGCCTATAAGGGGATGGTTATCAAAAAATGAAAATCTTATTATTTCTCAATTTACTAATCAGTTTATCGATAGATATATAAAATTGACAGAACCCGTCAATAACTCAAAGAGTCTAAAACAAATTCAAAAAAAATATTCATTTAACGGATTTATAGTTGGAAGTGATCAGGTTTGGAGACCAAAATATGTGCCCTGCATAACAAATTATTTTCTCGATTTTATTAGTCATTTAACGGGGATCAAAAGAATTGCTTATGCAGCTTCATTTGGAGTTTATGACTGGGAGTTTTCTGACGAACAAACAAGACAATGTAAAAAGTTACTTGAGAAATTTGACGCAATATCAGTTAGGGAAGATTCCGCAGTTGTACTGTGTAGTGAGTACTTTGGGAGAAAGCCTGAACAATTACTAGACCCAACTCTTCTTTTAACAAAATCAGATTATATCAACTTAATAAATCAATTTAGAACAGATAAAAGTGATGGGGATTTATTCACATACATTTTAGACAATAGTAAAAGAAAAGAAGAAATAATAAAACAATTATCATTAGAATATGAATTGCAACCATTTAAAATTTCAACAAATTATAGTCAATCAATTAATAATTATACTATCAAAAATCTTAAAGATTATGCATTTCCTCCTGTTGAGCAATGGCTGCGTAGTTTTTCAGATGCAAAGTTCGTAATCACTGATTCTTTTCATGGCACCATTTTCTCCTTAATTTTTAATAAACCAGTTGCAGTTATCATTAATAAAGATAGAGGTGCGGATCGATTCAATTCGTTATTTTCCTTGTTAGGCATTAATTCAGAGGTAGGAAAATACAATAATGGTAGCGATATAGACTATATAATCATAAATGACTTTGCTAAATATAAAGAAAAAATTGAGACCATGAAAATTCTTTCATTTGATTTCATCCAAAAATATTTAAACTACTAATTTATGAAATATTTAATTTGTCAAGAATGGATTAATACAAAAACAAATCATGCTGGCATTAAACATATGTGTCAACTTCTAATCAAAAAATATCCAACTGAATATGAGGTCATTATATCGAAGGACTATTTAGGAATGATAAACAAAAAAATATTATGGGGCAAAGTAATTGCACGATTCTATATATTAGTTATACATCCCTGCATTGATTTTTTTACTGCCTTTTTTATTTATAAAAAATTAAATAGTGGTGATACCGTTTACTTACTAGAATATTGCACGCCTTACTACTCTCAAACAATCATTGCTAAATTTTTACGCAAAAGAACAAACAAAAAAAAGTCTTTTACGATTAATGGTATGTTGCATCTTGTCCCAGATGATTTTATGAAACATTACTCTGCAGAAATATTTAAATCATACATTGACTTACTGGATAATGTTATTACCCTAGGCTCATCTCTAACCCATTTCCTTGAAAATACAATTCATATAAATCAGAGAAGAATTAAAACAACATTACACTATGTCGATTCAACTTATTATAAGCCAAATACAAGTGGACAACACAACGATATTCTACGAATAATAGTAATGGGCAATATGAAACGGGATTATACATTACTGAAAGAAATAATAGCTAACGCAACCACTGATGTAACTTTTCTTATTTGCCAAGGGACGAAAGATCTTTCTATGTTGTTCCAAAATATGAATAACGTCAAATTATATGGATTTCTAAATGAAGATGATCTTTTACACTTAATGCAAAGTTCAGATATTTCCCTCAATGTTATGCAAGATACGATTGGAAGTAATGTCATTGTTACATCTATGGCTGTGGGATTAGCTATGATCAATAGTGATGTTGGATCAATAAGAGATTACTGCAATGAAGACGGGGCATTATATTGTGATAACAAAAATCCCAAGTCATTTTCTGATGCAATAAACTACTTGTATGAAAA
Source organism: Proteiniphilum sp. (assembly GCF_034331125.1). Lineage (NCBI taxonomy): Bacteria > Pseudomonadati > Bacteroidota > Bacteroidia > Bacteroidales > Dysgonomonadaceae > Proteiniphilum > Proteiniphilum sp. The sequence goes on from NZ_JAXQGC010000033.1 coordinate 102,155, forward strand.
TAGAGAAAAACTAAATGAACTAAAATCGAAATCTTTATATTATAGTAAATCTTTCTCCATTGATAAAATCCACCTATAATGATTGAGAATCATTGTTTCACGAAATACATATGAAAACTAAAGATCCATTAGTCTCAATAATCCTACCTGTTTTTAATGCTGAAAGTTATGTAAACTATGCAATAGAAAGCATATTAGAGCAAACTTATGATAACTACGAACTAATTATTATAAATGATGGATCTACTGATCAATCTTTAAAAATCATCAATTCATACCAAGACTCAAGAATTGTCTTAATTAACAGAGAAAATAAAGGTCTAGCAATTAGTTTAAACGAAGGACTCAATATCGCCAAAGGAACATATATTGCAAGAATGGATGCAGATGATGTTTGTCTTCCAACCCGATTAGAAAAGCAAATTGAATATTTTGTAAAAAATCCGCAAACGGTATTATTGGGTACTGGAGCTGAACTTATCGATATCAATGGAAATACTATTGGGTACCATATTCCATACACTGGCAACAAATTGCTTAAAAAATTAATCTTCCATTATGGATGTGTATTTAAACATCCATCTGTAATGTTCAATAAAAACGTGGCTAATGACGTAGGAAATTACAATGAACTGATTGGAAAATACATTGAAGACTACTTCTTATGGAGTAAACTTGCTAAAAAGGGTAAGATCAATAATATTCCTGAAATACTAATTAAGTATCGAATAACACCTGGATCTATTATGAATTTCGATAAAGACGAACAATTCCACAAATTTGAACTGAAAATTATTAACAATGGAGACTTTAATAAAGATGATAAACAAGAAATGATGAAATTGATATCTAGTTCTCTGAGTCAAAGTAAACCGTCCTTTAGTTATTCAAATAGAATAAACTCCATCAAGTATAATAAGTTTAATAGAATAACATCTATTTTAATTAATATATTAGGTAAGAAAAATACCGCTTTGTTATTATCTAAAATAAAGAATTTATTAAAACATTATGAGAGCTACCTTTGATACTTTATGTGTTTTTCTCTTGCTTTTTACGACAAAGGTTCCGTATTTCTATAATTCAACAATATTACTATTCTTATTCCTTTCGTTAATTTCATTTTTTAATATAAAAAATGTTTATCGAAATTTCAAGTATATCAATACAGTTTTTTTCCAAATTTCAACATGGTTGGTTCTAATTATTTTCATTTCTTTTTTATATCCTTTTGCTCATTCGACCTACGATTTTTCAATAATAAAAACATTTATAAATCAATTAATTTCTTTACTTGTAGTCATTTTATTTTTGATTAATTCTTTCAATGGGAAAAAAAATCATAATTATTATATTAATATTATTATCGCATCATTTACTATACAAAGCATTATAATAATTACCTCATTATTATCCCCTTCTTTCAAGAGTATAATAGAAATAACACAATCTGACGAAACAATATATAAATCTTTGGTCAGCTATGGTGGATATAGAAATTTAGCTTTCGGATCTACACAATTTTTTGGATTAAATGCTCTCTATGGATTTGTTTTATTTTTAATAATTTATGTATACGAGAATAACCAAAAACATCCTTTTTTATATTTAATAGTATTTTTACTTGCATTTATCGGATGCATTTTTACAGGAAGAACGGGATTATTAGTTGGAACTGGACTAGCTATATATTATTATTTTTCAACAAATAATAGAAGTATCAAAAGGATTTTTATATCATTATTCGTTTTAACTATTACTATAATCTTTGTAGTTATTATCATCTCAAATTTTCTACCAGATTTTGTAAGACAATGGGCATTTCAGTTATTCTATAATTTCTCTGAATCTGGAGAATTTACTTCAACTTCATCGGAACATCTATTCAAAGAAATGTATTTTCTGCCCGATTTCTCAACATTTTTTCTTGGCGATGGATATTATACAAATGAAGACGGCTCTTATTACCAACACACAGACGCAGGGTATATGAGAAATTTGTTATTTTTCGGAATAATTGGATTTCTCACACTTGCACTCTATGAATTATTTATCATAAAGAAGATTGAAAAAAATATGTACATCTTAAGTAACAAGCAGCAGAAATCATTTATGACAAGTATTATCGCATATATTCTAATACTACATATAAAAGGAGAAGTTATCGGTTTTTTAGTTTCACTTCAAACCATGTTGTTTCTTATTCTTTTCTCATTCCAACTTTATGTATCTTATAAACCCAAAAATAACCATACGAGATAGTTATCATTTAATTTATTTATTTAATTCATTCAAGCAGAATATGACATTAGATGTTTTGATCTGTACATATAATAATGGAATTTATAACATCCCAAATTTACTGTTAGATTATATTCCATATGTAAAATATAAAATTTCATGGCAGCAATCAGAGGACTATACAAATAAGGTCCCCAAAAGTATTTATCGTAAAGATGTAACATTGTCTATTACGAAAGGAAAAGGACTGTCTCAAAATCGAAATAATACTCTAAAAATGGCAGATTCTGATCTTTGTTTAATTGCGGATGATGATGCAAAATATGACAAGTGTTTATTTGATAATCTCATCAATTATTATAAAGAAAACCCAAAAACAGACATTCTTATTGGCAAAATATTTAACAATATTCGTGGGAAAGATTATAAGAAATACCCACTAAAAAATAAAAGGATGAATATTTTTAATGTCACTAAAATTAGCAGTTTAGAGATAAGCTTCCGTTCATCCATTTTAAAAGATAAAAACATAACTTTTGATGAACGATTTGGCATAAATGGCAAGTTATATAATCGAGGAGAAGAAGCCATTTTCATCTCTGATTGTCTTAAACAAGGATACAAAGTCCTATATGAACCAATAATTGTCGCTATACACCCCGGGGATGGATCTGGAGCCAATAATATTTTTAATCCTCAAATAGCAAAATATTGGGGTGGATTATGTTATCGAATATATAAAGATTTTGCTTTTATCCTTTTACCTATTTTATTATTTAAACATCATAAAATGTATAAAAACAACTTATCAATTATTGAATACATTAATGAATTTATACTTGGAATTAAAAGTATAAAGCATAAACTTACAAACTAATTTGAGACAAAAATCTGATGGGAATAGATCGACCTTTAGTTTCAATTATAATGCCTTCATATAATTCAGGCAAATTCATCAGCAATTCCATACAATCTATTATTAACCAAACTTACACAAATTGGGAATTGCTTATCACTGACGATTGTTCAATGGACGATACTATATCTGTCATTTCTATATTTTCAGAAAAGGATTCACGTATAAAACTATATCAATTAGAACAAAACTCAGGACCTGGCGTCGCCCGAAACAATTCCATCGAAAAAGCTTCTGGTAGATTCATAGCCTTTTGTGACAGTGATGACAAATGGACGCCTGACAAGTTAGAAAAGCAAATTGACTTTATGCTCAATAATCAGGTATATCTATCTTACACGAATTACGAAATTGTTAATGAAAACGATCAATCTATTGCCATTTTCATTGCACCCAATAAAATTACATATAAGGATATGTTGAAAAACGATGATATCGGATGTTTAACCGCTATTTACGACACTACTAAGCTTGGTAAAGTATTCATGCCTAGTATCCGAAAACGACAAGATTGGGTTTTATGGATTAATATTCTGAAAAAAATCCCATATGCGTTAGGGCTAAATGAAACTTTGGCTATTTACAAAAAAAGAGAGCAATCGATATCCTCAAATAAAGCAAAACTCATAAAATACATCTGGGCCGTATATCGAAAAGAAGAAAAAATGTCGATCATAAACTCTTTACTTTATACGTTAGGTTATTTCTTCCATTATTGGAAGAAAGTCAAAATAAGAATCAAAAAAACATAAACAATTATTTTCTCAAACACAAAATATCAATTATCATAAAAAACATACACTCTTGAAGACTTATGGCAAAAATTCACAGATTGAAAATTAAGAATTATCGTGGGATAGAAAGCTTTGAACACACTTTTGACGGTCAGTCTTTCATTTGTCTCATTGGAAGAGGAGACTCGGGAAAAACAACCATTTTACAGGCTATTGCGGCCATTTTATCTCCTCATTGGGACTATAAATTTTATGATTCTGATTTTCATAATGAAAATATCGAAAACCCTATAGTCATCGAAGCGGATATAATCGATATTCCATTTGAACTATTAACTGAAACAAAGTATGGACTTTACAAAAGGATACTTAACAGCGAAGGAATTATATCTGATGATTTATCGGAAGAAGATGATGGATGTAAAGATTTACTTACAGTCCGTCTTGTGGTCGACAAAGACTTGGAACCTAAATGGTATGTCATAAATAAACGTGAAAGGCAAGATAGTATTGAAATTAGGGCAGCGGATCGAGCGAAATTAAATGTGTTCATCATTTCCGATTATATAGACAGACATTTTGTATGGGGAAAAGGAACTCCTTTGAATGCTCTGTTAAGAAAAAATGAAGAGGAAATAAATACCGATCAGATTATTGTTGACGTAAGTCGTAAAGCGCATAGGAGCATTAAGCAAGAGAGAATATTTGAATCGTTTGATAACATTCTGAGTAATCTACAAGAAGAAATCCAAAGCTTGGGAATGCCTCCAGACACAATGCAGGCTCTTTTTGATTTTAAAAGTCTTCTTTTGAAAGAAGGGAACATTGCTTTGCATGATGGAATGTCAATACCTTACAGATTGAAAGGAAAAGGAACGAAACGGCTTGTATCAATTGCCATACAAATGGAACTGGCTAAAGAGGGGGGCATCATTTTAATTGATGAAATAGAACAAGGATTGGAACCTGACCGGGCAAAATTTCTTGTCAAAAAATTAAAGGAAATCAATAAAGGGCAAATTTTTATAACAACCCATTCGAATAATGTTCTTGTTGAGCTAAATTATTCTGATCTACTATTAAAGAATACCAACCACCCCCAATTAATACGTTTTAATAATGAAATGATTATCCGCAGTTATTCCTAAAGAATTTAGCGGGAAAAAGTTATAAATAA
>NZ_JAXQGC010000034.1:0-43683 GCF_034331125.1 Proteiniphilum sp.
CGGCACATACAGGAACTTACATCCTGCAAGCTTAATACCATGCCCGACATACAAAGATAGGCAGCTAAAAACCGCTGCCTATATGCTTGTATTTACTTAGTTATACTCATTTTCCTAATTACCATAAACATATACTTCTGCAATGCTGGTAAATGGGTCTCTATTACTATCCGGAAGATAAATTTTCAAATAGCGCCCTTCAAATTCAGATGTTGCATCGATCGTAACCTTATCTCCGCTTGTAAAGACATCTTCACCTATTTTTATCCAGCTGTCTGCGTCCGGGTCACTCTCATTGCTCACAAACAATTGGACTGTTTTGGTATCTGTATTACCGCTACGTCTGTATATATCGAAAAAAGCAATTTTTTTTGGCGATTCCATATCTATTATTGCCCAATGCGGCAAGGGGGTTGTAGGATCCCATTTCGAATGCCAATACGTGCCTAAATCATTATCGATTAATGTCTTCATTCCTCCTCCATCACTTGCCGTTTCATCCGACACCTGTAATACCTCCCAGTTACTCCTGTCATACAAATAAGTTGCCGGAAAAGGTTCCGGATATTCTATCCATTCCGTATAGAAAGTATCCACAGCTTCAGCTTCGGGAATAAAAAGAGATCTGTATTCAAACAGCGTACCGGCTTTCACATCAATATCTATACTATAATCCGTAGCCGGCATTGAAGCAATCGCTGTAGTTCCATCCGTTTTCACATATCGGACTTCATTGGCAACCAATCCATCCGGTGCGGAAAACCATTCTATGGTTCCGAACTTATCTGTTAGATTTATTTCATTAATCCGTCTATCGATCAATGTAGAGGAATATATTTCACCGTAAGACGAACCGAAATCGGTGACGACCAATGAACGGTGTCCAAAATTATCAACGGAATAAATATTGAATGTATACGACCTTTCGGGTATATCGGTCAACATTACCTCGATGCTGTCCATTTCGGTTTTAAACGAGACCGGGATACTTATAGAATCAATCCCATCATTCCATAAAACATTGATTGTTTTAACATTTATACCATTGTACATCCATCCGCGGAAAAGAATCCGCTCCTTACCGGCCACAAAAGCTACCGAATCGGGTTTGGGAGCATAAATAATTTCCCCGTCTTTGATGTATTCCTTATGGATATCCATGAAGTCTTCACAGGAATAGACCATCAATGCCGATATGAAAATCAAAAAGAACTTATATATATTTTTCATTTTATTTTATCTTATTAAAGTATAATCTTTATTCTGTCACTTCTCCATAGATGTCTACATCGGCCGGATGTGTAAAGGTTGTACCACCAAATGTGCTGGAAACAACAATACGAATATATCGCAGAGGTTCCTGGTCAAGTTCAAACGTAAATTCGTGTCCGGCTTCCGCCGCAGCCATATCCTCATCCGTTACTGTTCCGGATGGAGATCCCGACGGTTTGATAATCTCACAATCCATAATCTTGGTCCATTCGCTCCAATCCCCGCTTTGTGAGGGCCTGTCAACTTTTCCGTAAATTGTGAATTTCTGGGGATTTCCCCAATTATAATAGGTCTCACTAAACCGTCTCTGATGCATAACTACACGACTGATCTTTGCTGTACTGCCCAGATCTATTGTAAACGGGGCAGGAATAGAAGAATTAGGCGAGTGTCCAAAAGTATCGTGATCATCATCGATCAGATAACTATCCATTCCTTCCCAATTGGTAAAATTCTGATCATTTCCCAATTTCATAATAGTCATTTTCGTTTTATCGAGTTTTTCTTCATACATAGGAAGGATGGTACCTCCTTCGGGATAAATAGTATCCGAAGCATTTCCATAATTGTCGCGGATAATGGTGGCGAAAACCCAAGGTTCAGGATCATACCCCCTTAAACTCTGACGTGCAGTATCGGCAGCAGATGTAATTATCCTCATTGTCTGCAATTGTCCCAATGAATCCTGTGCCAGGAATTCAAAATTCATCGGCGCCTTGTATTCATTGGTCCAATTGAATTGCGCTCCACCAAAATCGCTGATAATTCGAACGGTAGGTATTACCTTGCTTAATGGTGATTCCAGCGGATTAAATGAAACAATTACAGGATCCGACAGTTCTTGGGCACGATTATATGTGAATAATTGTACTTCGTGAACAAGCGTGTCATTATATCCCAGTATTTCCAGCTTATTCTCGTAAAACGATGATGAAGCCTCATACGTTTTTCCGGTAGTAAGTGCATAAACCCCTTTCACGCCCAATATATCTTCTACATTTGGTATCCGGTAATATATGATGGCTCCACCGGCGACGGGTTCAACCGTTACATCCGTTACTTTCTGCGGTTTTCCCAAACTGGTCGTTATCGGTTCCAATTTTTTTTCTTCACAGGAAAACACGATACTCAGCAAAACAATGAATAATATATATTTATTTCCCATAATATTCGCTTATTAAATGATCACCACCCTGGATTTTGTACCAGTTGCGGGTTTCTTGTTAAATCACTTTCCGGTATGGGAGCAAAATAGTCCCTATATGTAAATTTTTGTGTATAATAAGTTGTCACAGTATAATAATCTTGTAATTCCGAAGCATTGACATTCCACCCTTGAATCGGACGGTTTTGCTCTCTTAAAGCTGTCTTCCATCTGTGACTATCCCAATAATATACCCCTTCGCATGCAAATTCGATCTTTCTTTCCTGCTGGATAATCTCACGCATTCCTGTTTTTGTAGCAGGCTTGTTCGGCTGGTTCGAATAGTTGGCCCAACTCTCCACGACACCCTGTAAACCGGCACGTTCTCTGACCATATCAATATATTGATATACTTCGGCATCAGGAGCATCTTTCGATTCATTTAATGCCTCTGCACACCAAAGTAAAAGGTCTGCAAAACGCATGTCAGGAAAAGGATACGTTTCCGTTGTCACACTATTGGCATCCCTGAACATAGTATTTATCGAAACCAACTTTTTAGGCCAATATCCGGTAGCATTGTAATCACCCGGATTAAATACGGATGAGAACTCTCCGAACCTATTTCTGGGATAGAGCGCTTCCGAATCATCGTCGGGATAATTCTTATACGAATTGCCATACCATTTTCCTCTGTCGAAACCTAACGTGGCATAATATCTCGGTTCACGGTCAAAATTGAGTATGGCGGTTTGTTCTCCCTGCTGGATATAATATTTATGACTTTCATCACCTGTACGCAGAGAATATCTCTCTGAATAGGGATATGTTCTGTCTTCATGAATGGGAACACCGTTATTCGAATAAAATACCTCAACAGTAGAAAAAGGAACGCTCATTGTCCCGGATGCAGAAGAAGAAGTTCCCTGTTCCAAACGAGGCAGACAAGGACTCTGTAAGCCCCAGTTCACGGGATAAGAAGAATTCCCCCAAACTATTTCTCTGTTCCATCGTTCACTTACGGCGCTTCTTAACGTGTTTACCAGTAACGTCGTATCAGACATCCTCTTGGTAGCGACAAAATCGGTAGTTTGATAGAGACGGATACCTGCTTCCGTACAAACATCAATAGCTGTTTTACATGCCTCTGCAGCATTACTCCATCTACCACCATCATATACCTGATTAAAAAACGGTTCCCCATTATGATCCAAAAAGCTATTATAATCCGTATTTCCGTTAAAGAGAGGACTTGCCCAATATATCAATACTTTCGCTTTCAACATATGCGCCGCTGATTCCGTAAATCTTCCCAGTTCCGTCGTCCTGTTCTCAATTACCATAGGAAGGGCATCACTCTCTATTACTTCATCAAGTAACTCCAGCACATAGGCAAAACAATCATCAATTTTTTCCCTATAAACGCGTACCCCTTCCGTTGATTCGTTAATAGGGGTATTTTCCTTCAAAGGACAAATCGGCCCGTAATACGAAATCAAATAAAAATGAAGATAAGCTTTAATAAGCTTTACTTCCGCTTTCATTCTTTCTTTTTCATAGCGATTCAAATCTTCAACACGATCTACATTTTCAAGAAAAGTATTACACTCGCGGACACCTGCATACAGGGATCTGATCATGGTTCCCGTTCCTCCCCAATAATTTATCAATGCGGAAGTAGGACTGTCTTCACCTAATCCGAATCTCATTCCGCCACTGGTTCTGTGTTCTTTATTGAAGATCATCTCCATTGCACCGAAAATAGCCGGATTTTCATTCCACCCGGCAGATTTCGGCATCCCCCAATAACAGGTAGCCAGATATTGCTCCGTAGTATAACGATCGGAAAAGGCATGATCCAATGTGGCGACGTTGTCCGGAACAACGTCCAGAAAATCACAAGAGTAAAATATCGCCATTACGAAGACAGATACTATAATTTTTTTATAATTCGTTTTCATACGTTCTTTCATTTAAAATCCAATATTCAATCCGACATTAATAACCCGCTGTATAGGGTATCCTAACCCATTGCCTGCCATTTCCGGATCCCATAATCTAAAACGGCTCCATGAGAATAGGTTCGTTCCGCTTACATATACCCTTAAATTCGCCATCTTCATCTTTTTTCGTGTATTTTCGGGAACCGTATATCCCAATTCCACAGATTTCAAGCGCAAAAAGGAAGCATCCTGCATAAACCATGTGCTGGTTTGATTGTTATTTTCAACCTGATAATTTGCCAAACGGGGCCATAAAGCATAAGGATCACGGTTATTTTCAGACCAATAACTATCTGCAAACGCTTTTAAAATGGCATTTTGCCCAACACGTCCATCGTCCGCATCGGAATCCAGGAAAGGTGTTGTATTATACAAATCAATCCAAAATGATTGTCGTGCCGATCCCTGAAAAAAGAAAGAGGCGTCTATTCCTTTGTATCCGACTGTCAGACCAAACCCGTAATTAATTTCTGGAGTAGAGGGAAAGCCGATCGGAACTTTATCCAATTCGGATATTTTTCCATCATTATTTACATCACGATACTTTATATCTCCCGCTCCATAATTTCCAAATTGAACAGGTGAATTCTTCACTTCCTCTTCATCTATGAATAATCGCTCGGCAATATACCCCCAGTTTTGAGATAGCGAATGACCGACCCGTGATAACCATGGCGTCGCACTATAATCCGGTTCTTCCCATTTAAGAGCCTTACTTGTGGCATACGTAAACGTACCCCGACCGGTAAACCAAAGATTTTTATTTACTATTTTCTCATAATTCACCTCAACATCGACCCCTTGCCCCATAGCTTCCCCCAAATTTGCTTTTACAGCCGGGATAACTCCCATCGTATTGGGGATTACGCGCTCCAGTAAGATATTTTTACGCGTTTCTTTGAACAAATCAATATTCGCCGATAAACCCAATGCTGTAGAAACTTCCGCACCTATATTGGTTTTATAAGCCGTCTCCCACCCGATACGATCATTGGCATAGCGTTGTATATTGACCCCTCCGGGATTATAATTTAATTGCGTTCCCCAGTTTACATTTCTATTGGCATACAAATCAACCTGTGACAAATAGTAAAACCGGTCATAGTCGCTCCCGATGGCATCATTTCCTACTAAACCATAAGTAGCTTTTAACTTAAACTGGGGAAAAACATTCGTCAGCGGTTCAAAAAATGCCTCATTTGAAATCATCCATGCAGCTCCAACTGAAGGGAAAAATCCCCAACGGTTATTTTTGGAAAATCGTTCCGAACCATTATATCCAAAGTTAAATTCAGCAAAATAACGGGTATCGTAATTATAGGCCAAACGTCCTGCTAATCCGATATTTCTGCTTGGTAGTGAAAGTTGTAAATTTTCCGCAATCCCCGATTTTTCATCACGCATAGTATATACCAACAAAGCATTCAAACTGTGAAGATCTATAAATACATTATTATATTCAGTAACTGCCTCCAGATACATGGATGTATTGATATAGCGTTGTCCCGGCTGATAGTTTATCCATTCTGTACCTCCGGCCGGATTTAACCGCTGTAAGTCATACGTGTTTTTCAACAAATCGTAAGCAGCAATGCTGTAATAAAACGGATAGTATTGGCGCGTGACATTATACTCCGAAAAGCGATTCATATTGAACATTACCCGGGAAGTCAATCCCTGAAGAATAGATGCCAGATCCTGTTTCACTTCAAAAGAAACGATCATTGAATTTTTACTTTGATCCCGGTAGCCTTTGAGGGATTCGGCATATGGATTAATATATCCTGCATGTCCATAATTCCCGAACAATATATGTTTCGCGTAAGCAAACTTTTCATCCGGTTCATAATAAGGTTTAAACATAACAGGGTTAGCCTGCATAACTTTTTTATACATTCCACTCCCTCCGTCAATAGGACCGGTGTATTCATCGAAATTTGCGCTTAATCGAGCTATTAACTCGGTGGTTTCAGTCAGGTTGATATTTACATTGGAACGGAAATTATATTTCATCAATAAAATGTTGGAATTAAAATTATTCCGTTTGTCTATTTTTAAATTTCCGTTGTCACGCGTAATATTGGCAGCCACATAGTATCGGGCTACTTTACCTCCTCCGCTTACACTTAAATTTGCTCTCTGATTGCTGATGACATCATTAAACATCATATCATACCAATCAGTAGCAGGGAAAATATCGGGATAGAGCCCCCGCTCGGTCATCAGTATCTTTTCTTCCGAATACAAAGCCAATCCCAACGGATCCCGAGTTTTAATGGCTTCATTCTGCATACGCATGTAGGTAACCGGATCCGCTATTTCCACTTTTCGTGTAGCCGATGAAAATGAATTTTCTATACGGGCATCAAATTTCACTTTCCCCTCTTTCCCCTCTTTGGTTGTTACCAAGATCACTCCGTTGGCACCCCGGGCACCATAAAGAGCCGTCGCCGTCGCATCTTTCATAATAGAGAAACTGGCAATATCATCCGTATTCAATCGGGCTAAGTCATCAGGGCCCAATTCAATTCCATCAATCAATATAAGCGGGTCTTTTTTTGCATCGGCACCAAAAGTCGTAATACCCCGGATAAAGAAATTGGCATTATCCTGTCCGGGTTCACCTGTTGTCTGAAAAGAGATCAAACCGGCAACGCGTCCGGCAAACGCCGTGGTCAGGTTACTGCTTGGCACCTTCAGTTCACCCGGTTTAACGGTAGTTATGGAAGCCAGCACACTTTCTTTTTTCTGTCTGGCAAAGGCAACGACAGAGACCTCATCTAATTCATCCGCCTGAAATTCCATTACAACATCAAGCGTGGTTTCTCCTCTAAACAGTACTTCCGTTGTTTTCATTCCAACAAAGGAGACGGCCAACGTACTACCGACAGGACAATCGGGGAATACATAGATTCCGTCAACATCCGCAATGACCCCCCGGGTACTTCCCTTTATCTGAATAGTTGCACCAGGTAAAGGATCTCCCGCAGGATCCGTTATTTTTCCTCTCACCGTAACAGTTCTTTCTTGTTGTATTTTATGAATATCCGGTTCATTTGCCCGGAGATAATCATTCGATACAAACAAAAACGTCAGAAAAGCCATACACAGAAGGTTTCCTTTGTTTGTACGGACTCTTCTTTTAATAACACACTTTTTTAATAAATTAATCATAACATGGTAATTAAAGAATCAAATATTAAAACCTCAAATAAAATATATAGTATACAGGATATTATTCCTGTATAATCCTCATACTTTCTGAATTTTTCTTATTTTCTCTGAACAGCGCAACAAATCCGATCAGGATGACAACAGCCATAACAAAAGGCACAATCCAGACAGCAACCCAGTTGTATGCACCCTGGGCTGTAGTGTATTGATGTACTACGTTCCCGGCAACCAGTGTTCCCAGGTATTTCCCTACTCCATAAGTGGCAAAGGCAATCAGTCCCTGTGCCGAATTCCGTAGTGACGAAGGCGCTTTTTCATCCACAAACAATTGCCCCGAAACAAAGAAGAACGTGAAACAGAACCCGTGAAGTGGCAGTACGGCATAGATGAATCCGGTCTGTCCCGTATGAGCTCCCAGCGCAAAGAACCCGTACATCAGCACCCAGGCGACAATAGCGGACACTATACTTCCCTTGTAACGCAACTTAAGGAATAGAAGAGGAAACGCAAAAAGGAAGATCACTTCGGCAACCTGACCCATGCTCATGGCTGCGGCAGCGTTATTGATCCCTACATTGACTATGAAAAGGTTGGTAAAAGAATCGTAGAAAGCAAGTGGAATACAGGTCAGAGCCGAGAACACCAGCAATACCAGGAACGATTTATCTTTGGTAAGTTTAAAGGCATCGAACCCGAGTATTTGCCCGACAGTCACCTTTTCCGCACGCTTTTCAGGCGCCTTGTAGGGCAGAAGGAAAGCATACAAGCCGGCCAGGAAAGATATGCCGGCAGCGATAAGGAAAGGCGTTGACAATGGTTCCAGATTCATGGAACTGATAAGTATCCCGGAAATAATCCACCCGAAAGACCCGAACAGCCGGATGCGGGAGAATTCCTTCGACGGCTCCAGCAGGTTGTCAAAAGAGATGGAGTTGCACAGCGACATGGTCGGCATAAAGCAAATTGTATATAACAACAACACAGGAAAGAATAACGAAAAATTATTAATTTGTGTCAACCAGACTAATAATACTGCCCCCGTTATGTTTAAAAACGCCAGTACCCTGTTGGCGGAAAAGAACCGGTCGGCTATCATACCTACGATGACAGGAGATATAATGGCTGCGATGGCTGCCGTACTATACGCCAATCCGATCTGTACTCCCGTGAAATGAAGGGTTTGTCCCAGGTAAGTGCCCATGGTTACATACCATGATCCCTGAATAAAAAACTGAAAGAACATCATCAGGGAGAGTTGTGTTTTCTTATTATTGTTTCCCATTATCAAATCTTTTATCATAGAACTTTAAAAAACCTCTTAAACAAATTACATACAAAAAACAAGCATTATCCAAACAGCAATTTGGATAGCTTTAGGTACTAGTGAAATATTTTTTGTATAGAGTAGAAAAAGTTCGACAAATATTAAGAAAAGATTTGTCTCCAAAAGGAAAAGAAAAAAATAAGGAATAGACGTTTTGTCTTCCAGGTAAATATCTGGTTAAAAGTATATTAAGAGCTAAATAAGGATCAAATAAGGAGAATGCCCCCCCCCCCCCGTTAACATAAGTTAACAAACCAGGGGTGGTAAACTGGTTATCTATTATACTTGTTCTCATCGAATAAGATTTCATTATTACGGTATTATAAACTTTTATTTCATGTATGAGTGGAAAATTCTCACCTCACAAAGAAAATAAAAAAAAATTAAACAATAAAAATATATAGAAATAAGTTATGAAACTATTTCAACTATAAATAACACAAATAAAATATTATTAGCATCCATAAAAACACTCCGAAATATATTTAACTTTCTTTATCTGAAGAATTATAAGTAAACAGGCACCTGACCTGATAAACGGATATACTCGTCAAATGAACGATGAACACAGTCTTCCAAGGATAGGCCGTAAAAATAATTTCCCAGCATAAAAACCGAATCATTCGAGCGCACATTTTCAATCTGTCGCGCCATATTCCTATGCTGCATTCTCAGTGAAGGTAGTATATGTGAAGTGAACTTTGTTTCCACGATATCCTCCCGACTAATCCCGAGCACTTTGCATGCAAGATCGGACATACGCTCAGGATCCTGTTGATGTTGCCCGTAATGAAAAGAGAAACCACGCAGGGCGGGGTGATCGACACCATCCCGGGATACGGCCGAAAAGAAATCATCCGTAACAGGGATAATGCCGGCGACTCTTTGCACCGGTAAATGATCTTTCCTAACGACTACATTCAATGTTCCGGATTCAACCATGGGAATAGTATATAGTAGCTTCGCCATCTCCGGTTCTATTTCCCGTAACAAGCGCGAGACGACGTGTGGGGAGGTAGCAAATGCGATGCGTTTACCCAGGAAGCGATTCCCTTTACGGGTGGTAACGGAATAAGTCCTATTATCGTATCGCACTTCGGAGACTTCTTCATCCTTTAAATGATTGAAACCACTCGTCTGGACAATGTGTGCCAATAAAGACGAAAGTCCCCGCTCAAAGGTGAATTTCCGTGGGAATTGTTTCAATCGCTCTTTCCGCCCCTTCAGGAAAAGTTCGGCCGGATAATCATCCGCTTTCTGGCAGATAACTGCCCTGAACATGTTTGAAAATAAACGATCATAATTTTTCGAGCCGACTATCGGCCTGAAATATTCCCGTACTGTTTTTCCACTTTTAGATGTAAAAAAGAGACGTGGACCATGCATAACTAAGGAAGGTACCGATACCTTGCTCATCACATTATTTATTTTCCCGTCGGCATAAAGCATATACTTATATCCTTCCAAAGGCCGGATATATTGTTCAATATGCAGATCCATGACCATCGATAACAGACGGGTATAGGAATTATAGCAGGTATGCGCTCCCAACTCCGACCAGAAATACGGATCATGGGAAGATATATGGGTCTGTATCTGCCCTCCGAGACGCTGTTCTTTCTCGAGAAGGAGTATATCATCACCGCGTTCCTGCAGCTTATGGGCGAAAGAGATACCGCTTATGCCCCCGCCGATAACGATACAGTCATATAAATGAGTGGGATTTCCGTTTGTTTCCATGCGACAAAATAACATGAAAAATCTCGTATTTCCAAGCGTGTAAAATGAAAATCTTTTTTACAGAGGACCGATACGGTTTTTTCAAACAGGTCAATATCACTAGATATAGTGATTGTAGAATAAGATTTTCCGTCCTATCTTTGCCTGCGAAAATCATATAAAATATTCTTCGTGAACAGATCCGTTTTTTTTATTGTTTCGTTATGTCTGGTTTCATCTATGATCAGGGCTTCTGAGCCATTCATCGATAAAGATTCAATCCCTACCTATTCTATCGGGGAAATAGAAATTGTTGCATTCAAAGCCAATAAAGATCTGGCCATACAACCTGTTTCCGCAACTACCCTGACGAAAGAGGTGCTGAAAAATCACAACTTCATGACTATAAAAGAGATCTCGGCTTTTGTCCCGAATTTTTTCATGCCCGACTATGGATCCAGATTGACTTCTCCCATCTATATACGGGGGATCGGTTCACGGATCAATGCCCCATCCGTCGGGCTGTATGTGGATGGGATACCTTATTTCGACCGCTCCTCCTATGACTTTAATATCACTGACATTGAGAAAATCGAAGTGCTGAGAGGATCTCAAGGGACGATTTACGGCCGGAATACGATGGGAGGGATAATCAATGTATATACGAAATCTCCTTTTCAGCATAGGGAAACAACCGTGGGTGCAACAGCCGGGAATTACAATCATTACAAGGCGGAAGGATCCCAAGTGGGACAAATAAATCATGCGCTGGGTTATATCGTCTCAGCCAATTACACGCATCGGGGAGGGTATTTCAATAACCTTTATACCGGAAATAAAGCAGATGGATCGGATGCACTGGCAGGAAGGGTCCGTCTGGGATGGCAGATCAACCAACGATTGGTAGCCTATCTGACAACTGCGTATGAGTATTCCGACCAGGATGGATACCCGTACGGACTGTATGACACGGAAAGCAATAAAGCGGAAGCAGTCAATTATAACGAACGATCCTATTACCGGCGCCAAATGTCGAACAACGGATTACACCTTAAATATACAACAGCGGATTATCAGTTGGACTCCCAATCATCCTTCCAATACTTTGACGGCAAGCAGGGAATTGACCAGGATTTTACGCCGGCCGACCACTATTATGTCACTTTCTCGCATCAGCAGCAAATGGTTTCGCAGGAGATCAATGCCAGGTCATTGAAAGAAACGCCTTACCAATGGCAGACAGGCCTGTTTGGTTTTTATCAGCATTACGGCCAGAATAATAATATCGAATACCGCCAGTCGGGAAACGGTATGGTCACAGATACCAAAAACCCATCCTCGGGAATTGCCGTGTACCATCAATCCACTTTCAACGACCTACTGACAGACGGGCTGTCCGTCACACTCGGTTTACGGTATGACTGGGAAAAAATAAAAATGGAAAACCGGACAAAAACTGTCGGTTCTGCCGGCCAGATCCTCGATCCCATATATAAGAAGGATACCTATTCGAGGCTGACCCCGAAATTCTCAATACAATACCTGACGGACAAGAACCATTTGACTTATTTTTCCGTGAGTCAGGGTTATAAAGCCGGAGGATTTAACACCACGGTCGACCGCGAAGAAGACTGGACATTTAAGCCCGAATACAGCTGGACATACGAGATCGGATGGAAGGGAAGCGCTTTTGAAAACCGGTTACACACAGAGATAGGTTTATTCTATATTGACTGGCGTGATCAGCAGGTGACCCAAAAGAAAGCGACTGAACAAGGCTTCAAGCTAAGGAATGCCGGAAAATCCGTCAGCAAAGGGATCGAGATCACATCACACATCCGTCCGGTTGACCATTTACGCTTCCTGCTAAGTTACGGCTACACCCACGCCAGGTTCCGGGAATATCTGTATGACGAAAGCAAAGACATTGATTACGGGGGAAACTTCCTGCCGCTGGTTCCCCGTAATACCTTTAGCGCAGCGGGAGATTACACGTTAAATATAAAGGGAAGGCATCTCGAAAGCATTGGGTTTAATATGGAATATACCGGTATCGGTAAACTTTTCTGGAGTGAAAATAATGTCGCGGAACAACCCTATTACCATACGTTGAACGGGAAAATATCCTTCCGGCACAAGAGGATGACGCTGTCCCTCTGGGCAAAGAATATAACAAACGATTCATATATCGCGTACTACTTTGAGTCGATGGGGAATGAATTTGCCCAACAGGGTAAACCTTTCACAATAGGAACGGATATACAATTGACCTTTTAACCGTATCATATGAATTCTCAAAAAGGAGGCAAGCTGTTTACTTTTTTCTGTCTGTATATCGCACAGTCGATACCGATGAGTTTTTTCTCGACGGTATTGCCTGTGATTATGCGCCAGCAACATTTTTCCCTGGAGTTAATTGGCATGTTGCAATTACTGAAACTCCCATGGATCCTTAAGTTTTTATGGTCGCCGGCCATCGATCGTTCGAGCAGCCGGTTAAGCCATTACAAGCGTTGGATTTTTTCTTCGGAAATGATCTATGCCGCCATTATTCTCGTTATCTCTTTCCTTGATTTTCAAACCACACCGCTTTTAATTATCGGACTGATCTTGTGTTCGTTCATTGCTTCCGCCACACAGGATATTGCCACCGATGCTCTGGCAGTTATTTCATTCAGCAGGAAAAACAAAAGCCTGGTCAACAGCATGCAATCGATGGGCAGTTTCGCTGGCGCCATGGTCGGCGGAGGCTTGTTACTCCTAATATATAACCGGTTAGGATGGGAAACGCTTCTCCCCTTCCTGGCTCTTTTTACTGTGATATCAATTTTCCCATTGATTTTCTTTAAGGAGAGACATATGGAAGCACCTATTCCTGAAAAGAAAATGGAAAAAATCCACCCGAATGATTTGCTGGGATTTTTTAAACAAAAGGGTATCCGGAGGCAAATTCCTTTCCTGTTCCTGTATTATATGGGCCTGATAGGCATTTTGACAATGCTTAAACCGATGCTGGTAGATTACGGATATAGTATGAGAGAAATCGGTATCATGTCCGGGATAATCGGTACATCCATGGGATGTGCGGCTTCATTTGCCGCAGGATTTATAGTACGCCGGATCGGCCGTAACACCTCCCGTATTTTATTTGCCTGCCTGACACTGGTTACTGCGGTCTATTTTTATTGCCTGGTAACTTTCCTTCCCGTCAATATAGCTACGTTACACCTGGGAATTACACTGTTGTGGGCAAGTTACGGGATGTCCACTATCATTGTTTATACCACCTCGATGGATTGTGTGCGCACAGGGTATGAAGGAACCGACTTCACGATCCAGACGGTTATCACTCACCTGAGCAGTATGCTCATCGCGGTGCTTTCAGGAAAATTAGCCGGGAGTCTCGGATATGCCAATCTTTTTCTGATCGAGATTGGGATTGCGGTTCTCTCACTGATCTATATTATTATTGCTTTCCATATGAAACGAACATGAACTACGAAGTAATCGACACGATTACAATGTCTTGGTTCTTGGTTCTTGGCTCTTGTGTCTAAATTTTTAATCAAATGAAGCAAAGCATCTTAGATAAATACAGCGTGCCGGTCCCCAGGTATACGAGTTATCCCCCGGCCAATTTCTTTTCGCCGTCCTATACTGCGGAACAACACCGGCGCGCGGTCATTGAATCAAACAGCAGGGAACCGTCTCATATTTCGGTGTATATTCATCTGCCTTTTTGTTTCCAGATGTGTTATTATTGCGGTTGTAATGCTTTCCTGCTGACAGATAAATCAACAGCCGCCAAATACGTGGAGGCGGTGAAAAAAGAAATGCAATTGATCTTTCCGATGCTTTCCAAAAACCGGAAAGTATCGCAAATCCATTATGGGGGAGGTACTCCGACAACGTATTCCGTCACCGTGCTGAAAGAGATCAATGATCTGGTTTTTAGTGAATTTGACTGCATAAAAGATCCCGAAATCGCCATCGAATGCCATCCCGGATATATGTCGGAAGAATATTGGGCGACGTTACCGGAGATCGGATTCAACCGGATAAGTATCGGCGTCCAGGATTTCAACCGGGAGGTATTGAAAGCTTCCCACCGCAAACCGTCCCGGCTGGAAATAGGTGAAATAATTGCCGGGCTTCACAAGCAGAAAGTGTCGGTAAACCTGGATTTTATCTACGGTTTGCCGTTACAGACGGAAGCGTCGTTTGCCGAAACCATGCGGGAAGCCATCCATTTACAACCCGAGCGGATCGTTACTTTCTCCTATGCACATGTACCCTGGGTGAATCCGTTGCAACAGAAACTTGAAAAAACCGGATTGCCGACCGTTACGGAAAAAGAAAAGCTTTTCAATTCGGCTTCCGGTCTGCTGCATGAAGCGGGGTACCGGTCGATCGGGTTAGATCACTTCGTATTGCCGGAAGATGAACTTTATAAAGCGTTCCGGGAGAAAACGCTTCACCGCAATTTCCAAGGATATTGCACCCGAAGGACTACCGGACAGGTGTATGCGTTCGGGGTGACAGGGATCAGCCAACTGGCCGCTTCATACAGCCAGAACACAAAAGACATTCAAACGTATATCTCACAGATTGAAAAAAAGGAGTTGGCCGTTCTGAAAGGATATGCATTGAACCCGGAAGAGCAAATCACCCGGGCGGTTATTTCTTCGCTCATGTGTAATAACTACGTCAGTTGGCAAGAGATCGCAGCATCTTTTCAGACTACTCCGGAAAAAGTGAAAGCCACCCTGCATTATGATGAGAAAAAAATACACGAACTGGAGGAAGACGGACTGATCGACCGGGATGAGGAAGAGATCCGGGTACGTCCCGAAGCCACTCCTTTTGTCCGCAATGTAGCTGCATCGCTGGACAAACTGATGCTGCATACTGACAAGCAATTCTCAAAACCTATGTAGGTTGAGTAAGCGATTATTAATTAAATTTTACCTCGTATCTCTGGAAAGTGTATGCAACTAAAGTGAAAAGCTTGTAAAGGTATAGCTACTAACGTAACCAGCTTGTGTTTTCTATAAAATTTTTGGTAAGCCTCGACGTGTACGGATCAGGATGCGAAACAAGTTTTTCCAGTCGTTCCTCTATTGGCTTATTTTCTTTTATCGATTTATCGGTAGCCATCTGCTTTTCAACGATCCTAAAAATATGATTAAGGGCTCCCTGACTGATGTCACCGGTATAAAACAAGTCGAGCAAAAGAACGATGGCATCCGGAGATACATCGTCCACTGATTGTGCATCTTGTATATAATTTCATATTTTATTGCAGGGCGTGCATTTTTGATCAATCCTACAAAACCGGGTTGTTTTTTCGGGTCGCTTAAATATTCAGAAGTAATTAATGAAAGGGACTTTCTGTTCCACCGTCAGGTCTTCATAGCGGAGATCCTTTAAAATGGAGGCTGTATCGGCCATAATTTCGTCCAGCCTGGTATAATCCTGAAGGCCAAAAGGAGTATGGTCTGATTTGGTCAGAGGGTCATTTTCATCCAATTGTATTCCTAAATAATGGCCGGTTCCATCCCAGAAAATCCACAACCGTACCATCCTGCAGATACCTGTAGTGCATATATCTTTAAAAAAATAACGTCCGAACCAGACAGTTAATCCATTCTGATCCTGTAATTCTATGACTTTATTATCCGATAAACTATCTTTTGAATTTTCGAGAAGGTGAGTAACAGTAACACCTTCCATTTTAAAAAAATCTTTTTCGGGAACCTGTAATACCGGACTACCGGGCGGATACTTTGACCCGCCCAATAGTACAAGACAAAAAAGAATGAATAATTTAATCCTTATCATAAGGAGGAATATCTATAGTAGTTATTTTTGGCCCCAATGATCCGCCTAGATTATAATTTTGCATATCCTCCACATCATATTTTCCCACACCTTTTTCCATCAGCTTTTTCAACTCATTGAGATGGTTATTATACACACCGCGTGGATTTGTATTGTTCTTTGCAGCTACCGACGCTGCCATGCCTACCACTTCTCCCATTATACCAGTAGTACGCATTACCCTTATAGTTCCTAATGCAACATGCGTCACACTGATATTCCTTCCTGCCATGAAAAGGTTGTCGATATTCCGGGAATAAAGGCAGCGATAAGGTATCGGATAAGGATGAATGGGTTTATGCACAGCAATAGACAAGAACTCATTTTCCGGGAAATGCTCCGTGTTTTTGGGATCCGGATAGTGCAGGTCAATTGTCCATGTAGTGGGTGCAGATGCATCGGGATAAATCACAAAATCGGTCAGATCCTGTTCTCTCAGGATATGATCTCCAAGTAACCGGCGAGATTCTCTTTTACCTGCGACATAGGCGACCCAGTCTAATTTTCGATTGTTATATTTCTCTTTCTCAGCACTGAAATTCTTCAACCACGACCAGTTGGAATAGACCACCAAAAGACCATAATCTCGGATCCGTTCAAATTCATTGATCTGGTCATAATTCATGCCGGTTTCCCATGTCCATTCACCCATAGTCACTTGTTTTACATTTTCGTCGTTAAATTCCACACCGTATTGGAATACCGGAAAATCGACAGGTTGCTTTTCTTCTGCCGAATACCATTGCACAGATGATCCCATGGTCATCTTATCCGGTGTTTCAGGAGCAGTCGGTTCCCCAAACTCATCTCTGGACTCTCGCCCCATCGCGTAATCGGCTCCGGCAAGAAACCCGATTGTCCCGTCGCCGGTACAATCTGCAAACAGGGGAGCGGTAAAGGACAGTTCTTCAGAGGTTTCAATATGCCGTGCGTACACTTCGGTAATAGAAGATCCTTCTGTTTTGACGGCAAATGCCCGATAATTGGTAAAGAGCGAAATATTCTCTTCTGCCAGCACCATCTGCATTTTTTTCTCATCCTCGTAATAATCTGCCGGCTGGGCATTCCCCCCACGTGAAGGGCCGATTTCCTTGACCACATCACCCAATGCCGGATAAGGTTCTACTTTAATTCTTCCCCCAAGATGCACACGCACCTCCGAACTGTTGTTTCCTCCAAGTACGGGCCGATCCTGGATTAACGCGACTTTTAATCCTAATCTTGCAGCAGATATGGCTGCTGTGGTTCCGGCCACTCCGCCACCTACTACCACCAGATCAAATTCACCCGCTTGTTGCGGTTCTTCGGGTATATCCAGCATCTGTTTTCTGAAATGACCCAAAGTTGTCAGTTCGTTTGGAGGAGATATGTTATCCTGCGTAAAATAAATTGCATCCACCCGACCGTTAAATCCGGTCAAATCCTGCAGGGTAATCACATTTTCCTTTTTCCTAATATCTACTTTTCCTGCTTTTTGCCAATACCATTCATTCCCAGTACAACCCAGTACCGATCCTACTTTCTCCCCATTTAACCTGAGTTGGAATTTTCCCGGCCCCTCACCCTCATACCATGGTGAAGTCCAGTTAAATGTACGGACATATACATCATATTTCCCGGTTGAGGGAAATTCGACAGATATTTCCGCATCGGCTACCGGCATGCCCATTCCATGCGCCATCAGGTAAGGTGATCCCATCAGATCCATAAACTGTTGATCGACCACCCAACCGCCTTTCTTACTGAAATTCTCAGCTTCCACCAAAAGAGAAGGTGATTGTGCGATTATCACATTCGCCACCATCGCGAACAATAAAATTACACCGTATTTTCTCATAATAAATGCTATTTTATTTATATTCCAACCATGTGGTTACGTTTGTATCGGTATCGGAAATAAACCGTATCCAGCGTGCCTGAAAGGAAGGGGAGAACTGATGACGTTGTTGTTGTCCCGGTTCTACGGTATAAACCGCATATTCCATCCAGTCACCATTTCCCGTCGGATCTACCTCGACTGAGATCTTTACCGCCTTTTCCGACGAATGAGACAAGGTTAATTCCCGTTGATCATAAAAACCGATCAGGTAAGGATCAGAAGCAACCTGTGCTTTTACATCTGAGTCTACCCACGGGCCTCCTTTTCCTCTTGGTCTTCCTAATTTCCAAAGGTCATCGATGACGCCTGCCCATACGGCTGCTTTGCCGTCTTGCGAAACAATAATATGCGGGTTCCCCTTTCCTTCCTCCGGAGTAATACCGGTCAGGATAAGCATTCCCCGGTAGGAAGCATAGTCATTGATACGGTAATGATGGGTAGCTACCGGTCGGATCTTGGCATATCCGTCCGCATTTTCCGCCGGCAACTCATAAAAGGTTCCGTGACAACTGAACAAATCCCGCTCAGTGGCTACTTCACGACATATACGTAACAGTCCCCGATCGGTCAAAGAGCTGTAAGCATCCTCTCCCAAGGGTAATCTCCACCGCCGGTTTTTGTCATCGACAATTAAAACAGAACCTTTTTCTATTTCTACTACCTGTTGGGGTATAGCAAACTGATCACGGATGAAACCGGCTGTTTCAACATCGTCTTTTCGTTCCAGTTTCAGTTCTTCACCCATTTCATAATATCCGGTTTCCGATATTTTCCCTTCGGTTGTTGTATTTGCAAGTAAACCGAGCGCACGGCGGTTTTCACCTAAGCCATATAACAATCCACCCAGATTTGATTCCGACCGTACATCTGCCAACCCTTTGAAAATTGCGTCCGGAGTAGTACTCCTTGTATCATTGCCTCTATAGGTGAAGGTCAAGGTAAGGGTAGCCGGTTTATCCGGCCTGGCGCGTACCCATTCCCCAGCTTCCGATGAAGAAAAGTCAATATTGACCGATTCTCCGGCAGCCAGTTCTATACTTTTGAGTGTACTCCACTCATTATTTCCCTTTTTATCCACTTCATAGGTGACGGTTACCGGAGTAATCCCTTCATTGCTTACCCAACTGCTGCGATGCGGCCAACCGGTAAACAGGAACGGCTCCGAGCATTCATCCGCGTTTACCTTTTCCCCGGCCCACACGGCTCCCCCAGCCGTAGTGGGGCCCAACTCGTCCGGTGTGGAGACGGAGGTAAACCAGAGGTTTGAATTGGATTGCCCGGGCCCTTCAATATTTCCTTTTGCTTTACGCTTGTTCAGGAATTCTCTTTGGGCAGAATCATCACAACCGAACACCAATTGGTTTTCCCATCTTGTAAAATCACCGATCACTTTCAGGTAAGCGGAGCGGGGACGAATGCCAGCACTGTTTGTAACCGTAAACGTACCGGGAAAATACCAAAACATACCGTGCATCGTCATCAGGTAATCCGGCTGCTCTACTGTGCCTATATCGCGAATACGGGGCCATTCGGTATTCCATCCATGTGCGCCGTCATAACTATGACTCGCTTTGGGCAAACGGTAAAAACGCCATCCTTGCGTCGCATCCCGTACACCGAGCAGAAGGGACTTATGGTCCCACCCCGTCGCCCAGATCGGGTCAGTTTCAGGATCCGAATTACCATATATTCCTCCGGGGCCGGTTACTTCAACAAACTGGTTCCGGCGTACTAATTTCCATTCTTTACCATCCCATTCTGAAAGGGAGCCGGCCTCCACATCAAATTTATGCAATGCTTCCTGTGTGGCTTCCCCATTATTGGAATAGACCATAACTCCCTGACCCGAATACAGGCCCTTACCATGTGCACCGGGCAACAACGCCGCTTCCTGCGCCATTTCTCCGGGCTTGCGATCCACATTCCCGTCACGGAACAACTCTTTTACTTGCAGCGTATTCACATCCACCTCGTAAAATCCTTCTTCCATGGTGCCATAGTAGATCTTATTGTCGGGATCCGTCAAATGACGCGCATTACCCGTATGCCTTCCGGGCATAACGGTATACGGGATCGTGCGTACATTCCCTTCCGTATCAATGGCATAGGGGCCGATAAAAAGCTGATCACTTTCTTTGTGGATCATCCGGTTGGCGGGAGTCCCGCCGATACTCTCATCGCGGACTATTTGCTGCAAACCGGACGTGATCTGGTATAATTTGTCGGATGAACCGTAAGGCAAATGAGGGCCATAGGTAATCACCCACAGGCTCCCCGCCCAGGGGACCACTGCCCCTGTACCACATTCGCCTTCGTCATTATAATAAGCTAATCGAGGATAAACACCTGAAATAGAACCAGATAATCCTGTATTATTTTTTTGTGTCGTACATGCTAAGATCAATGTCGTTCCAATTAAAAAAAACGATTTTCTCAAATTCATAAAGTTTTTAATTTAGAGAATATTAGATCCCTCAAATTTAATAATATAAATAAAGGGATCTATATCTATTGATTAATTTTTACAAAATCTTAATATTTTGCATATTATACTATGGTACATACTTCTACCATTTTGGATTTTGATCGAGATTTTCATTAATCAGGCGGTCAGCAGCAGGTACAGGCCACAGATAATCGCGTCCGGCATCAAACGTACGCTCACTCGCCACAACGATGTAACCTTCATCCACCATATAGCTGAGATCTGCAATGCCGTTTTCATCAATTTCCGGTATACCTCCGATAGGATAGTTTCCGTCTTCCCAGTTCTGGATCAACTGACGGTATTCTGCAGATACAGAAGCCTCGTCACCATTCCATGAAGTAGAGCCGGACCATGCACGGCGCAGGAAATAACTGGGTGTGTTATACACCTTCTCAGCCAGTTTCCAGCGGATCAAATCGGCATAGCGATGGCCTTCCCAGGCGAGTTCAATAAAGCGTTCAGTACGGAGGATCGTACGCATAGCGCCCTGCGAACCAAGCGTAACTTGAGGGTATGTAAGTCCTGTGCCGGCATACGCTCTTTCGCGCAGTTTGTTGATGGTGGCATCCAATACCTCCTGCGTACACCTGTCGAGTTCGATCATCGCTTCGGCATACATCAACAGCACATCACCATACCGCAAATAAGGATAGGTTGTAGGCGCGCCGTTACGTCCATTTTCAAGGAATGATTCGTCGATAAACTTTTTGAAACAAAAACCGTTATAAGCCGCATGTTCAGCACGTGCTTTCGAATCGGTGTTGCTCACCTGAGCGCCGTCCGATGCCCGGAGCACAGTAGTACGGGTTGGATCGGGAGAATACTCATAGCCAAGCCATACATAATCTTCGGGATTATACGTCCCGTCGAGCACACTCCTATTATGAGCCGTAGCAAAAGGCACAATGGTCATAGCCAGGCGTGGATCACGATTTTCGAAGAAGTCCTTTGGATTATAGAGAGGCGATTCGTCAATAGGCTTACCGTCGATACAGGGATAAGCACAAACCAGTTCGTAGGAAGGAGCGGCTACACCACCCCATCCTCCGGAAAGACGGGTAATACAATTCAGGACATCTGAACCGGCCCAATAATATTTTTTCAGCGTTACATCACCACGGAAGAAAAATATCCATTCATCCGACCAGGAAGCAGTGAACAGATCCCGGTAATTGTCATGGAGCTTATAGACATTCAGGTCCATACAAGCTTTGGCAGCCGTGGCAGCCGTTTCATAATCACTGTTCCTAAGGGCGATACGTGCTTTGAAGGCGAGAGCAGCACCTTTTGTAGCTCTTTGTATACCCGAATAACTGACCGGTAAACGTTCTGCAGCTTTATCCAGACATTCATAACTATAAGCCAACACATCAGTTTTAGGAGAACGGGATATAGTGTAGGCTTCGTCAAGCGTCATACCTGTCTTATCAAGGATGGCATCGCCCCAATGGAACGCCAACATACCGTAAGCATACCCCATATAGAAATAAGCTTCACCTTCATATTGGGTGATATCCGCTTCCGATACTCCCATAGCGCGTGCATTATCCATATTATTCAGCAGGCGCAACGCCCGTGCAATACCTTTATAAAAATTCTGCCAGCGAGTGGCTACAGTACCATCTTCTGAGGTCATTGTTCCATTCTGTACATTTGTAGTGGTATTACGCCATACCATATCGTCGCTCCATGTCCAGGAGTCGATAGGAAAAAAATCGGTGCGGTAAAAGTCGTTTAACGACATTTCTATCTCCTGCTGCGATGAGTACCAACTTCCACTCGATCCTTCAGACAACGGATTAAGATCAAGATCAATACACCCTGAAAAGATAAATAGTGGTATTATAGTGAAAATTAATAATATCTTCTTCATATAATTAAGTATTTAAAATTTAATATTAACGCCTAAAACGAAAGAGGTGGATATAAAGTCTGACGATGAGCCGACCTCAGGATCCCATCCTTTAGGGAAGTTGCTGATGGCAGGCAAATCGTTTATACTAAGATATAAGCGCATATCATTGACTCTTAGTCTATTCACCAGATCTGTAGGCAGCGTGTAACCAAGTGTAATATTCTTCGCACGGAAATAGGCGCCATTGAAAAGCCAATAATCTGAACCTGCATAAGTGTTTGCTGTATTGGTATAGGTCAGACGTGGATACTTGGCATTCCGATTCTGCTCTTCGGTATTGTGCTGACTCCAATAGTTGCCCAATAGAAGTTCAGGAACGGCGCCCCATTGTTCCTTCAAAGGTTGAATCCATGCCGAATTAAATAGTACCCGTTGGTGTCCTATCCCTTGAAATGACAACCCGAAATCAAAATTTTTCCAACCCAAAGAGATATTCCCCCCATAAAGATATTCCGGCTGTGAATTACCCAGAAGTACTTTGTCGTCGGAATTAATGACACCATTTCCATCCACATCGACATACTTAATGTTACCTGCCTTGTCATTTGCAGTAAGTGTAGGATACTTGTTGCCTTCCTCATCGTAGAGGTCGGCATCTGTCAGAAACAGACCCTCACTTTTGTACATATACCATTCATAGTAATAGGATCCCTCTTCATATATTCGGTTACCATCAATAGTACGCTTATCGCCCAAATAACCCATTTTTGAACGATAATCCGACAGGTTTGCCGAAACGCTATACCACAAATCACCCACCTTATCGGACCAGCCTAAATCCAGTTCCCAGCCTTTGGTGTACATATCACCGGCATTTTGTGAAGGAGCCGAAAATCCTGCATAGGAGGGAAAACCAAGTGTAAGCAACATATCAGAAGTTTTCTTGTAATAATAATCTCCCGTAAAGCGCAGACGGTTCTTTAATATTGTCAAATCTAAACCCACCCCATATGTTGTAGTAGTTTCCCAAGTGATATCTTGGAATGCATAATATACCTGAGCGGCATTCTGCAAAGCAGTCACTGATTGTGACGATTTATCATACATATAGCTGTTGCCAAAAGTAATAGCAGCCTGATAAGGAAATTCCGAACCGATACGCTCATTACCGAGTTGACCGATAGAGCCGCGTATTTTCAGGTAATCCACCAGATTATTATTAAACCATGATTCTTCAGATATCACCCACCCGGCAGAAGTCGAGTAGAATGTACCCCAACGGTTTTCTTTTGCAAAACGTGACGAACCATCGGTACGGACATTACCCTGAAGCATATACTTATTCTTATAGGAATACATCAGGCGCCCAAATGCCGACTCATAAGCGTTGTGTCCGGCCTTACCTGAATTATATTGATAATCTTCCGGACCAATATTAAGATAAGGATATGTATCAAGCAGGTAATTCGTACGTGAAGCTCCCGTTTCCTCCCATTTGTAAGAATACCCCTCGTAACCAGCCATGGCGTTGAACGAGTGATTACCCCAGGTATTCTGATAGTTACCGTAAAACTGGTACGTTTGACTGTTATTATCGTTACGTGTCTCTTCAAGATTCGTGGTTTTGTGCACCTGCATATAGGTCATTGAACCGTTTTCGTAGTAAACAGGCACAGCGCGTGAGAATTTCTTACCTTTGATGAACTGAAAACGGGGTGCAACAACAGCGGTCAACGTGAGTCCTTTCATCGGGGTAAGATCGATTTGAGCCTTTCCCCCGAACTTATAATAGTTCGTCCTGTTCGTTCCACCTTCCCGAAGACCGGCAACAGGATTGGCTCCATCTTTCGCATCTGCATAACGACCATCTTCCCAGAAAGGGGTATAATAGGGCGATGCCAAATAGGCCCAGTACATGGCATTCACTTGGGACGGGGCGATCGAATTTGATTTCGAGAAATCAACATCGATATTGGCATGAAGCCAATCTGTTATATTATAATCGTTGTTAACACGGCCGGTAAAACGCTCATAGGATTTGTTTTCATAATAGCCGTCACCTTTTTGATAGTTGAAGGTTGATTTCGTTCGCAGCTTTTCCGTACCCCCCGAAACACTCAACATATGCTGTTCATGTGAAGTCGAACTTTTCAGCATCAGGTTGACCCAGTCCGTATTGGGATAGTGATATGGATCTGTCGCATTTTTATCGAGCCACGTAGAGATAGTCTCCTGTGAATACTGAGAATAAGGATCTGAGGCGCCGTCATTCCACTTTACTTCATTCTGTATATTCATCCAGTCAATCACATCACCGTTTTTAGGACGAGTCGTGGGTCTGTCAATTCCGTATTCATAATTATAATCGAATGAGAATTGACGATCCTTGGCACGCTTGGTAGTGATAAGAATAACACCCGCAGCCGCACGCGACCCGTAGATAGCAGCCGAAGCAGCATCTTTCAACACAGTCATGGTCTCTACATCTGCTGCCACCACGTCATTGAGAGACGACGGAACACCATCCACAATTACCAAAGGATCATTGTTTGAGAGCGTAGTTATACCACGGACACGTACAGTAGCCGAAGCGCCCGGTGCTCCTGAGTCACGGGTTACCTGAACCCCTGCAATCTGCCCCTGCATAGCGGTGGAGATCTGTTGTGTCGAACGGTTAGTCAAATTGGCTCCTTGTATACTTGATATTGAACCGGTGAGATCACCCCGGCGAGCTGTACCGTAACCAACGACCACGACTTCTTCTAAAGTTTTAGTATCTTCCTGTAAAAGCACATCAATAGACGTTCTATCTGCAGTATTAATACTTTGAGCCAGATAACCAATGTAAGAGATATGGAGTGTTGCATTATCACCCACCTGTAGTGAGAAATTTCCATTTATATCGGTTACCGTACCATTGGTAGTGCCTTCTTCTACAACATTAGCGCCGATAATAGGTTCTCCTGAATCATCCGTTATAACTCCGGAAACGGTTTTGCTTTGCCGCTGCCTTGCCTGGGCCATGTTAGCCGGAGGTGCTGCACTTACAGAGATGGTATTATTTGTCCGTTGAAAATAGAGGTTCGTCCGGGCAGTTATTCTCTCCAGAATATCCTCGATTGTAACATTTTGGACACTCATCGTAATTCTGGGCGCTTTGTCTATAATATTCTGGTCGTAAAAGAACTTGTAATCGGTTAATGCACTAATTTGCTGAAACACCTCACTAAGAGGTTGATTCTGTACATTAAGCGAAAGGTTATTGTTTTTCGTGTTTTGTCCGGAAGCAGGAGCAGTTACAACAAAAAACAAAATCATCATGATAAAAAAGTTAAGAAAAAATGATGCTTGTCTTTTTAATTGATTGGTGATTTTCATATATTTGTCGTGTTTAATAATTTTTTAAACAGGTAGCTTTCTTATTTCCCGATTTTGCGAGCCGGTGAAATAGGATATTACCCTTCCTTAAGAGCACTTCTGCATGGGGTGCTCTTACTTTTCCACAAGTTTGTTATTCAGATATTCATTTTATTCATAGGCATATTTTTTTAGGATTAGAACTTTTGTTTATTTATAGAATAGTATTTCATTGTCATTTTTCAAGTATTTGATACCACTTGTATATTCAATCGATCGTAATACAGATTCGAGACTACGATTATCATGTTCTCCCGAGATCAGGTTATTAAATTCCGCTCCTTCTTTAAATACGATACTACAACCATATATCCGTTCCAGTTCCCTTGCAATGTCACGGATAGGTGTGCGGTCAAAACAGAGCCAGCCCTGTATCCATGCAGAGGAATGTGCTTCGTTTCTGACAATCTCTTTCATGATCTCCCCCGTACGGGTATTCAGGGTTATTTTCTCTTTCGGTTTCAAGACAAGAGTCGCTTCGGACATGGATACCTGTACACGCCCCTCATTCACAGCTACCGACACAATTTCATCCTCATTATACGCTTTTACATTAAAAGAGGTGCCCAATACCTGGATATCAAAGCGTCCTGTTTCGATAATGAAAGGAGTATTATCTTTATTCACATCAAAGTAGGCCTCTCCGGAAAGACGTATACGGCGTTCATTCTTACCGAAATTATCAGGATAAGCAATAATGGTACGGGAATTCAATACTACCCGGGTACTATCGGAAAACATCAACCATCTTTTTTCACCATAGGAAGTAACTGTTTCGCTATATAATATTGAAGATGTTTCGGTAGTTTTAATGTTATGGAATATATATATGGCTAAAAATAATACCGACGCCATCGCAGCAACAGATACAGCGATCTGACGGAGATGTCTTTTTTTCCTCTTTTCCAAACGCTTCAACAATTGTCTTGCTTCTTGTTTGTATTGTTCACGGTTTACAGCAGGTGTATTCTCCTGCGAGCCGCTCTCTTTTTCTAATTCCCATATTATATCATTTAACAGGATATCATTTTCCCGATCTTTTATATCCCGGAAAAACTGCTCTACCTCTTCTTTCGTGTAAAGATTCTCCAGAAAACGCCTGATTGTTTTTTCTTTTTCGTTGTTACTCTTCATAAATATGTCATGCAACCGGAAAATATCCATCCAATTTTTGTAATAACAAGACGGTCGGCATTTGCTTTATTTTGGATAAAAGCTATTGGGGAATTCCATCATTGTCCCTGTACATAAGTAATACACAAATAAGTCAAAAAACTGGGGTAAGGTTAACTTTTTTTACATGTTTATACATATCAGGATAAGTAACAAACCGGCGAGATAATCAGGGTATTCTTTCAGACATTGCCTGATTGATTTTAAAGCGATTGAAATATGCTCTTGTACCGTAAATACCGAAATACCCAGTATTTCAGCAATTTCTTTATGCGTCATCTGTTCATTCCGGCTCATTTCAAATATCTGACGCTGACGAGGAGTCAATTTTTTCAATGCTTTATCCAAGATAATCTCCAACTCATTGGTCTGCACATGTTGATTAGTGACATCAGAGTAATCAATAGCATTAGCAAGGATATAGGATTTAAGTTTTTGGTAATTTTCTATCTCTCTCAAAATATTGAGAATGCGATTTTTCACAATGGTATAAAGGTACGACGAAAATGTTTTCTCAGGATCAAGAAATTGACGGCTCTGCCAAATAAGGGTAAACGCATCCTGATAGATGTCTTCCGCAAATTCACGTGATTTAACGAATTTCATGGAAAAATACAACAACCGGTCTTTATATCTTGCATACAATTCACAAAATGCTTCCTGGTCGTTGTGGATGAGACGAACCACTAAATCCTTGTCATTTACAATGGCATTACTTTCTGTCATTTTTTCTCTGCAGGCATTTTAAAAGTACAAAAGATATTAAATCGAGGAATATTTCTCGTGTGTATCTGCAAAGGTAAAATAAAACGTTATAAATAAAACAAAAGGAGAATATTTTGTTTAAAGAAATCAAAAACCTCACTTTCTACTATCGCATCACATTACGAAACCTATTAAAAGACAATTCGTTTAAAATAAGAGCAGTCTCTCTATGAAAGCGCATATAACTTGTTCTCGATGGTATAAACGTAAAGGAGATACGAAAATGATCCGCATAAAAAATGAGATTTGTTTCTTTCGTAAAAACATCATACCTTTATCCTCATTAACCCATTAGCAGACAGTAATTGATGGAAAAGAAAAAAGATAAACAACGCAGCAAAAAGAACATCCATAATGTGTCTGAACCGCAAGCCGCTTATAATATCGATGTCAACGCACTCAAATTAGCAGGCATTAATGCTTTGATGGGCATCGACAATCCGGCAATACTCAAAAAAGCAGTGGAATCGCTGTTAGAAACCGCCGGACAACCTTGGGAAAAACCAGTAGTTATCGAAGAGGAAGAGACAATCGGCAAAGAGGAGATTTTGGCAGGTATCCGCAAAGGATTATTGGAGATTAAAGAGCGCCGCCGCACAGGGAGAAAACCTAAAACAGCAGAGGAGTTGCTTAATGAATTATAAAATTAATGCACTATACCCTTTTGAACGCGAGCTGAAACGCCTAAGTAAAAAGTATCATTCCATCAAAAAAGACTATGCAGCTTTATTGGATGAACTTTATCGCAATCCTACCCTGGTTGTTTTATTGTACATCACCTCCCAACATCAAGGCTGTTATTAAGGTAGATATTTCAGGTATGGAGGCATTCTCATTAAATATAAGATAACCGTGATTACTCTTTTTCCCGGGGATCCAACGGTTACTTCCGTCCGGATCGACAGAGCAGTATCCCCTGTTTTGTATCTGAAAATATTTGTGGCTTTGCTTCGATAATAAGAAAACAGCGACCTGATCCCAACTTGCCCGCCCGGCAAAATTATTATACAACTCGTAAGCCCTATACACAGGATGTTTACCCGGCAGTTTTCTTAATGTCGCATCACCGGTGATAATAGGGTTTCCTACCTCCCATCCGCAAAAAACAACCTCTTTATTCCAGTTATTCAGACAATAAACAGTGGAAGCGGGATCCGGTCTGTAGAAATTAGCTTCCTTTCCCTGCGGGAATTTTCCTCCCATACAATACCATTTCCTGACTTTGGCTTCTACCAGTTCTTTTCCATGAAGAGGAGAATATCCGTCCGGCAGAGACTGCAACAGTT
Organism: Proteiniphilum sp.; assembly: GCF_034331125.1. Classification (NCBI taxonomy): domain Bacteria; kingdom Pseudomonadati; phylum Bacteroidota; class Bacteroidia; order Bacteroidales; family Dysgonomonadaceae; genus Proteiniphilum; species Proteiniphilum sp. Next base: position 29,380 of record NZ_JAXQGC010000034.1, read on the forward strand.
TTTGCAGACTACTGAGATGACCTACCGTCAGAATGATTACGGAATGATCAGGACTTTCCGCCAATAATTTCCGATAAGTAGCCGTTGCAGACGGCGCCTCTTTCCATGAAGATAAAGGATGAGGATATTCTTCCGCTATCTGCCTGGTATAACGGGAATGATTGGTAAGCACCGGTTGTCCTTCAAGAAATCCTACAGGCAGGCGTTCCATACCATAATATGTATTTAAGGCACTGACACATTCAGGAGCATAAGGGTCATCACTGGTAACAATAACACCAAGAAGATCTATCTCCTTTTGTTTATGAAGGTTATAAAGCATGGCCAAGGCTCCAACATCATCGACGTCGGAATCCATATCCGTATCAAAAATAACCCTCTGCTGCGAGAAACCTGCCACAGAGATCAACCCAATTGCCAATATTAAAAGATTATATCTTATCATACTATAAATAACGATATTTTCAATCAACACATTCTGCGCTGACAAGTTGAAGAGCACACTCCTATTACACGCATTTCCGCCCTGTTAGGGACTTCACTGTAATCGGGAGTAGAAAGATTCATAATCGGTGTGATTTTCATGCATATTGCGGACAAATTTAAATAAAAATATCAATTTATAAACGGATTGAAAAAAAGAAACAACAGAATTTATCTTACATTTGTCAATAAAGTAACCTTTTGCATCTTGAATGAAAGTTCCTGTTGTTGGTATTTCCTATAATAATTAACCCGCCGTAACAAAACTGTTCAGACGGGTCAAAAATGAAAGAATGAAAAACACGTTATAATTAAATACCGTTATACACTTGATATTAAATTAAACCATAAGCCTGATAACGGGTAACTAATTTTCTGTTTTTTCCAATAAGGCTGCGGCACACCAAAGATAAGGAGCCTGTCCGTGAAAATCGCCTGCAAGCCGCGGACGGTCGTAATAATACTGTTTATCGTTCTTTTTACCCGTGCCGATACAAACTTCTGTGACATTATTCCGTTCGTCGATATACGGCACCATGGCTAACCATGCTTTTCGTGCTGCCGGGGCATATTCTGTGGCATCCAGCCATCCTTGCCGGATACCCACAATAAATGCGTAGGTGAACATCGCTGTTCCGGATGTTTCCGTCCAGAAATCCGGTTCGTCGATAAGTTGATTCCACATGCCATTTGGCCTTTGATAATTTTTCAAGCTTTCCATCATGGTCAGATAACCTTCCATAATACGCGGACGATACTTATGGTCTTTGGGCAGATCACGAAGTAAGTCGGCCATGCCTACAGCCATCCAACCATCTCCACGTGCCCAGTAGTAAGGGACATCCGGTGCATGATAGAAAAGACCGTTCGGTCGCTGCAACTCATCAAGGTAAAGGACCATTTCCATGGCTGCGCGGTCAAGGTATTTAGGATCACCGGTTACTTTATATGCTTCGTTTTGCACAACGGTAATCATATACATATCGTCGATCCACATGCGTGTCTGCCAGGAATAGCCTTTTTCAGCCCAGACTTTTTCCTCCGGTTTCGCATTCTCCGGCACTTCCCATTGGCTATCAGCATACGCTAATCCCATATCCAGATACCGTTTGTCGTTTGTTATCTGATAAAGTTTCAGGGCAAGGCTCCCGAACATATTGTAGTCCACATGATTCATGGGAGGCAACAGAGCCTTTTCCCGGGTGAAAAAGGGTTCGAATCTGTCCTGCAAAAGTTTGATAAGTTTTTTATCCTTTATTTTCAATGCATAATCGAGTGCCCCGTTCCATGTACAGACTTCGGCATAGTGGATGTACCTGCCGGCATAAAGGTCGTGCCTGTCATCCACAAAATGATAGGCCAGACGTTTGCCCACCTCTTCGGGAGTATATCCTTCCGGGAAGTCTTTTAACAAACTCGTTTGAGCAAATATTAGATGAAAAGGCAAAAAACACAGTAATAAAAATACTTTTTTGTGCATAACTAAATTTTTTATTGATTAAACAATATTGAACAAATTTAGAACTATTAACCGGCAAAATTCAGGTTTTGTCGGTTAATAATAATTCGAAACAGGAATTTATTCCGTTTTGTCTTCATCTGCTACGGCATCCTGCCAATTATCCCATTTGAAAACATCGGGATTATAACCGTCATAACCGTAATTTTGGCTTAATTCTCCTTTGCTATTAGCCGTAATAGATGCATTATAGATCGGCCAATACATATTCTTTTTGTCTACGATAAAATTGAGACTGGATTTAGTCGCCACAATCTGTATAGTTTCTCCTTTGTTGTACATACCACACTTTGTGACACGTTGATACCAGTAACTTCCGCCTTCGGGATCCGTACCGCTTTGTTTGTCAAAGGTATCCAGATTGTAAATATTACCCCATTCGTCGGGTCTGCCGCTACGGGCAAGACACAGCGATACGCGCTTCAATTCCACATTACGCCATTCTTCAAAGTACAATTCACGGGCACGCTCATTCATGATATCACCAATAGTAACGGTACCCTCATACAATTGGCTGCATTGCGCGCGTTGTCTGATTACATTCAGGTCGTCCTTAATAGTAGCGTCATTGGGATTAATGTAGAACTTCGCTTCGGCACGAAGGAGATAGGCTTCGGCCAGACGGTAGAGATACCAGTCGGCGATACCACCGTTAGTTGCCCCTCTGTGACCATCCGAACCACTTATGTTAGCTTCGTTCACAGGATCATCCAGATAGAATATATAATGAGGCACATCAAACCAGCGACGAATCGTGTCGCTACATAGTAATTTTCCGTTGTCATCGAAAAGTGTAACTGGATTTCCGAATTCGGAAGATGCTATGTTGTTCACACGGTAATCTTCCATACGCACCCAGTTGCCGACCTCGGAATTATGACGCAGGTCGCCTTCATCCAGCACGCCATTAACATACCACAGCGTATGATTTTGGAAATAACTCGGACGATAAGTAGCAATACCACGACCAAATGCACGCATGTAATCATACTTCGAATTGTAATCTGCATGGTTACGTCTCAGGTTTAACAAGGCTTGCTTACCATCTTTTGTTTGTACAGCATTATTAAAAAGGAAAGGATACATAATACGCATGGTAAGCATTTTAACGAATGATTCAGCTTCCGCACCCCGGTTAGGCATACCCATAATGACCTCCCTGTTAGCGGGGATGAGTTTGTTTTCAGCGCGGTGCAAGTCCCATATGACATTACGTGTAATAGGCCAGGTCTGGGGTTCTCCTCCATCGTTGAACGTGCCGAACGGAGTTGTCATAAGCGAATAACCGGATTGATCGATCAGGATATCGGTTTGTTCTTTCGCTTTGGCATACTCTCCCAACGCCAGGTAGCATTTAGCCAGCAACATGCGACAGGCTCCTTTATTTACCATACCGATCAGACTCATATCTTTCTGATCAGGTACCCATTCTACGGCAAATTCCATATTTTCAACAAGCATTTGCAGGATAGCATCACGTTTCGTACTATGGTAATTTTGTTTGGGAACATCTGTCACCTTGGTAATAAGAGGGACATCGCCAAACTGGAATACCAAAGCCATATAACGGAAGGCACGATGGAAATAAGCCCTACCCTTGTAAGCATTCTTAATTTCCTCGCTCAATTCTTCAACTCCATCCACGTATTGGAGTATGGTGTTAGCATACAGAATACCGTTATAGGTTTCTCTCCAGAAATACCAGATACTGTTTACCTTGTCGAGATGATTCAGGTTATCCGTACTTAAACTGGTAGGCGTCATCAGTGCGGCAACATTATCGAGCATACCCGTCTTGTCGGTCGCAGCGGGAAGCCCCAGATCGGAGAAGATATACTCTGTTCCGATAGGAAGCATTTCGTTATGGTCGTGCGCATAATATAGTTTCATATGACGGTCACAAATAGCCATAGCTGCCATCAGACCCGATTCGGTAGTGAAAGTAGCTCCGGGTTCGTAGAAGGATAGCGGCTCCGGATCAAGAAAGCTCTCTGAACATCCGCTAAACAATATTATCCCTCCTATAAATAAGGAAAGGCATACAGGTTTCCATTTTTTAATTATCTGTTTCATAATTGTTTCTGTTAGAGATTAAAAAGTTAAATTTAGGCCCAAAGTCCAAACGCGTGAAGCATATCCAGCGGTTTCAGGGTCACCGTATTCCCAATCTTTAGCCCATACGGCAACATTTCGAACGGTACCGTAGATTTTGACAGTCTCTATATCCCATTGTTTCATTATTTTCTTGGGTACTGTATAGCCTACCGAAATATTCTCAAGACGGATAAACGAACGGTCGTATAATTTTCCCGGACTTGAGGCGCCGGTAGGGCCTTGGGCCTCGATACGCGCATACTTATTCGTAGGATTATCAATGGTCCAATATTCCCTTTCAATTAAGTTTGCCATACCATAAGACATACGTCCTCCGTCATCATCATTGTTGAGGTAGTAAGTAGACAAACTCTTGTGTCCCATATACGAATAGATGTTGAATGAGAAACTGAGGCTTTTCCACAATATAAACTCATTACGCAAAGACCAATGGAAAGGCGGTGTAGTTTGTCCGAGGAATTCCTTGTCATTGTCGTTGTATACAGGTGTTACAGTACCATCGGCATTTATAACATCGTCGTCCGTATGGTTGTTAGCCACTTTCGGATCACCCGGCTTCTGGCCGTATCTTGCAGCTTCTTCCCATTCGTCTTTTTGCCAAATTCCGGTAACGCGGTAATTCCAGATCGTATTGATGGGTTGTCCGATAAACCAACCATTTGTAAGATCATCACTTTCTTTTGTACCTATCACATTTCCATTCGTATCCAGCACATCTTCATATTCGTAATACAAATGTTTTATTTCGTTTTTATTATACGAAAGACCGAGAGAGGTATTCCATTCCAGCAGATCGTTCCGGATATTGGTGGTATGCAGTGAAAGTTCAATCCCCCGGTTATCCACCTGTCCCAAATTAGTAGTAATACTGGAGAATCCGGTGAATTCGGGCAGACGCTGGTTCATGATCATATCATGGGTACTCTTATTGTAATATTCGATACTTCCCGATATGCGGTCGTTGAGGAAACCAAAATCAAGCGCGAGGTTCCATGATGCGGTTTTTTCCCATTGCAGCGTAGGATTCGCCATCCGGTTAGCCATTAGATAACGATATAGTTCCAGTGCACCGCTCGCATTGATATACCCCTGCATTTTACCAGCTCCTTCATAAAGATTAGCCAGTGCCAGGTAAGGACTGGACAGTGACCGGTTCCCATTTTTACCATAAGACAAGCGGACCTTTCCATTATTCATCACATCATTCCATTGGAAGAATTTTTCGTTGGTAAAGGTCCAGGCTCCCGCTATGGATGGGAAAGTAGCGTAGGGATTGGAAGATCCGAAAGCAGAATATCCATCCCGACGAATAGAACCTGTAACCATATAGCGGTTATCGTAAGCATAAAACAAACGAGCCAGCAAAGCATCTGCCGTTTGATATGTGTCTTCGCTCGAGTAAGAACTGTCTTCTTTCGTACTGTTCTTGGTATTATGGAATCCCAAAGCATCAGTAGGCTGCATATTACGGGCTTCGATGCGATCCTGCCAGTATTGGAGTTCTTCAGCTTCCTGTACCAGCGTAACCATTACGTGATGTTTTTTATTAAAAGTATAGTCCCAATTGATGGTGTTGTTAAGCGACCAATCAAAACGTTTGGCCTGCTCACGATTCACTCCGCGGGCTGCGGGGTCGGAACCGGGCAGATCGGCCGACATAAAATAACGGTCATAGAAAAACTGGTAGCGAGGTGAAGCATTGAACGTATAGGTAATATTATACGGCAAGGTTAATTTTGCATTTACTATAGTGTTCAATACAGTGTAGCCTTTTTCCAATTCCAGATATTGCTTCTGGAAGTCGTAGTTGTAACCTCTCTGACTGTATTCAGAACTCAGGGGATATTGCAAGGGATTACCATCCTCATCGGCGTAATCAGCGTAAGGACTGTTACGCATATTCTGGTCTTGATCCACACCAATGCTGCCATCCGACCGATCCTGGAAATTTACGTTAGCGCCTACTTCGAACCAACTGTTTACCTTGGTATTCATTTTCATATTGGCACGGGTAGCCTGATAATCATCACTTACTACTGTACCTTGATTTTGTAAATAACCAAATGACAGATAATAGTTTACCTTATCTGTAGCGCCACTTATACTGACATTATAGTCCTGATTGAGACCCGTCCGGTAAGTGTGATTTTTCCAATTGACGGTTTTACCGGCCAGAAGATTAGCAAGCGTATTACCTTGAAATCCTAATCGTCTGGCCCAAATACTCAGATCCGATTCTCCGGATTCATTGGTGGTATATCCCCGCCATGCATCAAGAGAAACATTGGACAACTGACCCGGGTTCGTATAATAGCCCGGTTGAGCAGTATAAACTCCGGTTTGATAAGCTTCATAAAGACCGGTTCCCGAATTTACTCCGTAAGTATTTTTCTCTAACCAGTCCTGGCGATGTTGCAGATAAGCTTCCGGACCGCGACGATTAAGGTAAGTAGTTAATTGCGTTACACCTATATTGGTAGTAGCATTTACAACCGGTTTACCCTGACCACCTTTTTTGGTCATAATGATAATAACACCGCTTGCCGCTTTTGAGCCATAAATAGCTGCTGCAGAAGCATCCTTCAAGATGTCGATCTGAGCGATATCATCAGGGTTAATTTCCGAAAGCTCTCCGTAGAACGGCATTCCGTCGAGGATAAGCAAGGGACTATTGTGATCCTCAGAAGTATACACCGAATTCTGTCCGCGGAGCATCAACGTTCCTCCCCCTTTGGCAGAAGCATTATAGCCCACCTGCAAACCCGGAGTCCCCCGCAGGATATCCTGTACCGTTTTAGGATTTTCGATAGCAATATTGTCGGGACGGATCTGAACAATGGAACCGGTAAGATCTCTTCTTCGCATCGTACCGTAACCCACAACCACTAATTCCTCCAGCGCTTTCGTATCTTCGTGCAGAATAATGTCAACGGCAGTTTTTCCGGCCGTATTGATATCCTGTGCCAGATAACCAATATAAGAAATATGAAGTACGGCGTTGTTTTCCACGCTCAACGTAAAATTCCCGTCGATATCCGTTACTGTACCGTTTGTAGTACCCTTCTCCACAATATTGGCTCCGATAACAGCTTCACCCTGTTCATCGGTTACTGTTCCGGTAATGTTCTTTTTGACGCGTTGTGCTACAACCGGTGCTTTAGAGATAACAATATGATTTTCATGTACCGTATATATGCAGCCTGTACCTTGCAACAAGGCTGCCATAATATCGGATAAAGAACCTTCTTTACGGGGTATCGATACTGTTTTGTCTACATCAATAATTTCACGGTTATAGTCGACCGACATTTCCGTTTGCCTTTCTATTTCAGTAAAAGCAGTTCTGAGAGTCAAGCGGGTATTGGATAAGGAAACCGATTGTGACCAGGAGACTTGTGTCTGAAAAAAAGAAAAGATTATAAACAGAAATAAGAACCGACACAAACAATTTATTCTTACTCTGCTTGTATTATCATTTATTTTCATAATTTTGTAAATTGATAGTTAGTACTTTATGCAATTATCCCTGCCTTTATTCCATGGATATTAATTGTATGGTATTTAACGATTTCAACCCGGGAAGCTTTTCACGACATAGGCTTCCCGGCTCTTTTTTTCATGGGCAACTCTCCTTCTCTTATTTCAATTCAATCGTTTTATTGTATATGAATGGTATCATCTTCTATGGTCCATTTTAATCCGGGATTCAATGTTTCCAAAATGGTCAGCACCTGCCGGACATTTTCATAAGGTGTATACTTAACGGAAAACCGTCCCCCTCCGTATTTTCTTACATCATAATAAACAGTAACATTGAAACGGCGCTCCAAAGTACGGATAATCTCTTCGAAAGAAGCTTCCTCAAATACAAGATAGCCTTCTCTCCACTTTGAAACAAGTACGGCGTCAACCTGTAATCTGGACATTTTTCCCTGACGATGATCGTAAACCAATTGCTCATTGGGACTGATCACTTCTGAAACTTTCACCTTTCCGTCGATATCCACCCGCACCGATCCTTCCTCCAGGGTGACTGCCGCAGTACCTGAGTCTACATATGATCTTACATTGAATGTCGTTCCCAGTGCTTCTACCTGCATATATTGGGTTTTCACGATAAAAGGCCGCCCGGGATCTTTCTCAACCCGGAAAGTTGCCTCGCCGCTCAGGAATAAACGTCGGATCGATCCCGAAAGGTCATCGGAATACAGTAACATGGAACCTGCATTCAGCCACACCTCAGAACCATCAGGTAAAAGAATTTGCTTCATTTCCCCATCAGGTACAACATGCTCTGCTATTTCCATTTTTGGGGCGGATGAGCCAGACTGATCATGCATGACCCAATAGGTAAGCAACCCGCCTATAAGAGGCAAAAGCAAAATAGAAGCAATGCGAAGCAAGCGGTGGGATAATGATAGATAGACAGTTTTTTTATTTTTTCCGATTCGCCGGTTCATCTCTTCCAAAGCCTGTAAGGTATGCTTATCGGCTTCTGCCCCCTCACGTTCCCACAATTCATTCAATACCTCGTCCTTTGATACGCTGTCTTCTTTACGGGTAAGCCATTGCTGGAATTTAAGAACAGATTCTTTTGGAAAATCATTCTCAAAAAAACGGGTTATCAATATGTGGATATGGTGTTTATCCATTATATATACTATTTTATTTTTACACCGGTTATTTCAATCGTGTCGATTTTGTACTCTCTATTAAGGTAGACAGGAAAACCTGGAATAACGCACAAACAAATGTATATTTTTTTTGTTACATTGTTTAAAGTTGTCAGATATGAAGATATCTTATTTGATGGCATTCTACCTTCTTTCGATTGGAATAGAACATTGTTTGTACACAAAAAAGATAATAAGTCATGGATTTAAAGTTATCAAATAAAACCGCTCTGGTTACCGGCTCTACTGCCGGGATTGGGTACGCTATCGCTAAAGGGCTGGCATCCGAAGGTGCTACAGTCATTATCAACGGAAGAAAAGCCGATGATATGGCTGACAGAATAGAAGACCTCAAAAAGGAAACGGGAAATGTAGATATTACCGGTATCGCAGCCGATTTTTCTAAAAAAGAGGAAATAGATAATCTCATCAAAGAGATCCCGGATGTGGATATTCTGGTAAATAACGTCGGAATCTTCAACCAAGTGGATTTTGAGAATATTTCAGACGAAGAATGGTTTGAAATGTTTGAAGTAAACGTAATGAGCGGAGTACGACTTTCGCGGCATTACTTCCCCAAAATGTTGAAAAAGAACGAAGGAAGAATTATTTTTATTTCCAGTGAGTCGGCTTTAAATATCCCGACCGAAATGGTACATTACGGTTTCAGTAAGACTGCACAGCTTGCCATTTCCCGGGGATTGGCCAGATTAAGTAAAGGTTCCAATGTCACGGTAAACTGCGTGTTGCCGGGTCCTACAATGAGTCGTGCTAATGCACAGGATTTGGAAATACAGGCAAAAGAAAACAACACAACAGTTGAAGCGGTCATAGAAGAATTTTTTGAGAAAAGAAGACCCTCCTCGCTGATCCAACGCTTTGCCAATGTCGAAGAAGTGGCCAATATGGTGGTTTATATAGCCAGTCCATTATCGTCAGCCACCAACGGTGCTGCCCTGAGAGTAGATGGAGGTGTTGCCAATTATATAATATAGTTTCAGATAAAAAACAGGAATGAAACATGCTGAAGAGCTTTTCTCAAATCGCTCAATGCATTGGAAATATGGTTTTCCACCGTTCGTTTATTGATATTGAGACGGGAGGCAATTTCATCACTTGAAAAGCCGTCTTTTCGGCTCATCTTAAATACTCGCTGACGTTGTTCCGGCATTTGGGAGATCACCAGGTCGATTAATAAAGAAAGGTCTTTGGCAAACATATCCTGCTCCGGCTCATATATCTCCGGCTGATCCAACTGGCTGAGAGTATATTTCTCCTTTACAAGACTATGTTCGTAGTAATTATAGATCATATGCCTTGCCATAGTAAATAAATAAGCTTTAAACGATTTGACTTCTTTCATCATTTCACGGTTCATCCACACTTTATAGAATATCTCCTGCGTCATATCATACGCTTCTTCTTCATCTTTTATAAAACCACATAAAAAATGATAAATCTTAGGGTGATATGCAAGGAATAATAATTCGTACGACCGATGATCTCCCTCAGAAAGATTTGTCAGGCATTCTATTTCAAGTTGTTTATCCATGTAAAAATACTCACATGCAAAAAGAGAGTTCCCCTAGGGGATAGATCTCATAGATTATTATCAGGATATCAAAACAGGACTATTTCGTTAAATGAGTGCAAAGCCAAACTTCAGTGAACGTTTTCGATAAGCAAAAGCAGAAACAAAGCTTGCGTTGTTTTTGCCGAGTGCAGAATTGAAAATCGAGGAGCGAAGGTGACTCAAAACGCCTAATGCAATTGAACATATTTTTGCAAAGATGCAAAAATATTATGAAAATAAGAAAACGCTTACACCGATTTTGTATTTCAATTCCTTAAAATCACAACTTATGACATCATGGCCAATCATCAGTTTACACATAGGGATAAAAACACAAGAAAATTCCTTATTCTGGTATTTCATTTTTCGATTTGGTATCTTATGTTTATCTTTGACTAATAAAATGGACAGAGTATGAGAATCTTCAGATACCGTACGCTGGCACAATATTACCACAAGCACCCCGATGCCAAAACAGCATTGGAAGATTGGTTCTCAAAAACGGAAGAGTCTGAATGGAACAATTTTTCCGATATGAAAGCCACATTCAACAGCGTGGACGCTGTCGAGAACCACCGATATGTTTTCAACATAAAAGGAAACTCCTATCGCCTGATAGCCATTGTGCTATTTGTGCCGAAACACGTTTATATACGGTTTATAGGAACTCATGCCGAGTATGATAAAATCACGGATGTTCAATCCTTTAAAAAGCAATAAGCAATGAAAGCAATTACTAACGATAGGGAATATCAAGCCATCACTAAAAGAATAGACCAGCTATTGGACATAGTTACCGATGATAACTATAACTCTATACCCGAAGCTGTGGAACTTGATTTCCTTTCGACATTGATTGAGGAATACGACCGCAAGCACTATCCGATAGCGCTACCACAATTGTCTGAAGCAATCAGGCTCCGGATGTATGAAATGAACATCAATCAGGCGGAACTGGCGAAGTTGCTGGGGGTAAGTCCCTCACGTATTACCGAATATCTGTCAGGCAAAGAGCCCAGCCTTAAGATTGCCCGAATAATATGCGAAAAACTGAATATCAGCGCCAATGTCGTTTTGGGCGTATCCAGACCTGCTTATTCGAAGTCGGGCGTTTATTAATCGATTAGTAATTTTTCTCGTTAAGAATATATAAATCGGAGATTTTTGATAAAAATAACCCGGTTTTATACGATGACAATAATAGTATTTTTACTACTTTTGAAGTATCGAGCAATAAGTAATTGCAACGATATATGAAAAAATACAAAGTAAAAGACGTGATAGATTTATTATTGGAAGATGGCTGGTATGTCGCAAGGAAAAAGGGAAGTCACAGGCAATTTAAGCATAACGTAAAAAAGGGGACAGTGACTGTAAACGGAAAACCTAACGAGGTATTGGATCAATTTCTTTTAAATAGTATTTGGAAACAGGCAGGGTGGAGATAGTCTCCTGCATAAAATAACGACAAAATGGAAAAACTCATCGCCAGAATTGGATATGCTGAACATAATTATAGTGCCTTGGTTGAACTGCCGGACGAAGTGGTAGTGGTCACTCATAAAACATTTGAGGGTCTTAAAGAGGCTATTATTGAATCCCTCGAATTCTCTAAAGAGGGTCACTTGGAAGGTAATGAGCCTGCACCTGACTGGGTAAAAAATGGGTATGAGATTGAGTTTAGAATGGAGATTTCGGCTCTCTTGCAATATTTTGATGGCATTCTTACCCGCTCGGCACTCTCCCGGATAACTGGCATCAATGAACGCCAGTTGGGACATTATGCTACCGGATATCGCAAACCCAGACAAAAGCAACGTGAGAAAATCATAGAAGGGTTCCATAAATTAGGTAAGGAATTTTCATCCGTTGTGTTATTTTAATGATGTAAAGATAGTTGTGATTGGTCCTCAAAAGTATGTACCTTTGGTATCTGGAACAACGTCCTGCTTTGATTCCATCCCGTCCTCAGAGTTGTGATTGGCTCTCAAAAGTTTGTACCTTTGGTATCTGGAACAACCCACCTTAATTTATAAAGAATATGGAAAAGTTGTGATTGGCTCTCAAAAGTTTGTACCTTTGGTATCTGGAACAACGACTTGGATTTTAGTTGCGACAAGAAATGGTTGTGATTGGCTCTCAAAAGTTTGTACCTTTGGTATCTGGAACAACCATTATCAACTCTCTCCTCTTCGGAATCTCGTTGTGATTGGCTCTCAAAAGTTTGTACCTTTGGTATCTGGAACAACAAGTGTATGACGTCCCGTATGAACAAGTCAGTTGTGATTGGCTCTCAAAAGTTTGTACCTTTGGTATCTGGAACAACTAAAGCTTTTGAATTAGTTGATAAGAGTTGGTTGTGATTGGCTCTCAAAAGTTTGTACCTTTGGTATCTGGAACAACAGAGTGGTACGTAAGACAGGCGCGGGAAGGTTGTGATTGGCTCTCAAAAGTTTGTACCTTTGGTATCTGGAACAACGAGAGGTTTAAGAGAGAATTAAGTGAAATTGTTGTGATTGGCTCTCAAAAGTTTGTACCTTTGGTATCTGGAACAACCAGATACTCGGATGGTTAATAACGCAGTCAGTTGTGATTGGCTCTCAAAAGTTTGTACCTTTGGTATCTGGAACAACGGTCATCTCGACGACAGCGCACAAAGACTGGTTGTGATTGGCTCTCAAAAGTTTGTACCTTTGGTATCTGGAACAACACAGAAGTGTGGACGAACAATTATCCGCAAGTTGTGATTGGCTCTCAAAAGTTTGTACCTTTGGTATCTGGAACAACACTTACTGCTTTTTCTACGTCTTGTTCTGTGTTGTGATTGGCTCTCAAAAGTTTGTACCTTTGGTATCTGGAACAACCAAGTGCCACATAACATAACATGCGGTATAGTTGTGATTGGCTCTCAAAAGTTTGTACCTTTGGTATCTGGAACAACCAGAAGCGAATAAATCCAAAGCCATCACCGGTTGTGATTGGCTCTCAAAAGTTTGTACCTTTGGTATCTGGAACAACAATAGCTATCTTTAGTTTAGATAGTTTACAGTTGTGATTGGCTCTCAAAAGTTTGTACCTTTGGTATCTGGAACAACTCACGGCAAGATCTACGAGGCCTCGGCGTCGTTGTGATTGGCTCTCAAAAGTTTGTACCTTTGGTATCTGGAACAACAAAGAGGAGAAGAAGAAGGTAACCGATAAAGTTGTGATTGGCTCTCAAAAGTTTGTACCTTTGGTATCTGGAACAACAGACAATCAGGGAGAATGCCGACGCATTGAGTTGTGATTGGCTCTCAAAAGTTTGTACCTTTGGTATCTGGAACAACTATTCATATGCTATAAAGTTTGCCAAAGAAGTTGTGATTGGCTCTCAAAAGTTTGTACCTTTGGTATCTGGAACAACTGCTTAGCATCCATCTCTGTATCCTTAATTGTTGTGATTGGCTCTCAAAAGTTTGTACCTTTGGTATCTGGAACAACAAATGTATCAAAATTTCTGGCATCAAAACTGTTGTGATTGGCTCTCAAAAGTTTGTACCTTTGGTATCTGGAACAACTCCTGTTGCATAAGCGTTCCCGTCTATCTGTTGTGATTGGCTCTCAAAAGTTTGTACCTTTGGTATCTGGAACAACTGATGTTCGTGTACAGGCCGGAAGTTTACGGTTGTGATTGGCTCTCAAAAGTTTGTACCTTTGGTATCTGGAACAACTCACCGGCCTGCCGGTAGATGAATACGAAAGTTGTGATTGGCTCTCAAAAGTTTGTACCTTTGGTATCTGGAACAACAATAACTGATAATAGGTTATGGAAGATATAGTTGTGATTGGCTCTCAAAAGTTTGTACCTTTGGTATCTGGAACAACTCACGGCAAGATCTACGAGGCCTCGGCGTCGTTGTGATTGGCTCTCAAAAGTTTGTACCTTTGGTATCTGGAACAAC
>NZ_JAXQGC010000034.1:43783-103195 GCF_034331125.1 Proteiniphilum sp.
TCGGCGTCGTTGTGATTGGCTCTCAAAAGTTTGTACCTTTGGTATCTGGAACAACTCACGGCAAGATCTACGAGGCCTCGGCGTCGTTGTGATTGGCTCTCAAAAGTTTGTACCTTTGGTATCTGGAACAACAAAGAGGAGAAGAAGAAGGTAACCGATAAAGTTGTGATTGGCTCTCAAAAGTTTGTACCTTTGGTATCTGGAACAACAGACAATCAGGGAGAATGCCGACGCATTGAGTTGTGATTGGCTCTCAAAAGTTTGTACCTTTGGTATCTGGAACAACTATTCATATGCTATAAAGTTTGCCAAAGAAGTTGTGATTGGCTCTCAAAAGTTTGTACCTTTGGTATCTGGAACAACTGCTTAGCATCCATCTCTGTATCCTTAATTGTTGTGATTGGCTCTCAAAAGTTTGTACCTTTGGTATCTGGAACAACAAATGTATCAAAATTTCTGGCATCAAAACTGTTGTGATTGGCTCTCAAAAGTTTGTACCTTTGGTATCTGGAACAACTCCTGTTGCATAAGCGTTCCCGTCTATCTGTTGTGATTGGCTCTCAAAAGTTTGTACCTTTGGTATCTGGAACAACTGATGTTCGTGTACAGGCCGGAAGTTTACGGTTGTGATTGGCTCTCAAAAGTTTGTACCTTTGGTATCTGGAACAACTCACCGGCCTGCCGGTAGATGAATACGAAAGTTGTGATTGGCTCTCAAAAGTTTGTACCTTTGGTATCTGGAACAACAATAACTGATAATAGGTTATGGAAGATATAGTTGTGATTGGCTCTCAAAAGTTTGTACCTTTGGTATCTGGAACAACTCACGGCAAGATCTACGAGGCCTCGGCGTCGTTGTGATTGGCTCTCAAAAGTTTGTACCTTTGGTATCTGGAACAACAAAGAGGAGAAGAAGAAGGTAACCGATAAAGTTGTGATTGGCTCTCAAAAGTTTGTACCTTTGGTATCTGGAACAACATTTTAAGGCGTTTTAAGAGCGTTGACCTCGTTGTGATTGGCTCTCAAAAGTTTGTACCTTTGGTATCTGGAACAACTACTTAGAGGACTTTGCAATTAGGAATAATGTTGTGATTGGCTCTCAAAAGTTTGTACCTTTGGTATCTGGAACAACATTGCCAAATCCAACTGCAACCAGTTGACCGTTGTGATTGGCTCTCAAAAGTTTGTACCTTTGGTATCTGGAACAACCTTTCCTGTCTGCTTCTCCTGCCCCCACAAGTTGTGATTGGCTCTCAAAAGTTTGTACCTTTGGTATCTGGAACAACCTACGAAAAACGAATATACAGGTGATGCTGTTGTGATTGGCTCTCAAAAGTTTGTACCTTTGGTATCTGGAACAACGTCTTTTGGAACTTTGTTTGGGCTGGCTTGTTGTGATTGGCTCTCAAAAGTTTGTACCTTTGGTATCTGGAACAACCTTTCCCGTCTGCTTCTCCGCACCCCACAAGTTGTGATTGGCTCTCAAAAGTTTGTACCTTTGGTATCTGGAACAACGTAGCGGTTGAAGCTGGTTCAGCCACAACAGTTGTGATTGGCTCTCAAAAGTTTGTACCTTTGGTATCTGGAACAACTCACCTGTTTGTTCACCGGCTGCCATGTGAGTTGTGATTGGCTCTCAAAAGTTTGTACCTTTGGTATCTGGAACAACAGCCTGAAGAGCAGTATTGGGAAGAGATCCGTTGTGATTGGCTCTCAAAAGTTTGTACCTTTGGTATCTGGAACAACTGATGAGCACGGGGATGAACCATTTGCATAGTTGTGATTGGCTCTCAAAAGTTTGTACCTTTGGTATCTGGAACAACTCCAGTAGTCGGTTGAACAGTCTTTGAAGTGTTGTGATTGGCTCTCAAAAGTTTGTACCTTTGGTATCTGGAACAACCATTAAAGCAGTAATTTCGCCTTGCCTATCGTTGTGATTGGCTCTCAAAAGTTTGTACCTTTGGTATCTGGAACAACTGGATTTTGAAATTGAAGCAAGAAAACTAAGTTGTGATTGGCTCTCAAAAGTTTGTACCTTTGGTATCTGGAACAACATGTGGCACTTGATGGCGTGGCAATACCAGTTGTGATTGGCTCTCAAAAGTTTGTACCTTTGGTATCTGGAACAACAGGAATCACAAAAGAATGGCAAAAGCTATGGGTTGTGATTGGCTCTCAAAAGTTTGTACCTTTGGTATCTGGAACAACTTTAATTCTTGTTTTAATTCATCACTTAAAGTTGTGATTGGCTCTCAAAAGTTTGTACCTTTGGTATCTGGAACAACGTATTTCGTCAATGATGGAGCATATTATTGTTGTGATTGGCTCTCAAAAGTTTGTACCTTTGGTATCTGGAACAACGTAAGTGATGCTTATTATAATGCAAGATTAGTTGTGATTGGCTCTCAAAAGTTTGTACCTTTGGTATCTGGAACAACATTATGATTTTCAGGCTGGAATACAAAAATAGTTGTGATTGGCTCTCAAAAGTTTGTACCTTTGGTATCTGGAACAACTGCATTTATACAAAAGTCTTTCCAGATGTTGTTGTGATTGGCTCTCAAAAGTTTGTACCTTTGGTATCTGGAACAACAAATGGTTGTTAATACGTACGATTAGTATTGTTGTGATTGGCTCTCAAAAGTTTGTACCTTTGGTATCTGGAACAACCCACCCAGTTGTAGATCTTCTTGAACCCCGTTGTGATTGGCTCTCAAAAGTTTGTACCTTTGGTATCTGGAACAACCGTTAGCAGTTTTTCAAGACTGTAAGGGTGGTTGTGATTGGCTCTCAAAAGTTTGTACCTTTGGTATCTGGAACAACATATATAGTTTGAAATACACCTACAAATCTGTTGTGATTGGCTCTCAAAAGTTTGTACCTTTGGTATCTGGAACAACGTCATTGAAAAAAGTGCTATTGATAGAATTGTTGTGATTGGCTCTCAAAAGTTTGTACCTTTGGTATCTGGAACAACTACTGCATCGTGTAGGTCAACTCTGTTGTCGTTGTGATTGGCTCTCAAAAGTTTGTACCTTTGGTATCTGGAACAACAGGAATTACAGCGTTAAGTACTGGATAATTGTTGTGATTGGCTCTCAAAAGTTTGTACCTTTGGTATCTGGAACAACGAAAGACTGGCAATAATGTTAAAATAACAGTTGTGATTGGCTCTCAAAAGTTTGTACCTTTGGTATCTGGAACAACTAAACCTCTCAACTGTCCGCCATCTTCTGTGTTGTGATTGGCTCTCAAAAGTTTGTACCTTTGGTATCTGGAACAACAAATTCCCTCCCTCGCCACAATCATTGCAAGTTGTGATTGGCTCTCAAAAGTTTGTACCTTTGGTATCTGGAACAACGCGTAATGCTAAGAGACTACCGAAACAACCGTTGTGATTGGCTCTCAAAAGTTTGTACCTTTGGTATCTGGAACAACTTCCATCTGGTGGCTTTCCGTTTACTATTGTTGTGATTGGCTCTCAAAAGTTTGTACCTTTGGTATCTGGAACAACTGGATTTGAACATTTCGCTATTTTCCAGTGGTTTATACCGAAAATTACAATTAAAAAAAGACGTTGTTCCGAACATGGAATCCTGCCGGTAAGGCGGGATTTCTATTTTCTAAAACAGTTCTAATTGCTGGTAGGGCGTGGTTACTTCTTTTTCTTTTTTTCCGATAAACAATTCCATGTTGCCAAATTGCTTATCGGTAATACACAGGATGCCGACTTGTCCATGAGGTGGAAGATTGTTTTTCACACGTTGAATATGCACATCGGCGTTTTCACGGCTCGCACAGTGTCGTAAATAAATGGAGAACTGGAACATGGTAAATCCGTCTTTGATGAGTTTGTCCCGAAAGGTTGTATAGACTTTACGTTCTTTCTTTGTCTGTGTAGGAAGATCAAAAAGTACAAGTACCCACATAATTCTGTATTCGCTAAAACGTTGCATAAGTTATAGAGTCTTTTATTCAAACGAAGGATATTTGATTTTTCTGCTTTTACCCGCAAAACACTGATATAGGGAAGCCGTTGTGTGACCTACGGCAATCATAAGGGGACTTCTTTGTCCGTTAACAATAACATCCTGTACCGGAATATTCAATAGTTCCGCTTTCAGTTCTTTGGTTACTTCCGATATATCGTTCGTTTTTGCCATTATCTCAATAATCACTTTATCCACAAAAGGCCGATACGGTTCCATGATATCATCGGCAAGACAGTAGGCATTATATTTATTCCGGTGATAAATGCCCAACGTGGGAAGCAATCCGCTGGCAACCAATGAACGCGCTACCACTGCCCTTAAAACGGCATATCCGTAATTCAGGAGATTATTGGGCGGAATACCGTCCCTGTTCCTTGAAAATCCGGATATCTGCGGAAAGATATTCGCCCAATAATATACGGCGGCGCGAGCTTCATAATTGTCTGGATCGCCACTTTTTACATCCGAAGCCCATATTTGCATGTTCTTTACCACCTCGCCGGTAGCAGAATGAAGCAAATGAGCCTGATTTTGTATCTTTGCCTGAACGGTTTGCTGCCACAACTGTTTTTTCAACGGAACCGATGCCCCCAGTTGATGTTTAAAGCGCTCGGTTTGGGTAGTATTGCCGGACAAGGGCAACATCAAACCCAGAGGCATCCGGCTACTGTCGCAGGTAATGAGTGCAACGTTGTTGGCCAACAGTTTTTCAATGACACCATGAGTAATGGTTATTTGCTTGTTATCCAGAATCACCACACCGATATCTTCTATGGGAACGGTTTTCACGGCGGCGTCTTTAAATGTTTCGGGCAGCGTTTCGTTTTTCACCACTTCCGGCAATTGAATAAGCAGTTGTTCTTTCCGGAGGGATAAATAGGCCGGATTACCGAAGTAAAGCGTGCGTTTAATCATGGTGATTCATTATAATATTCATAATATAGATCGGCAATTTCACTCGCAAAGCCATAACCGCAGGGTGAAGCCCAACGTACACATTGTTCGGCTCTCAATTTAAATTGTTCAAGTAAACCGTGTTTTTGCATAAACATCAAGGCTGCTTTATAATTGTTGTAGGTTGAGTCGTAAAATTGTTCCGAATAGTCACCGTAACAATAAGTCAGTTCACATGCGCTTTCGGGCAGATACAACATCACATCGGCTAATCCTTCGGGTGAAGGTTGCAAACTACGAAAATCCGAAATAGCACGTTTAGCAACCGAAAACTTTTCGCTGCCACGTTCGGGATGCTCCACGTTAAATTCTTTACGGATAATTTTTTTATACTTTTCAGCCAAGGCCGTTTCATTCTTCGGATTGAGATAAAAATCGTAAAACTCTTTTACAGCTTTATTTTTTTCGTACAAATCCAATATTTGCTCAACCAACTGCTCTTTGGTGAGGCGTTGGAGTTCCTTTTTTAATCGGGGTTTGGACATAGGGTTATCCTTTATCTGTTATTTTATATAAATAATTATCAATCACGCACTTTTCATACATTCTATCCCTAAATTCAAACCAAAGTTCACGATATTCCGATTGATGAATAAAATTGTTGAAATTTGCGAATGGTTTTTTGCCGTTGATGGTATTGTTCAATATGTTCTTCGCATGTCCCTTAGGCAGATTGTCTACAAAATATTCCATAATGCGATATGCTTCCGACGACTCCAAAGATTCAATCGTTATAAAATCTTTCCATTTTCGAAAACTGAATATTTCATCAGAATACGTATCAGTGTCAGTCATTTCTTCCTCATACTCTTCATCATCTTCTTCCAACGGTAAATCCGAGTAAATTTCTTTCGGCACTCCTTCAACTTCCAATGTTTCCGTATTTACAAAACTAATCAACCCTGCGGACATATTACCAGCAACTTCGCTGATTAGGTTTCTGTATTTCAGAGGAACTTGTAATTTATAATCCGGCATTTTGGAAAGATCGATTTTGTTGTGTTCAACAAATTCTTCTTCCATAAATCCAAGCAATTTTTCAAGACTTTTCTTGTCGTCTTTAATACTTCGCAAAATAACAAGGCATTCGTTTAATAATTGTTCTGTAGACATGCGCATCTTTATTATTTGTAATTTTTTACGGCTTTGTTTGTTGTACGAGGCTTTGATATTCTTTTTTAATAAAGATTTTGATATGGTGCTATGCAAATTGTATATTCCCCAATCTATCTACTTTCAACTTTACACATACTTGTTTTATCATTATTCCGTCGATTGATTTTTCCATCTTGTTTAATACTGAATACTCCACCTTATTAACAATAGGATTTGCAACCTCGCTTTTGACAAAGAAACATTGGTTCCCGCTTGAACTTACCATTTTATAAATTCTATTTCGATCTAATTGATGATTTAATGAAGTAGTTAGCTCTTCTTCCCCCGGCACATACACCAAATCATTCGGAGATAAAGAAAATAAAAGATTATGCCCTTTTTCATTTCTTTCAGGCACTTCTTTTAGTCCCTGCTTCAAGCGTTCAATAACGATATTCAGCGGAATTGTTTCATAACTACGCTTGCCCTCATCATCTGCATAAATAGCAAAAAACAAGTTAGTACCTTCGGCAGCCTCCACCCATTTAGACTTTGTCCCTATTGTATATCCTACTCTAAATCTACTTGAACCACTTTCCGCAATAGGTAATTTATAAGCAGGAATTTTTCTATTTGCATTAAATCTTTCAATGCCTTCTGGACTAAATGCTAAGTCAATATTATCTGCATTATCTTTCAAATGCTGCAATAGATCTTCTCTTAATTTAAAATCCGCTATTTTATTTATAAATTTAGTAGCATCTGCAATAGTTTTAATACCCCCTTGTCCCCTATTAGAAAGTTTCGAAATAGGTTGTCTCCTTCTAAACTTTTCAGATTTAACACTAAAAGCAGTTTCAATTATTGGAACACCAGAATCATCCACAATTGGAGTCTTCTTCAAATATTTTTGTGCTTCTGTAATTTTATTATTAAAACTACTCAAAACATTTTCAACTTTTTTCTTTACTTCGTTATCAATTATATATGCTCTTTTTCCAATATTATCTGCTACTTTTAAAATATCAAACCAATATTCTTTTTTACCATAAGGCATAGGCGTATGCAAAGGCTTCCGTATCGCCCAGTTATCACCTTTGGTTTGTTTGTCGATCACTTTTTTGCCATCGACAAAGCGTTGGTAATAATTGACACTTTTATTTATCACACGAAGATTTTGCTTGAAACTGACAATGATTTTTTCCAATTCATTGCGGGCATCAACGGTAAAATTACCCCAAGGTTTGAAAAACTGCCAGTTATAATTGCCTTTATCATCTCCCTTATTTTTGAAACACAATTTATTACGCAAGTCGAATCGACTTTTGTCTTTTTCTTCTTTTGTTTTCTTCTTGTCCAACGCATGTTGATTGTTAAGGAAATTCACATGGTCGCGGGTAGCACAGGCAATAACCAAAGCGTCCATGGCATGATGACGGTGATCGATACGTTTTTTTTGAAAGTTTTTTGAGAGCTCGAGTGGAACCGTCGGCAAATATTTTTGATAACGTTCATTGTAAACGGTAAAGCCTTTAGAACCGGTCAGTTCATTCATTCTTTCAAAACGAGGCAGTATCAAATCGTTCCAAACATCATTCAATCCCCAATCCTGTTTTAACCGTCCGGTTATTTTACCATTCAATGGAACAATATTTTTTGAATTAATTCCGTCGTCATTTGTTTCCGAACGAACAATATTGGATAAAACGGAAGAAATAAACTTACTGATATAACGTGTGTCATTCATCTGGCGCTCAATCATTTTCTCAGGAATTTCATCCATCAATAATTTATTCCGTTTGGAGCGATTTTTCGCATAATGTTCTTTCACGAATTTTTGATACTCTTCTTCTTCAAAAATTCTGACCGTTTTGCCAAAACCTACTTCAACTATTTCGCTATGGTGGTTTTTTATAAATTCAAAACTGGTCTGATTGTCTTTCAGTTTATTGACAGCCGACTCACATATCACTTTATTGTTGAAACTATCATCGAAATAACGGCTTTGTGGAATGATGTGCTCTATCTCGTAATCGGCAGTAAATAATCTGTTCAGAGGAATGACTTGCCCGGTATACGGAGATCGGTATTTTTGCTCTAACCATAATTTATAGCGTCTTAATTCCGAGGAAGAAGGTTGAGCGGTCTTACTTATTTTAAGGATATCATCGTCTATTTCGATATTAGAACTTAACACTCCATCTTCAAATATTTTCAGGGCTTCTTGTTGCATAGGTGAGTATGGCCGCACGTTTTCCACTTCCGGATAATGCAACATTTCTGCAAGTAAGGCTTTGATACGAAGGTTTGTTTTTTCGTTTTCGAGCACTTGATCGCTTAATTTTTTCCGGTCTTCGGCTGGTAGTTTCATTTGCCGGCCTAACTCGATATGAATTTCCGAAAAGAAATCTTTCACTCCGTTACCATAATGCGCCCAAATATCTCTTATCACTCTCAATGCTTCGGTAACAATTTGTTCGACGATCGGATTACGCAATGAGTGTTGTTTGAATTCATGCAGGTATTTTTCCAAATCATTGACAGAATTCCATTTTCCGGCAATGCCTGGCTCGGAATGGCGACCATAAACGATATAACTTGCCAACCAAAGTTGCAAGCCTTGAAAATATCCCTCTTCTTTCAAATGAATGGCTTTCTCCCGGACTCTCTCTTTTATATTTTCATCATACTCTCCTGTTATAATTTTATCAATACGTTTTTTCGTACTTTCGTCAATTTTCCCCCAATCCCAGTACTTTCCAGTCCGTATCAAAGGCAATAATTTTTTAATGGCTTTTTCCGAGAATGAACCATATTCGCTTTTGAAAGGCGGAAACTTTTTAAAATTTTCCACAAATGATGCTACATCCAATCCATGTCTTTCGGCAAACGATTTCAATGCTTTTTCGTATTCATCCTTGTCAGTAACGGAGTAGATAATATGCCAGAGTTGTTGTTCAGTTTCCCTTTTCAAGAAACCGTCAGGCAGGTTTTCAACTTTCGCCAGCCGGGATACAATCAAAGCTTTTGTTTCGTTACATGGATATACTTTTTCCTTGTCATCCACAAAGTTCCAACGATATTTTGATGCTTCGTTAGCCAACATTTTTCCCTTAAAACCTTTTTGCTCCAACAGGAACTTTATTAACGTGTCTTGCCTAATTTCCTTTCTGTTATCCAGAAAATCAAACAAGTTCTCATAATCTTCCACGCTGTTCAAGAATTCTTGGGTTACATTCGTATCGTCATCCCTCCGGTAAATAGTTAAATTATAGAGCCATTGCCACAAACGGAATTCCTGGTAATAAGGATTTGACTTAGGCGCCGCTTTCAAGTATTCGATATGTTCCACTCCTTCCTTATCACGGTACTTCCTATATTCCAACGAACAATTCCCAATGGACGATTTTTTGCTTCGCAACGGACGTTGATAGAAAATAATATCTTCCAAAAAAAGATGCGTGAAGTCTCTTTTACCAAGAGCGAGTTGATGGGATTCATTGCTACGATACAACTCACGAACAGCCTCGTTATACAAATCCTCATCCTGTAATTCGGGATGAAACTCCTGTTGTTTTTGAAGAATCTGTTTCAGTTCTTCTTTGTAAAACTTCCGTTCGATGGTGCGTACTAATTTCCCTTTTATTTTTTGTGATGGATTTTCCAACAAAGCATCATAAATGTATGTTCCGACAGTTTTCTTGCTTTTATCAATGTCTGCTTCGGTTTTCTTTTTTAATAAAGTCCAATCATCTTCCGCCGGTGCCCGAAACGAACGCCTGACATTACCCTCTTTATCGGTTTTTATCGTACCATCATCATTTAAATCTGTCGTGACAATAAAATCACGGACTTTATCTTTCCAATCAAAAAGAGGTGTTTTACTCGAACGCCGATAAATCCAACCATTTTCCAAATGAAGAGAATACCATGTTTCGCCTTTGCTATTAGCACTTTCGTCCGGCACGACATCAATCACTTTCAACGAATGGAATTCAACTAATTTGTTTGGATTTTCTTCGTCCACCTCATCACGCAACTGATAATAACCCCGTTTCTGATTAAAATTCAATAAAATCCAAGCCAATTCTTCTTTTTTTATTTTTTGAGATAAGGCTTTTTTACGCAAATAGTAAATAGTCCAATCATAAGGAATCAACTTTCCGTTTTCAAATAAATAAGGTTGAGCTTTTTTGAATTCGGAGACCATTTCATTGAACGAAGACTGAAAAATAAATTCATATTTTCCATTCGCATTTTCTTTCCAAGCCAATTTAGGTTCTAGGTCAGTAAAGAATTTCCCCAAGTGTTTCTCAAAATCAATCTGATTCATATAATGTTCAGGCAAAAAGCCTAACACATTCAGCACTCTATGCAAACGTTCCCTACGCAACAAATGACGCTCACGCAATCTTCTTGTTCCGCGATAAGCAGTTCTTTCTGCTGTTTGTGAAATAGAATTTCCACTTTCAAAATTTCCCAATATATCCTGACTCATTGGTATAATCCGACTTCCCATACCTTCTATACTGCATGGTTTATTGTTTTCATCAACCTCCACCAATGCCCATCCAATACTGTTGGTACCCAGATCTAAACCCAGAATATGCTTTTTCATGTCGTATACAATTAAACACGTTATTTTATTGCCCGTAAAGTTAAAATGAATATTTTATTTAACAAATCATTTTGCATATTAAATTTATTTTCATACATTTGCCGTTACAACTTTTGAAAGCAAATCACAATAAGGATTATTCCGTTGTGAAAACATGTAAGGCGGGGCAACTCGCCTTTTTTATTCTGTACGTCAAAGAGATTGGGGAAAATATTAAAAAAGAGGGAATTAGGTCACTCTCTCAAATTCAAATGATTTCTTCGATCAATCTTATTGTCTCTTTCTTGTATGCACAACGGTTATAAATTTCTCCTTGACACATCCAACAACTACACGGAGTCCTAACGGACTTATAGACCGGACTCCAGTTAGCCTTGTACAGTTCAATCCACCGGGGATTAGTTACTCTTTCGTTATTAAGAATAAAAATACCGCCATAAGAGGCGAATAACTTCATTTTAGCTTTGTAAACCCTGTTCCGTTGTTCAATTCTCCAATGTTTGTTTCTTCTCTCCATCGTCACGTTCAATTAAAATTAGCATGAACGTGGATGTAATTAAATTCTCACTGGTATCTCTATTTCTGCTATTCATTTCCTTAATACTATTTCAATTAAACTATGATCAATCGACACAAAAATAATAAAAAAACAACTATCTTTACAACACATTCAAGAAAGCCATGTTCTTTCACGTCAAACAAACTGGCCGTTCCGTCTGGACATATGGTTTTTTCAAAGAAAATCATGTAAATTTGCACTGCAAGGAAAAACAGAAAACAGATATTAAATTTATTCACCAAAGTATAAAAGTATATACACATGAAGTCATTTTCTTATGTTATTATTTTAATAATATTGATGTCCACAACATTTATCCATGCGCAGGACCAGGGTTCGGGAAGAGTTCAAGATCAGGTTCCTGATTGGGAAAATCCGGAAATTTTTGCAGTAAATACCGAAAAAACAAGGGCTACTGCTATTCCTTATGCTGACGAACAGACTGCCATCGCCGATGAGTATGAACGTTCGCCTTATTATCAATCTTTGAATGGTACATGGAAATTTCATTGGGTACCAAAAGTTGATGAAGTTCCCGCAGGGTTTTTCAATGAAAACTACGATGACAGCACCTGGGGCAAAATGCCCGTACCCGGAAACTGGGAATTCAATGGCTACGGTATTCCTATGTATGTGAATATCGGCTTCGGATTTCCGGCCAATCCTCCTCATATCGACCGGAATGATTCTCCGGTGGGCGCTTACCGGCAGACATTCACCATTCCCAAAACATGGAATGGCAGAAGGGTATTCCTTCATTTTGAAGGGGGGACTAATTTCATGTATGTTTTTGTGAACGGACAACAGGTCGGTATCAATAAAAATGCCAAAAGTCCGGCGGAGTTCGACATTACTCCCTATATTCGCCCGGGAAAGAACCTGTTGGCGTGCCAGGTACATAAATTCAGTGACGGTTCTTATCTGGAAGACCAGGATATGTGGCGTTTGGGAGGGATTAACCGCAGCGTTTACCTGTACAGCACAGATGATACCCGCATACAGGACTTCTTCGCTCATCCCGATCTGGATGACTCCTACAGGCATGGACAGTTCAGCATAGAAGTAGAGCTGAAAAACTATACCGATCAGACTCAAAATCGTAAACTGGAAGTATCCATCCTGGATAAAAACGGAAAAAATGTTTTCCGGCAGACAAAAGATACAAGCATAAGCGCTTCCCTTTCTGAAGAGATCAGCCTCTCGGGAAGAGTATCCAATCCGGACAAATGGACGGCAGAAACACCTAACCTCTATACCCTTCTGTTAACCCTTAAAGACGAAAGAGGCAACCTGATTGAAGCAACCTCTTCCAAAATCGGATTCCGCAGAGTGGAAATTAAAGACGGACAACTCCTGGTGAACGGGCAAAAAATATTCCTGAAGGGTGTCAATCTACACGAATTCAATACCAATAAAGGGCAGGTAGTAGACAAAGAGATCATGATGCGAAACCTGCAATTGATGAAAGAACTGAATATCAATGCTGTCCGCACATCTCATTATCCTCAACAACCTTTATGGTATAAACTCTGCGATGAACATGGTATCTATCTCGTGGATGAAACCAATCTGGAGTCACACGGGCTGGGTTACGGCCCCGACAATGTTTCCAACTTCCCGGAGTGGCACGGACAACATATGGATCGCGTCACCCGTTTAGTGGAAAGGGATAAAAATCATCCCTCTGTGATTATCTGGTCACTGGGTAACGAGGCAAGCAACGGAAAAGCGTTCTTCGATATGTATGACTGGGCCAAGCAACGCGATCCGAGCCGCCCAGTACAGTATGAACAGGCCGGACGTGACAGGAATACCGATATTATCTGCCCGATGTATCCCTCCTGGGAAAGTATGAAGCGGGATGCTGCCCAGGACCTGGGACGTCCCTATATTATGTGCGAATATGCACATGCGATGGGCAACAGTATGGGTAATTTCCCGGAATACTGGGAACTGATGCGCAGCAGCAAGAATATGCAGGGAGGCTTCATTTGGGAATGGTATAACCACGGCTACCCAACCCATGACGAACAGGGACGCTTTTACTGGGCATACGGGGGTGACCTGAAAGGATATAATAAACAAAATGACGGTAATTTCTGTATGGACGGACTTGTTACTCCCGACCAGAATTATATGCCCCATACCCATATAGTGAAGAAGGTTTATCAGAACATTCTTTTTGAGGCAAAAGACCTCAACAAAGGTCTTATCACTGTGATCAATGATTTTAAATTCACCAATCTGACCAACGATGGGTTCGGCTATAAGTGGGTGTTATTGAAAAACGGTGAAAAAGTTGCCGAAGGAGATTTCGCCGTAGAAGTCCCGGTAAATTCCGGCAAGGATGTTCAATTGAAACTCCCTTCAATACAACCTGAAAAGGGCACGGAGTATTTCCTCCATCTGTTCGCTTATGACAAGAAAGGAAATGAATTTATCAAACCCGGTTTTGAAGTGGCAAAAGAGGAATTTGCATTCGAAGCCAATAACTATTTTGTTTCCGGTGAACATACGGGAACACTTAATGTATCCCGGAAGGATGAAAACGTAACCGTAACATCGGGCAACAAAGAGTACGTCTTTTCGGTAAGAGATGGCCGGTCATTGATCAGTGCAAAAGTAAACGGACAAAATATCTTTAAGGAACTGCCCCGCCTGAATTTCTGGAGGGCTCCGGTCGACAATGACTTCGGTTCGGGAGAGCAATATAATCTTCGTCTCTGGGACGCAGCAGGCCATAATGTGATTTACAGTTACCGCGATATGAAAGAAAACAACAACGGCGTATCATTTACTTACCGGGCTAAGCCCAGAGGGATAGAAGCCTTTGTGGATATCACTTACACCGTGAATAACGACGGAAGCCTTACCACCGATCTCCATTATCAGGCACAGAGCGACGAGCTTCCGGAGATGATGCGCTTCGGAATGCTGATGATTTTACCGGAAGAGTATAATCAATTCCGTTGGTACGGACGAGGGCCATGGGAGAATTACATCGACCGCAACACCGACACATTTATGGGTATCTGGGAAGGTCTTGTAAAGGATCAGGCCTATACTTATTACCGTCCACAGGAAACCGGGAATAAAACCGATGTCCGCTGGCTGACTCTCCTAAACGAAGCAGGAAAAGGAATCCGTGTAGACGGAGTACAACCGCTTTCGGTAAGTGCGACCAACTACCGTCCGGAAGACCTTGATCCGGGAATGACCAAGAAACAACAACACTGGTCGGATGTACTTCCCCGTAAAGAGACTGTTCTCTGTGTCGATCTGTTCCAGCGCGGCGTAGCCGGACTAAATTCATGGGGAGCTAAACCGCTGAACGAGTACAGGTTCTCAGACAAAGAATACAGATACAGTTATACTATTAGCCTGGATAACTTGTAAAGTCTTGAGTATGAAAAGAAGAATTCTATTATCCATTGTACTGATATTTACGCTTATATCTGCTTATGCCCAGAAAAAGCCTATTATCGGTGTATCCTCAGTCGCAAGCGAAAGCTCCACATCTGCTCCACTTACCTATATCAACTCGATTAAAAGAGCAGGGGGTGTTCCTCTTGTTATCCCTATGACCTCCGATAAGGAGGAGCTTACGCGTGTTCTGGAAGTAATCGATGGTCTTGTTATGACCGGAGGAGAGGATATTGACCCGCTAAAATGGTTTAACGAAGAGCCTGTACGCGCCATGGGCGGTATTGCCCCGGAAAGAGATGAGTTCGATATAACTCTTATCAGAATGGCCGTAGAAAAGGGATTACCTGTATTGGGAATCTGTCGTGGAGAACAAGCTATGAATGTTGCCTTCGGCGGGACACTTTATCAGGACATCCCATCCCAGGTCGAAGGTACATTTGTGAAGCACTCTCAAAATGCTCCAAGCAGCTACGGAACGCATACTATCGATATTGAAAAGAACTCAAAACTCTATAAAATACTCGGCAGAGAGTCGGTAGTAGTTAACTCTTTTCATCATCAGGCGGTAAAAGATATTGCCAAAGGGTTTAAGATCAGTGCAAGAGCAAAAGACGGAGTGGTAGAGGCCATTGAAAAAGAGGGAGACCAATTCGTTGTAGGAGTACAATTCCACCCCGAAGGATTTGTATCCAAAGGAGACGACACATTCCTGCCGCTCTTCAGGGCACTCACAGAAGCATCAAAATAAAGAAGACATTCAAACTTTGAACTCTCTTACGACACTGTTCTCGTAAGGGAGTTTTTAGTTAAGTAGATACCCAGAGCCCAGAGCAAAAACAAAATCGTAATAACCGGGCAATGTAATATTATTCTAATTTTATAAATTTTCCAAAATAAGTACCGGGTCAATATTGAATTCCGAGTACAATTTCTTAGCCATTATCTTTGGAACAGACCGCTTTCCTTTCATAATTTGGCTGAATGTTGATTCTTTGACATCCAACAGTTCTGCCGCTTGACGTTGTTTTAATTGCCTCTTGTCGAGTTCATTTTCGATTGAGATAATCAAAGGAGATTTAAACTTCAAATTCTTCGCGGGAAAATGTAACCTTTCATACACATATACTATTTTGCCTATACGGTCTAATTCTTTGATATATTCATTATCAGCATCCTGCACTTCCAGAGCTCCGGTTTCCGTAGCTTTCTGCAATATATCTTCATAATATGCTTTTATCTCTTTGAATTGAGATAAATCCTTTATTTCTTTCAGATCTAAATATTTCATTTTCATAACTCATCTCCTTTTTTAAACAGATTCTGCATTAATTTTATCATACTCAGCATGAGTACCTATAAAACGGACAATTAATTGACCTGCTACGAAAACAACAACCACGATCAACCGGTATTTATTACCCCGAATATTGAATACATATCGTCCGTTTTTCACATAATCGGCAGAAGGAAAGTCCATCTTTAAGTCGGTATGCGATTTCCATTCAGCATCTTCCACTTTATTAATCCAGTTTTGGACTGCTTTCCGACAATCGGCATGCTTCTCTACAAATTCATCGAGTATTTGACTCTCAATTATAATCATTATCTTCTACTGATCTTCTGGTCATATATGCAAATATATGGAAAACTTTACATTTTGCAAAGTTTTCGCATGATTATTTTGAGGAATTATGATTATTAAGTAATTTAGAGCCTCACCTATCTGCGAGGCATTTTTTATAATATAGACAACTAGTCGTTTGTATAGTTTAGTATCTTGATTAATTTCGATAGGATAGATACTCGATCTTACACCAACCCAAAATGTTGTAATGCCTTTCGTACGCCGTCATCATCGACAGTGTCGGTTACATAATCGGCTGCTTGTTTGACATCTTCGTTAGCATTTCCCATTGCCACACCTATACCGGCATGACGGAGCATTTCAATATCGTTTCCTCCATCACCGAAAGCCATCGTCTCTTCCAGGGAGAATCCATAATAATTACAGAATTGGTCTATTCCGACACCTTTATCCACCCCTTTAGCTATGACATCGGCAAAAGTCGGATACCATCGCATAGCTGAACAGTTCGGCAACAGACTCATCACTTCCTCTTCCTGAGAATCTTTGAAAAACGCCGTTAATTGGAATAATTCCTTGTCCCGGTAATAATCAAGATCATTTATCTGAGGCATTTCCTGTTTCAACAGGCTCATCAGAAATTTCACATCTTCATCGATATAATTAAAAGAAAGACGGTGTTCTTCTACAAAGAGGCAGGGAAGTTCCCTTTTCTGTTGTATATAATCGATAAAGCTATTGACATCTGCCTGGTCGATACTTTTTTTAAATATAACATTATCGTTACCTTGCAGGCAGTAACATCCATTCATCGTGATATATCCGTCGAACTCCATGTCGTCCAGATTATTGATCACTGAAAAGTGCCTGCCGGTGGCGATAAATACTTTAATCCCCTTATTCCTGATCATCTCGATCGATTTCCGGGCGGAATCGGGTATCCGATGTGTTTTGAAACTGACCAATGTACCGTCAATATCAAAAAATATTGCTTTAACCATAAAATGCTTATAACCTAACTTTTGCACAAAAGTACAAAATTTATGACAGATAATAGGTGTAAATATCAGAGTAATAATAAATTTAGGGCATGAACAGGTAGAATTTACCTTGCTCATGCCCTTTAAGTACTTAATTTATAATCTTCTCTACATCATCAATCCAATTGAATTTTTTCCGAAGGAGAATACAATAATTGGCCTATACCCTCTGTCTCCACTCCTATTCTTGCATATAGGAACTTTTCAGTATGGGAATCCGGTATAGTAACGGTTAACGTAACCGCTGTACCGAGTGTAACTTCGGATGCCGGTTTTTCTGCACTCGCAATATTATACCCATTATCGGTAATAATAGTTCTTCCCAAGAAAAGACGAACCGCCCTCAACTCTCTCTGATTACTTACCCTGTTGACCGTAAATGTGGCTGTTATCTGTTTGGCATTTCTGGAATAAGCAGCATTACTTATCGTGAAATAAGGGACAACGGGAACATCCACTACAGTATTTCCTTTAACTACCACATCTATAGAGTCTGTATTGTTTTCCCACGGAGCCCCGTTCATACGGACTAATTTGTAATTTCCATCAAACAACATGGCGGAAAAAGTTCCATCCTGATCGATATGTACGGGAATTTTCGTGAAATTCTGATAACCATGTTGCCACAACTCTAATTGCAGGGCGTTTGACCTGACACCTATTGATTCGTCGTTATAAGTTATTTTCCCGGATAACATGGACTCCGGAGCACTAAAATTATCTTTCTCACAACTAAAAAGCAGCAGAAGGAGAATAGCGCTGATATATGTTGTCAAAAATATTTTCGTTTTCATCGTTTTCATTTTTTTATTGAAATGGATTTGGAACAATTTTAGGATTATTATCCCTTGCATGTTGAGGAATAAATGTATAATAATTAGCCAATTGAAAATATCTCGGATTCCTGAAACGCGGTGCGATCATTTTATCGAATACATATTTTCCATCATTAGGGCCACCTACTACCCGGTAAGGATAAAGGGCATAAATCATTGTATTGGGATTATTTGCATCGCCATTCCAAACAGTATGTGCTTTTCTCCATCTCTTCAGGTCGAAATAGCGGTGATCTTCAAACGCCAACTCGATCCGTCTCTCATTCATCAGGATATCCAAATTCAAATCCGAAAGACTGTTAGCAGGATGTCCTGCTCTTTCCCTCAATTCATTCACGTACCTGACCGCATCCGGAAGGCCCAGTTCCATCATAGCTTCCGCGGCATTCAGGTATATCTCTGCAAGACGGAAATGTATCCACCAGTTATCGCTCAAAATACCACGGGTACTTGTCCCTGCCCCTGATTGGATGAGTTTCCTCAAATAAAAGCCAGTATTGGAAACTTCCTGCATGGAACGGTGAGGTCCTGAATTTCCGACCAATACTCCACCATCGGTATACATTGTTCCGATATCTTCTCCTTCAATAGTATTGTATGATGTACCATTCCAGACTTTCACTCCGGCCTGAATGCCTGCCGACAAACCTTTGAATGATGCTCCCGAGAAGAGGACAGTTCCATATAAGCGCCAATCTTTATTGGCATAAATATCCGATAGGTCATCGTAATATATGTAATCGGAGTTATCACTGGTCCTGTTTTTCAGCGTACCGGCTGTTCCGTCGAGATAAGGATAGCTTTCCACCAGATTCAACGATGGGGTTACACAAGAAGAAGCCAGATTATCCTCTCTTAATCCGCGGGCAATATTATCGTAAGAAAACCAGTGTCTTTTATCAGGCGCTTTATAATCTTTTACCCAAATCACTTCATTATTACCTGTTTTCTTATCGAAGATTTCATAATAGTTCTCACCTAAATGAGGATTGCCTCTGTATAATGAATATTTCCCCGAATTAATAATTTCCAGCGAAGCGTCTAAAGAAGCTCTGTAATATTCCTCAATTTTAGATGCAGGTATCCCGACTTCCCCACCGGGAGTTGTAACGGGTACTGCCATAAGATTATTGTATTTTGCTAAGGATGCAGCATACAGCATGGCCCTGCTCTTCAATGCGAGTGCAATAAACTCGTTGGCTCTCGTCGTACTCCCTTCATTGCCGAGTTGATCTTTGATTTCATCCATTTCATTGGCAATAAATTCATAAACAGCCGCTTCCGTAGCCCGGGGATGTTGTAAATAAGTAGGATCGCCACTAAAATCATATACCAGTTGTTCGGTAATCAGCGGTATTCCTCCCATTCTCCTTACCATTTCGAAGTAATAATACGCTCTTATGAACCTCAATTCTGCTTTGTAAAGGTTTTTTTCACTCTCACTGAGTGCTGTACTATATTCGTCAATACCTTCAAGTGAGAGATTAATATCACGTACCAGTCCATAATCCCATATTTCTCCCAGATTGTTCCCGTAAGACGACATCTGATTCCTCCACTCCTCTCCTGAATAACCGGACCACATAGCGTCATCAAACATTGTCATATCTCTCCAATTGCCTTCGAGCCCTGTAAATACCGGTAATCGATTGTAGAAGTTGGCCAGCAAACCCACGATTTGCTTCGGATCGTTCCAAACCTGTTCTTCCATAATGATCGTTTTAGGATTCCTGTCAAGCCAATCCCCATGACACGATACAAGAATAACAGATAATAAAGCTATTATGCTATAGTATTGAATATCTTTTTTCATACGACTAAAATTATTTATTTTCAATGGTGTCGTATGGAACTCGCATTTAGTGATGAACTCGGATGAGAACAGTTATCATGCTCGTTTCATACGATTATTTTTAAAACGTTAGATTAACACCGAATAAAAGCATTTTCTGAAGCGGATAAACCAGTCCGTTTTCCGAAGCTATTTCCGGATCGATTTCAAATCTCCCTACATTATCCAATGAGAATATGTTTGTTCCGTTGACATATAAACGGACATGGGAAGAACCTATTTTTTCACTCCAGTTCTTAGGCAGGACATAGCCCAACTCCACATTCTTCAACCGGAAATAATTCACATTGGTTACCCAAAAGTCATTTGTCCAATAGATCGGGTGATCACCTCTCAGGTTTTGCCTGATGGCCGGATACGTTCCCGAGACCCAATTGCTATTGGGATTGTAAGGGTCTTCCCTGTGCCAACGGTCTTCAAACATATAGTGCGGTGCGCTGCCGTTGTTCTGGAATGGGAACTTAAGTTCCCAGTTTCTCCTGTAACTCTGCATGGTTGCACCGGCGAAATCGGCAGTGAGAGACCAGTTCTTCCAATTCAACCCGATATTCAATCCATAACTGATATATGGCTGGGCACCTAAAGCATAACCTATCGGCCTCTCATCAAGAGAATTGATAATACCGTCATTATTTACGTCTTTATAGATAAAATCGCCGGGCAACAGATCCGTATTACCCCTGCCATCAATATTTACGGGATAGTTAGCAATCTCTTCTGCTGACTTGAAACGTCCTATAATTTGATACCCCCATGTAATGCCCGTCCACCGGTCTTCGCTGGAATTCCTGTATTCATTCCAGGAATTACCGAATCTGGGTTTATAGGCCTCCAGCCATCTTCTCCTTGCAAGGGAAGCATTTGCCGCAACCTTGTACTGAAGATCTCCAATATGATCCGTATAAGAAACCAGACCTTCAATACCCCGGTGTGCATCCGATTCCAGGTTCTCCCTCGGCAGGCTATAACCCACCTCAGAAGGTAATTTAACATCATAACGGGCAGCGGGCAACCCTGTACGTCTTCTTTCGAACAGGTCGAAACTGGCAGTCAGCTTATAGTTTAACAGGGAAATGTCAATCCCTACATTGGTTGTCTTAT
Source organism: Proteiniphilum sp. (assembly GCF_034331125.1). Taxonomy (NCBI): domain Bacteria; kingdom Pseudomonadati; phylum Bacteroidota; class Bacteroidia; order Bacteroidales; family Dysgonomonadaceae; genus Proteiniphilum; species Proteiniphilum sp. The sequence goes on from NZ_JAXQGC010000034.1 coordinate 64,842, forward strand.
TCTCTACCCATGACAGATTACGCACCGGCAATCCTCTTGGTCTTAACCCGTTGACAAAATTTCCATCCAAAACGGAGTTCCCGTCTCCAAAATTGAACCCTCCCAGATAACTAAACATGGGGAAAGGTTCATTGAAGTTAGCCGTGTTCCATATCTCACTTCCTGTAACACCATAAGAAGCTCTGAATTTCAGGTCACTCACAGCACTTTTAAGAGGAGCAAAGAAACTCTCGTCGGAAATTCTCCATGCTGCAGATATCCCCGGGAAGAAGCCAAACTGACTGTCCGTATAGTAAAGATAAGATCCATCATAACGCCCAAGCACTTCAAGGATATATCTTTCCTTATAATTATAGTTTATCCTCCCTATATAACCTGCACGCGCCTGATAACTCCAGTCGTCCGCAAGGTAATCCTGTTCGTCCAGATACATTTTTTCAATGTAATTGTTGGAAGGAACAGTGTGGATAACCAGGTAGGTGTTATCATAGTCCGACTGTTCATAAGCTAATACGGCCGACACAGTGTGATCACCAAAGACTTTGTCGTATGAAGCTGAAAACTGTTGGAAACGCTGTACTACATTTCTTTTGTGCTTTTCACGCCAGGGGTTTTGATTACCCCATCCGGGTTGTGTGTAATAGGTATCCGTCTGGGGATCGTACCTATAGGCATCGTATGTATATTCAAATCCGTCAAAATCATCATTCCTATAGTTATAAGCGTACATTCCTTTCAATGTCAACCCGAAATTAAATTTATATTGTGCATAGAGGTTTACATTCATAGTCCGGTTAATCTGGTCGACCCAACCGGTCACGTCATCTTTATATGTAGCCGGATTCACATTTACATTATGTGTCTGGTGAATATACTTGGGATTATCATTGGCATAAGGACTTTCTATAGGCCACATCGTGAAAACACTCAACAAGGGGTTAAAATAGTCATCTAATCCGGGTACACCCACATTATGTGTAGTTTCCAATATGGCGCTCATCTGCGTACCTACTGTTAATCCACTTGTCAAATTAGCTTCCAGATTGGCCTGTACATTAGATCTCTTATAATAGAAATCTCTCAGTATCGCATCCTGATCCGTATGCGCCACAGACAGGTAATAGGTCGCCCTATTTGTTCCACCCGAAACATTCGCATTCAAATAATACTGGGGAACATTCCTACGTGTAACAATATCCAGATAATCATAACTCTTGTACCCCGGTTCAGTCCCCGCTTGCCACTTAGCCAATTCTTCCGGACTGTAAAGGGCTGCCGGATTCCTACCGTAATTCTGCTCAGACTCCACCCTTGCCCTCACAAATTGATATGCATTTGCGGGTTGGGGATATCTGGTAAAATTCTGAAGGCCATAATAACCATTTATATTCACATTTATGTTATCATCTTTTCTACCTTTCTTTGTCGTAACCAAAACAACCCCGTTCGCGGCTCTAAGCCCGTAAACCGCTGCAGAAGCATCTTTCAGGATTGAAATACTTTCAATATCCTCTAACGACAAATTATTAAAGATATCTTCTCCAGACCCTTGCGACATACCAAAGGCATCGGCGCCGGTAATCCCTCCATAGGGAACACCATCGATCACATACAACGGATTTCCCATATTCCTGATTTGCAGATTCACTCCCCTACCGGGCCTTGCATCTGCAGCCCTGGTGGTTATACCTTGTACCTTACCGGCCAGGGCACCACTTAAAGTTGTGGATGTCGACCGAATAATATCTTCGGATTTTATACTGCTGATAGAACCTGAAATATTCCTTTTTGATTGTGTTCCATAGCCTACCACCACAACTTCTTCGAGCATTTCCGTATCTTCAAGGAGAACTACATTCAATTTTCTGCCGGATACAACAACTTCCTGTGTTATATAACCAATGTAGCTGAAAACTAAAGTTGCACCATTATCAACATTGAGAGTAAAATTACCGTCAACATCCGTCACGGTTCCGTTTGTAGTTCCTTTTTCAATAACATTCACCCCGATTAATGGCGTATTATTTCCATCAACCACATTACCGACAACAGCATTTTGTGCCATTATCTCCAAACTGAATATCAATAAGATAAACAGTGAAAATAAAAAAATAATTAATTTTTTTGTTTGCATATTGAACTAAAGATTAAAAAAATTAAATAATTCCTCACAATCATTCTCTCTTTCACGATAAAAACAGACGAGCACTCTAAAGCTGATCTACTATAACAGATACTTATTTAATAGTCAAAAAACACAAGGTAGTTCAGCAAAACGCCGGGCATATAAATTCCACAACATACCCGAACATAATTTTACTTTAAATTTAGATAACTTATTTAAGGTACAAATATCTTTTTTCCTGGAATAAACAAGGTGGACAAATGATAAAATAAAGTGGATAAATGACCAAACAGGTGTTTTTAACAAAAAAGCCAGGGTTCAATGACCCTGGACTTAATCTCTCTATAGAAAAGTAAATGGAGCAAAGCTCACTTCGAATTTTTGCTATTCCATTCCGTTGCTTTTACATTCAAAAGATGCTTCATAAAAAAATCGCGCCGTTTTCTTTCTCCGTATTTTTCACCTAAAGTATGTCTGGCACCCGGGAGCATCACAAACTCAAACTCTTTATCATGTTTAATCAATTTATCCACGAGTTGCAATGTACTCGACGGATCTACATTATTATCCATCTCCCCAAGGATCAACATTAACTTCCCTTTCAGGAGATGTGCATTCTCCACATTCGAATTCTCTTCATATTCTTTTCCAATAGGATATCCCAGCCACTGCTCGTTCCACCATATCTTATCCATTCGGTTATCATAACAACCGCAAGAGGCCACACCCACTTTGTAAAAGTCGGGATATGACAAAAGTCCCCACATGGTGTTCTGTCCCCCGGCTGACACTCCGTAAATTCCCATCCGTTCGATATCCATTTCCGGATATTTCTCTGCAGCCGCCTTTATCCAGGCAATCCTGTCGGGAAAGCCGGCATCTTTCAGGTTTTTCCAGCATACGTCGTGAAAAGCCTTGGACCGGTTTGCCGTTCCCATTCCGTCGATCATCACCGTGATAAATCCCAGTTCAGCCAGGGCACTGGGTCGGTATTCCACGGCAAATGATTTGGGCACGTGAGAATCGTGTGGTCCGGCATAAATGTATTCGATGACAGGATATTTTTTTGTCGGATCGAAATTGGACGGACGAATGATCATTCCCCAGATATCGGTCTCACCGTCCCGTCCCTTTGCAGAGAAGACTTCCGGCATCCGCCATCCGGATGCGGTAACTCCGGAGATATCCGGCTGCATAGCGGGTTTATATACTATTTTTCCTCCATCCTCAACAGAACGGATTACAAGTGCAGGAGGTAAGTCTACTCTTGAGTACACATCGAACATATACCGGTGATCCTGCGAAAAAGTAACGTTGTGATGGGCATTCTCAGGAGTAAGCGGCGTTATTTTCCCACTACGAATATCCAAAGTATAATATTTTTCCAGGTAGGGATCTTCATTCTTATCCATACCGCACGCCTTGAAAAGAATCCGTCTCTTTTTTTCATCCACATTCACAATCGTTTTTACAACCCAGTCTCCTTTCGTCAGCTGTTCCTTTACTTTTCCCGACGGGACATCGTAGAGATAGATATGCCGCCATCCGTCACGCTCCGAAATCCACAATAATTCATCACTCTCCTTAAACCAATATTGGTAAAGGTTGTAGTAATAAATAAAGGTAGGATTTTCTTCGTTAACTACCGGATGCAGCGCTTCCGAATGGACATCTCCGGCATATACGATGAATTGCTGATGTCCTCTTTTATTGAAATCGAACGTAAAGAAATCGCTTTTCTTATTCCATTTTATGTTGGTCAGATCATACTGGGAATCAACATCCGGCACATCAAAATGAACTACTTTTTCTTCATCAAGCAGAAAAGCAACCGGACGTCTTACAGGCAGTGCATCTCCCGGTTTCAGATAATCATATGTCTCTGTTTTAGGCTGTAATTGATCCTTTGGAGAAGAAGAGATCAACAACAATTTGCGATCCCCTCCGGGGCGATATTTGCAACACACGATCTTTCTCGAATCGGGCGACCAATAGATATTCGACGAGTAATATTCGTAAGGTGAACCATCGTTACTTAATTTCCGTATATTTCCTGTTTCTTTATCTTCTACCCAGAGATTCCCTTCCGAGATATAGGCTTCTTTTTTTCCGTCCGGAGAGGGGACCCTTTCCCTGGAATCTTCTTTGAATACATTGCCCCAACAGGGCTCTTCACGGAAGCTCTGAACCGGATTCTTAGAAACTTCATAATCTGTCAACAGGGCATAATAATCGGTTGTTTCAACGCGAAAAAAAATGGAATCCCGCCGATCACTCAATCGGATCTGCCGAAAAGGAAGATTATATGCATCTGTTTTTTTATCCAATACTTTTGACAAGGAAGTGGCCAGACGTTCCTGATCGAATACATTTCTTTGCGTTTTCTGTTCGGGATCGATCAGATAAAATTCTTTCCCCTTGGGGGTTTGTGTCATATAGACAAAACAATGTGAATCATTTACAGCCTGAACATTTGTTGCATTGTAATAAAATTTTGAGGTGAACCGTTCATTATAACGATCTGCCAATTGGTATAAACTATCTGCGTTTTGTGCTCCAACAGATGATACAAAAATCTGGAATAAAAAAAAGTAAGCGAGCAGAGTTTTCATTTTATGAAATATTTATAGGAATATTATTTATCCGGTTTTATTTTTTGTTTCCCGTAATACATGCCTGGAAGAATAGAATGGTGTCAGGCCCAAAAAATCTTCAAAAAATTTAGTCGTTTTCTCGCAATAACATAATCCAAGCAGGCTTGTCTTCTGCTCATATTGCTTAACGAAAACGTTCTATTTCGTACGGTCTGTTTTATCGAGTGCTGCCGTAAGTCTAACCAACGCACTTTCTATCATATCGTGTGTCCCGCTTCCGTCACCTACATATTCCACTACCATCTCCGCATATTGAATCGCTTCGGTCAGGACACTTGTACGGCCGGATTGTTTCACAGCCCCGGCATCGGTAAGCAAACTCAACAAATCGCCCAGATCTTCCAACTCCGGCAGGTTGCCCGGTCTCATTGTATTGATAGCTGCATTAAGCGCTGATGCTGCTTCATTTATTTCTGTTTGATTATAATTCTTATCCGTATCGCTGAGGATATTCTGTGCCAGCTCAAGCTGTTTCATTAGACGGGAAAAACCATGTGGTGCCCAAGGAGCATATTCCGGTATTTTCACGGTAAGCGCATTCCACTTTTCCTGTGCGGATTTCCTCTCCATAGCCACATGCAGATATTCTTTCAACATACTTTTATCTATGGTCATTTGAGCTGTTTCCAATCCGACGTTTGGATCACCGGGCAGATTGATCCTGAAATAATGTGTTGTATTGTCATGCCTGTAATAATCCGGCTGAAATGTCTTGTCTCCCAGCGTCAGTGTATAGAGATTGGCATTCACACCGGTTTTGGCTCCAACAGGTCTGTTTTGTACAATATTTCCCAAATCGGAATCCACGTCGATAGTAGCCTGTTCCCAACTGTTTATGCCGGTAGCCGTCATAGCCAAAGGACCATACATCAGCGTACCGACCCACATGGGAGTGAACGGAGTATTTGTTTCGTTTATACCCGTAGCAGCTGTTTCTAACTTGTCAGGGCCAAAATCAATATGTCTGGTAAAAGGCATGATAACCTCCACCACATCGGAAGTTGTCCAGGTACGCGCCGGAATAGTAACATATGTGCCTGGCTGATAGGAAGAAGCGATTGAAACGCCGTTCAGTTTCACATCAAAACCTTCTGTAGCCCAATAGGGAACACGTAATTTCATAGCAAAGCCAGCGGTTCCCTGCGTCAACCGGATGGTTGAATTCTCAGCAGGCCACAAACAATCCTGCTGAATGGTCACGTTCATTGCATCCCACGAGAGAGTGGTCGGCATATATAAAGCGACCCAGATAGTGTTCTCCGAAACAAAATAAGCCGCTTCCTGGTACTTCACATGATTTTCGGAGCCCGTACCACCGCAACAGGTAGATTGTGGCGTCCTGTTGCCCCAGGGTTTGGATGCATTCAAACCGACCGCGTACTGATAGGTCGTCTGATAGCAGGTGTGGTGTAACGACCCAATGAGTTGATTGTACAATACCCTTTCATAATAATCCATATACCTGGCATCGTCAGGGTTAAAACTGTTGAGGTCTTTGGTCAGTTTCGCCAGGTTATAGGCACAACAGGTTTCGTTGATATTAGGTGCGGGATGCAGATTGCGTTGATTGTCGGATGTTACATTGGTCGCCATACTCAGTATCTGGGTATAGGGTTGCCTGAACATCTCACCATTACCTACTCCTCCTGTTGAATAACGGTAACGACCTTGTATCATATTCCAGAAGTTTTCGGACAGATGATAATAGTAGGGATTACCATTACCTCTGAAACTACGAAGCGCACTGGTTATTTTCGGGATATGCTGGTTGGCATGACGGGTACGGATATCATCGATATTCTTAGCCAGCGGATCGTAAAATGCCGGACTGTCGAAATAATTGGATGCTTCGAGCAGGCGTGCTTTCTCAATCGGGTCCGTTACCATTTCTGAAAGCCGTGCCAGCGATTCGCCCGTACCACCGTCTTCCCCGGCAATGTAAATATTCCACATTTCATAACGGTTACCCGGGTTGGCTCTGCGCTCTTCCTGTGTTCCATCCGTTTTGACATATGTCCGGTAATGCAAGCGGTTCCAGATCCATAATCCCATATCTTTGGCAATAAGCAGTGCTTTACCGGCAATTTCAGGATCATCCACATAGGTCGCTATGTCGATCAGGCCGGCAAGTTGTTTATGGATAGAATAGTAAGGCGCCCACACCCAGTCGGAGTTATTATACCCACGATACATTTCAATCAGCGCCGGGTGATGGGCCGGAATAGCATTAAGATATCCGTAACCATATTTTTCCCACTGGGTTTTATACATATCGAAGTCCTCCCAGGTCCCTTTCATCGTACGCAGTTCGGCTTCGGGTGCAAAATCACGTGCTTCCCAATACCTGCCTAACTGTTCATTCCAGACAAATGTACGTTCCTGGCACTCACGCAATTCATTGACCATCCGTCGCATGTTATCACGTAACTGACTCTTATGCTCCGGATGGACAGCACTTGCAAAAGCAAAAGCCAGCGCAGACATATAATGACCTGACCCATGTCCCTTGAGTTTAGTGGTAGGAGAATCCCACCCATCGGCTATTGTATATCCTTCGGTACTTAACCCGTATGTATCCCGGTAGTTATACAACTGTTGGGAAACATCCCAACTAAGGATCTGCAGAATAGCCAGATCCCGGTTGGAAGTCAGCCTGTTGTCCCCATCAATAACCACTTTGTCCAATGGAACGGGGTTGGCAACCGGAATAGGAGAAGGCGTTGCATAGGTCTCATCCACCACTTTGACAGTAGCCGTAACTGGATACCCATATTGAGTAGTGTTATCTCCAATGATGAAACCTTTTACGGCATATTCATGCCCTACAGGGTTTTTCTCCGGATCTGCCTGTTCCTGCTCTATGGCAAGTGCAGAATTCGACCACCTGGTTTGACGGTATTCCGACCTGCCATCGGAATAGGTTACCCATACCTGGTAAGGTAATCGGGGTACGGTACCTACCGGACAGTCCACATGGATGGATTCGGTTTCAGTAATGGTTCGAATACCTGCAGAATTTGCATTTGACTGCGATTTTTCCATTTTTTCGACTTTGAGGCGTAACGAAGTTTCTTTTCCTTTCGTCGATTTGATCACGTAATAGCCTCTTTCCTCTTTGGTTATTTCTTTTGGAAGGACTATTTCCCTGTCATCCGGGACAGTCAAATCGAGTAATGCATTCCCGTCAAATGTAATGACTACTTCTTTGGTTACAGGATTATAATCAATCTGCTCCATTTGTCCGGCGACAGTCGTCAGGTGAAGAGATTCCGATGCAATAAAAACACGGTTCCTACCTGCCGTGGTAATTTCGGTCTTGATCCATTCTCCCTGTTTTTCAATATTGCCACTGAAAGCAACCCATCCGAATTCAGGATGATTGTAGATATAGGCACCTGCATTGACTGCATAGCCATAAAATCCGCTACCGTAATCACCTGCATAACCATCGATATCCAGTGTGGAAGGATAGGAATGAAAAGCAGCCGGGCCAAAACCATCTTCGGTCACATTGGCCAATGGCCCCATCGAGCCGGCATGTCCTACCCTCAACAGGTAGAAATCCTCCGGATTATCCCTATAGGCAGCGAGTACCGGTATCGCATTCAATCCCGAACCATAATGGTGTAGCTGGCGTTCAATTCTTGCCAGTTTACCTCCATATACAAAATCCCAGTACCTGCGGGCACTGCCGTTGTAACCCCAGTGGGGCAGTGCAGGCATATAGGCGAGGATCGCATTGAGGGTAACATCCGCCTTGTCGGCATAACCGAAGTAGGATGTCCACATATACACTTCCTCCTGTCCGGTGGAGTCCCAGGGCATTTCACTGCCAAACGGATAGTTTAACGAACGCCAGTGATCCGCCCGTTTTTTCATTTCTGCCTCCAGAGTAACAGCCATTTCCGTAAATCCTTCCCGTTGCAGATCCAGAAGGATATAGAGGAAAACAGAACCTTCCATCTGCCCGAATTGTGCATAGTAAGGAGCAAATTTCACCATCGCTATCGTTGTATGATAGGCATTTTCAAGACTTTGTTTCCAATCGATATCAGTAAAGCCCCGGTTTCTGCCAAGATGATACATCACCCAGTGCGCTGCCGCCACATGCGGATAGTTATAGGAACGTCCAAGATCTTCGGCATTTTCTTTCGACCAGGCTTCCCAGCCACTGAACCGGATTGAATCGCTATAGGTACCTTCCGGCATCAGCTCCGGTTCATAGTAAAACAGGCTCTTTCTCACGCCGTATTTCGTAGAATCGGAGTTATGCTGTATCCCACCCCACATCGTCTCATTGATGAATCTTTTTATTTTCTGAATCTCCTGATGATCGGGCCGCACAAGTTGCTTCATCACGGCTGCCAGCCAGCTTCCGGCACCGGCTTCGTCACTTAGGCCTACAAACCAGGAGCGTCTCTCCTGGGTAAGGATCTGTTTCCTGTCATAATCATAGTTCATGATGGAGGGTGAACGGCCGAAAGCATCGTCCTTGTTCTCATACCATTGCTTCGTGGTAAGGAAGTTCCCCAGATCATCTACCACCTCCTGTTGCGACTTAATCACTTTATAATGAATAGTCTGCTGTACTCCATCCGCATAGTTGACAGTGACTCTGGCTCTACCCCAACTATTCCCTTTTACTTCATATTCCGACCATCTGCTGGGGGTATCATCTTTTTTAGTCAGTGTCAGCGCATTTTCAGGATAGACGGAAATGTTTCTTATCCTCTCCGGATATTTTATAAAGAGCCTTCCTTTTTCGTTGGCAGGTAAAACATAGCCGGGAAGCCCTATTGCAACGGGTCTCCGGCGGCAGATCAATTCATCTTCTATTCCTCTGATAGACGGAGCAAGGACAAACTTGATAGAAAAGTTTTTCGACTCTCCCGGAACCAGATTGGTCGAGGTCGGTTCGTTCCATGGCTCCACATCTTTCCATTCCGTCTCCGCATTTGCTTTACTATGGATAAGCCACTCATGGAATCCCTCAAACACCACACCTTTCGGGGTTGGGTCATCATTGAGCGGATTGTATGCCTCGAATGCAGCATTATCCTGAGGTAACACTAACAAACTGGCACCTTTGCCATGCAAGCGGTTTACCTGAAGATAGCCCGCATCTTTTCCTATATAGGGATCAAAAAACACATTGTCATGGTGTGCCTGATCCAGATTTTTCCCTTCCAGTATATTATTAAAAATAAGGGGAATACCCAAGGATCCTATTTCCACATTATCCGAAGAGCGATTCGTAATCTCAAACCGCAGCACCAGATCCCCTTTATCGGTCTCCCAGAATCTCTTTACGCCTACAGGTATATCTTCAGGTAAAGTGGCGGCAAGGTCGGCAGCAGCAATTATATTGCCGTTCACGGCCAATTGCTGTACCGGCTTACGATTATATGCAGTAGAATATTGTTTCCAGCTCCCATCTACTGATTTTCTCAGAGTAATATTTATATCTCCCAAATGGTACATCCCGTCTTTATCCCTTTGTTCTATTCTGTCACTGGGTGTATAATCAAAGGACATATCTGAAAGCGGAGTCAGATGTTTCACCGTTTGAGAGGCATTTACCAAAGTCAAAGAAAAAGATTTTGTTGTAAATGTCTCCTCCCCCATCCCCATAAATAGCGTGGAGGGTTTTTGGGCAATCCGATCCCATGGAGATTGGGCGAAAGTTGCCGAAAGGGCAAAAATAATGAAGATTGTTACTGCTGATCGTTTCATATGATAATAATTTAGATACAAGACTTTATAAACTAAAAACTAAAAGTGAAGAACTAAAAGTGATTTATTTCTATTCACTACGTAGATTTTCTGTTATCACTCGGCATATTCGAGTAAACTCAGTTGTTTTCTTTGCTCAACATAGTAAAAACAAGTTTTTCCTCTGTGTTCGCTTATCGAAAAGATTCAAAACAAGTTTTTCTTCTGTCCTCATTCCTAAGAAAATTCACTATTAATTTTTCACTTTTAACTTTTCACTTTTAACTTAATTATCCCAATTATACAAATTTTCCGTTTTATGACGGCTAATCCTTTGGTTTGTAGCGGGAAAGTACTCGGATAAGATCTTGTACAATCCGGGATCGTACACTTTCAGCTCTTCCCGGGTATTCACTCTATTATGCTTCCCGTCACCTTCATCAGTATTAACTTCGGCATTGACATTAAACCAGGTCTGTACACCTTCCGCCCAATATTCCCAGATATTGGTGGCGGCATATGTATTCACCCATCGACCGTTTTCAAGAGCGGCATCCAGCGATGCTTTCAGTCGATCATTGAAATCAGGGTTTATCGGGGAAATACCTACATCGTGTATTGTATGCGCGAATTCATGGATCAGGATATCTTCCGCATGATATTTATCGATCTGATACGCCAGAATATTCTCTTCGGCACAGGTGGTCAACGGTAGATTGAGTGTTCCCCCTAATCCCCGTGCGCGCACATCCCAGTTAAGGGAAGTATCATTGGCAAGATGGGCGTGCTCGGGAATATCGGTCGTTCCTTCGTAACGCGCCATAATCCCGATCCGGGTATCCCGGTTCGTCATCGACTCCAGCACCTCTCCAGGCAACATATCCGTCAACGCTTTAATAGTGATGTATGCGGCATAAAAACAGGAATCGGGAACCCTCCATGAACTGATCACATGGATACCGTTTACATTCATGTATTTTTTGTAAAACGGATCAAGATTCAAAGCGACTGGCGGCGCTGTTATCTCGGGAGTATCCACCAATTGGATCAGGGTATGCGCCTCGCTTAATTCTGTAGACTTGTGATTTCCCTGATTTTGACAACTCATAATGAGTAAAAACAGGCAAATAATTTCCACTGTTCGTTTCATAAAGATAATTTTTAAAGATGAAAATTTAAAATGAAATATTTTTACAACAAAGGATCAGTCCCATTGAATTTGTGTATAGTTATCATCACATAAACCCAGATCCGATTCGGGAAAATAGCGCAAAAGCAACTCATACATTTCCGGATCATACACTTTCAGTTTTGCACGGGTGTTAATAGCGTTGTGCACTCCGTTGGGCTTTTCCGAATAACGGTTGCAGTCGAAAAAAGACTGTACGGCTTCGGCGAAATATTCCTCTTTATTGCTGATCGCATACGTATTCTCCCAACGTCCTTTTTCAATGGCATGTTGACGGAGCGCTTCCAGTTCGGAATTGAAACCGGGGTCTACCCCGACAATACCCACCGTATGGATAAGATGGGCAAATTCATGCACCAGGATGCTTTCGCCTTTATACCGGTCACCTTCCAGGCAAAGCACATTTTCCTCCCCGAAACTCGCACTGAACGCATCTTCGGGCGCACCGCCGAAACCGCGCGCCCGTTTATTCCAGTAGGCGATGTTCTCCGGAGTATCGCAGATATGCGCGTATTCCGGTAAATCGCAGACCTCTTCGTTCCGGCCGATGATCATGACCTTACAACCACTCTCCACCATAACTCGTTTCACATCCGGACGCTTGGAAAGCATGACCGTAATCACACGTTGCGCCCGGATAAGTGCTTCATCAGAAACATGTTCCGATGAAACGACGGGAATACCACCGGCATCAAGATATTTCTTATAAAACGGATCAAGACCCAATTCCGGCGGAACAGTACCAACAACCTTATCCGATAATTCAGCATAAAAGAGAGACTGTGCAAATTCGAATCCACAGAAAAACACTAAGATCACTATAAGGAAAATCTTCTTACATTTCATTATCAAACAATTAATTATTCACGTTCCATTCAATAATACCCCCTGAATAACCTTTGAAATCTTGATCTTGGGACACACCTTCTCTATTACGCTGTAATTGGGCTATCAATTTTAATTCTGTGGTGGTGACCGGATCAAATATAACTTTATTGTATTGATCCGGTTCTACTCCGTAACCGGACGGATTTTTCACTTCTTTCCAAGTATTCCCCTCTCGGTACAGCAGTTTCCATGATTCCGGCGTTCTGTATGAAACATCATAATGATCAAAGACCAGCCAATAGACCTCCACGCTTGAAATCGTCTCCGGTTTGTTGAACTGATATCCGACAGACTCTTCGCTGCCTTGTTTCAACCACCAATAGTGATAGGGTGTATTGAGGTCAGATGATGATTTTGGTTCGAACTGGTCATTATATCCCCAACCGCCAACCTGTTCAGCTTGTGAAGCAATAGTCGGTTCCGGTCTTAAAATAGCATATTCCGCTTTTTCGGGTGTCCATACAACCAATTGTCCCCGTCCCCGGTTGTTCCAGGTGCTGTAAGGAACCGCTTTAAATATAAAAGGCTTTTTCAGTAATTGTCCGCTAACAGAATCCCTGCTGACTGTGAATGCATCTCCTTCCAGTACAACAACACCATTCAGCAGTGATTTATCGAAACGGGACAAAATTCTGGCATCTCTGGGTATTACAATATTGAAAAGAAAATCTTCGGGCTGGTCAACACTTTCCAGGGCATACAGTACAGGTCCCCGTTCCATCGACAATAATCCTTCGTTATAGTACACGTTATCATGCGCTTGTGTCCTTCTCACGGGCATATCCATATGTAAAGAAACTTTATCTCCTTCTTCCCATTTTCTATCGATAACCACATATCCATGTACCGGTTTAACTTCTATCGTTTTCCCGTTGACCGTTAAGGAAACGTGTGGTTTCTCATCATCCACATACCGGTACAAATCAGTCGGTACCGGTCGGTTTACTGCCCATCCGGGAATCCGGACATGTATCGCAAATTCTTTCGAAATGGCTCTATTGAGCTTGATTTCCACATTTCCTTCCCACGGATATTTCGTTATCTGCTCCAACTCGATCTCACCCTCTTCAAGAGTTATCTTTGCATTTCCGCTCACGAAGAGATTGACATATACATCATTTTTATGAGTAGCATACACATACCCCGGAACAGATGCCATAAAACGGGTGACATTTCCCGGACAACAGGCACATCCGAACCACTCCTGACGTTGGTGTACGCCGTGTGAAGCCAAAGGATTGTCATAGAAAAATTTATCACCGCTCAACGAAACACCGGCAAGAACCCCGTTATAGAGTGTCCTCTCCAATATGTCAATATATTTAGAATCGCCTGTTGCCAAAAACATCCGTTGATTCCAGTACACATTGGCAATGGACGCACAAGTCTCACAATAATTATTGAAATTATTGAGTTCGTAATCCGGGCCAAATCCTTCTCCCTGCGCCCGAGAACCAATCCCCCCATTGATATAGAGCTTCTTTCCTGCCATATTTTCCCAGACGCGGCTGACGGCATCGAACAATTCCCGGTCATGCTGCAAAGAGGCTACGTCCGTTACTCCCGAATAAAAATACCCGGCCCGGACAGCATGGCCGACAATTTCATCCTGTTCAAGCACCGGTTTATGATCCTGGCTATAAATACCCGGTTTCCTTCCGTTGGATAAACGACCGGCTTCATCCACAAAATAATGTGCCTGATCGAGGTATTTCTTATTTCCCGTCACATGATACAGTTTCACAAGCGCCATTTCTATAATAGGATGTCCCGACGGATATTTTATCTGTCCTTCTCCAAGTCCGAAAACGTCACACACCAGATCGGCATTTTTTATGGCCACATCCAGTAATGTCCGCTTTCCGGTCGCTTTGTAATGTGCAACCGCCGCTTCATAAAGATGCCCGCAGTTGTACAACTCATGACTGTTGATCTTTTCCCAACGGGAACTACCCCACCAACGTGAAAGGCGGGTACAATTATTGGTGACACAGGTAGTGAGATATCCATCTTCCTCCTGAGCGGCAGTAATCAATGTAATAACACTGTCCATGTATGCGTCTAACTCCGGATCGTATTTTACAGCCAATGCATAAGATGCACCTTCGATGATTTTATACGGATCGGTGTCGTCGAAGGAGAAATCACCCTGATGTTCTCCTTCGATCAATCCTCCGGCTAATGCAAAATTATCGAACCGCCCATTTATTTCACACTGATAAAACGCCGACGGGATCGAAACCGTCCTATTGATTTCCATTCTCGGCGCCCAGAATTCGTCATTAAAACGGACGTCGGTAAACGAAACTTCATTGATTTCACCGAGCTGTATCTGTGTATGCTTTTCCGAGGGTTTATTACAGCCGAAAATACATAAAACACCCACGGATAGTAAAAACATTCTCCTCATTAAAATTATAATTAGCTGATTTGTATGTTACATTGAATATCCCGGATTTTGAGATAAATTTTTGTTTGACTGTAATTCTTCGTATGGAATCGGGAAAATGGCTGTATGGCCATCGGTCACCGCAATATGATTGAACCAGTTTTTAATGGAAAATGTCCCGAAACGGATCATGTGAATACGCCGCTGCGCTTCGCAGGCAAATTCCCATCCCCATTCGTCATATAAACCTCCGAATTGAACTGGTGTCTGATCACCCAATACATCCAGATTATTATCCCAGTCGAGTGTACCATATTTTATTTTAGTATCGGCTTTCAGGTCAGCTACTGTTACTTTTGCTTGTTCCTCATTATCAAACACCCGCCTCCGTATCTGGGAGACCAAATCTGCTGCAACCTCTTCTTCTTGCCCCAACCGAAGCAAACATTCTGCCTTAATCAGTAATGTCTCGGCATACCGAAAATAAGGGAAATCATGCCCCCAGTTAAAGGTTGCCGTATTATCGAATTCCCATTTTGCCACTCTATATCCGTAATCGATACTGGTATGGTTCTCCGTCCCTTTGAAACAGGTAAGGGAAGGTAGATAGTTCAGACAAGTCCATACCAATTGTGTAGGATTGGTAATACTGTATTGAGGTCCCATTAACCATGTTTTTTCCAGTCGCTTATCACCCTCCTGATAGGAATTGATAAATTGGGGATTGGCACACGACCCGTCCCAGGTTTGAAAGGTGGATCCGAAATGGAAACGGGCAACCGGTGGATACCATTTAGCATGTTGGGCGGCACCGGCATAAATCTTGTCGTAAGGAACAGCAAAAATAAACTCTTTATTCCTATAATCCACATCAATTGTAAAGTTATCAGAAAAATCGGTAGAAAGTTCAAATAATCCCGATTTAATGATTTCATTTACGCATTCGAGTGCTTTGGCATATTGTTCTGTGCCGGTATAGACCTTAGCGTTCAGATAAACCCTTGCCAACACCATATATGCTGCCCACTTGTTCATACGTCCATAGGTGTCCCTGTCATTTTTCTCACTTAAATCAGGCATAGCTTCCGTCAGTTCCGTTACCACGAAATCATATATTTGTTGTCGGGATGCCTGTTCAGGAATTTCATCCGTAAAAGCGGTAACCAGGGGTACATTCCCATGGGTATCCAAAAGAATAGAGTACCACAAAGCACGTATAGCCCGTAATTCGGCAATGGTAGCATCACCTAATTCTCCTACCGGTAACGAGCCGCTTTTCACCTGATCCATTACCCGGTTTGCGTTATTTATACCTTCATAGGCTGTTAAGTATGTGTTATAGGGTTGCCACTGTTCAGAAGTCCATTGGTGCTGATGCATCCTGCGATAGGTACCCCCGTCATCCCATCCGTTCGGACGTGTGGGAGTAATGATACAATCGGCGGGTTCTTCCTGTAGATCAAAATATCCCTGCCAGTTCATAATATAGGTAAGTGGAGAATATGCGCTCGCTAACAATGCAGCCATATCTTTTTCCGTCGGAATGAAAGATTCTTCCGTTACTTCCGAAAAAACTTGTTCATCGAGATTGAAACAACTATAGAAAGTAAAAAATGGAAGTATAGTCAAAAACAAAAATCCAAATCTTATTTTTTTCATAATATTACTTTTTTAAAATGTTATATTAATACCAAAAGTATATGACCTGTTTGTAGGGTATTTGTCCCTACTATCGGTACCGGCTTCCAAACCCGTTATCTGCACTTCAGGATCGATACCTGTATATCCGGTGATGGTCGCGAGATTTAAACACGACATATAAAGACGAAGGTTTCTTATATACTTAACATTGGTCATATTAAAAGTATAGCCTACGGTTACATTATCGATTTTCCAGTAATCACCGTTTTCCACAAACTCACTGATATAGCGTTGAGAGTCGTTAATGGTCGCTTTCTTTCCGGTCGGTTTACCTGTTGTCAGGTCAACAACATCATATTGATCGAAGGCCGAATTCAGGACATTGTACTGGATGGTCGGATTTCCATAATACATTTTCTGATAGTTCAATATCTGGAAGCCAAAAGCTCCACGCATTCCTATAGATACGTCAATATTCTTATATCTCAACTGATTGCTCCAGTTAAGATTGTGTTTGGGAACACCATTTCCCAGCACCTGCCGGTCTTCATCCGTTGCATCTTTGGCCAGATCATAATATCTTTCGATCACTTCTCCTGCATCGTTTTTCTTCAACCGTTCCACAACCCATAGTCCATCTTCATTCAGCCCGACCGATTTGAGTCCGAAGAAATTCCCTATGGGATCACCCACTTTCACACGATGGGTAGTCGTTTGGATAGGTTCTCCCGTATGCCCTGTGGTGAACCAGTCTGTCGACATGGAGAACTGATCATTGGATATGGATATCAGTTTATTTTTATTGATAGAATAGGTAACACTCGTATTCCATTCAAAATCTCTCGATTGTACCGGAATAGCACGTATCAATGCTTCAAATCCGGTATTTTCTATCTGCCCCACATTGGCCGTTATAGTGCCATATTGATAGGGGGGCACCGGTACAGAATAATCCCACAAGGCGTCTTTTGTCTGCCTTAAGTACCAATCAAACGCACCTCCTAAGCGTCCCTGGAATACATCAAAATCCAGCCCGACATTATATTCATACTTTTTTTCCCAACGCAAATCGGGATTCGGATTCCTGACAGGTATCAACGTATTTATCCATTCTCCACCATACATAAAATAACCGTCATAATTTAACGAAGCAAGGGAGACATACGGGCTGCTGATATTGATTCCCGTAATGCCAAATCCGGCCCTGAGTTTTAAATTTTCCAGCCAATCATAGTTCTTCATGAAGGATTCCTGATTGATACGCCATCCGGCCGATATTCCAGGGAAATTCCCCCATTTATGATCGGCGCCGAACTTCGAAGATCCTTCCCGTCGTACAGAAGCCATCAATAGATAACGGTCATCATAATTATATGTTACCCGGGCAAATAAACCGATCAGTTTTTCGGTTCTCCTGTAAGAAGACATACTTGCTTCACCTCTGGACAATGCTAATCCGGATTCCAGCTTATTATACGTATAACTATCCGTAGGGAAATCCCTGTTTGAAACACTGAAGTTCTCGCTCGAAGAATCTTCATAATTGTATCCGCCAATGGCATTTATCCGTTGTTTGTTAAATGTATGACTCCATTCAACGGTAATTTCAGCGAGGTTATTTATATAATCCGAAGTATAGCGCGACGCATATCCGTTATAACCTCCTTCAGTGGTTGTAGGATGTTGTTTCGTATAATAATAGCCGTTAAGATAGCTTTGCCCTTTACGCGTTATCATCCCTTTCACAGCAAAATTATCGACAGGGCGAAATTCCATACTTCCCGTAAAACGGATATTACGTGAACGCGTCATCCCTATTGTTTCATTCAATAATGAAACAGGGTTATCATAGAAATAAACGGGACGCTCAACATAAGAACCGTCTTCGTTGTAAATTCCCTGCGTCGGATTTTGAATGCATGCATACCGGTACACATTGGTATTAAATCCGGGGCCGGTACTTTGTTCATTTGCTATTAAGGAAATATTTGAGATCAGTTTATCATCAAACATACGATGTGCAAACTCTAAACGTCCCCTGATATTTTCAGAATCGGATTTTTTGAATGTTCCCTCTTTTTTGTCATACGTAAGATTGGCAATGATACTTGTTTGGGAACTACCACCTCTGTATGTCAGATTATGCACGTTGGAAATTCCTGTGCGGCTTACCTCCTTTAGCCAATCCGTATTATGCCCATAATCCTGATCATTTGCCCCCGAGAATCCATAACCTTCCTGAAATCGCGCTCTCAGTTCACTCGCATTCATAAAGTCGGCAACCCTTGCTTGTTGGGAAATCGATACATACCCGTTATATTCAATGGTTGCCGGAGCATCGCGTCTTCCGCCTTTAGTCGTGATAATAATCACCCCATTGGTACCCCGCGTACCGTATATAGCGGTTGCGGAACCATCTTTTAAAACATCGATCGACTCAATATCTTCAGGCGCAACCGTAGCAAATGATCCCGGCACACCATCTACCAATATCAACGGAGACGTTAATCCCATTAAGGTGGAATTACCGCGAAGCATAACGGAAGTACTGGCCGACGGATCACCGGTGGGCAGTGAGATTTGTAACCCTGCCACCTTGCCCTGTACCAATTGTCCCGCATCAAGGATGGCTCCTTTATTAAACATTTCGGATTTCACACTTGCCACGGAACTTGTCACATCCACCCTTTTCTGGGTACCATAACCAATCACGACAACCTCCTCCATAATTTTTAAATCTTCTATCAGCGTGATTGTCATCAGTCGATCCTGCTCAATAGGATATTCAGCCGTTTTATACCCAATATAGGAAACGACTAATACCGCATTCGAATCTTTCACATCAAGTGAAAAATTTCCTTCCGCGTCGGTTACCGTACCGTTAACGGTTCCTTTTTCGATGATATTCGCTCCGATAATCGGAATCCCTGCTTCATCCACAATTATTCCCCCGATTTTCACAGAAGCTTGCAGATATTCATTCCTATTCGCGAATAGCGATCCTTCCGGGTAGATGAAGAATAGTAGTAAAAATGAAATGAAACAGACATAACATTTCAATTCGGGTTTGTTGTTTTTTGAATTTGCTCTCATAGGGTTAAAATATAAAAAAGTGAAAAATAATATTCGAAGTAATGTGTAACCCACTGGTTCTGTTTGCAAATTTGAGGTAAAAAAAGAACTTGTAATACAAAAAAAATCCAAAAAAATAACACAATTCTATTTTAAGTGTCAAATTAACACTATATCTTTGAGGGGAATTTAAAATAAGCCTAACATAGACGTAAAAATCCATGCAAACAATACTTTCCATATTCTTCATATTTTGGATATCGTGTTTGAAATCGTTCTCCATTGAACTGAATTTCAAATATTACAAGGTAGAGGACGGTTTATCCTCGAATACGGTATATGCTGTTCTCCAGGACTCGAGAGGATTCATGTGGTTCGGCACCGAGAACGGATTGAATCGCTTCGACGGCTATACATTTGTCTCCTATCGCAATATACCCCGAAACGAAAATTCCCTGATCAATAATTATGTATATTTTCTTGTTGAGGATGATAACCAGTCGCTCTGGATCGGAACCGAAAGGGGTGTATGTACGTTGGACCTGAAAAATAACGAGTTCCATCCTTTTACATTACAAACAGAAAAAGGTACTCCGGTTTCGGGAAGGATTCAAAATTTATTTTCCGATAACGGAAAAATATGGATCGCATCCGCAAGGCAGGGTGTTTTTCTCTATGAGAATAACAGGTTATTCCTGCATACTTTCAATGAATTTAGAACAAACCCGGATGAATCAATCTGGGTAACATCGATCTATAAAGACAAGGATAATATAATCTGGGCTTCGGTTGATAACACGCAGCACCAGATATACAGGTTTGACCGGGAATCGCGTCAATTTATTCCCGGATTTCCGGAGATGCCTTTCAACGAACAAAAGGAGTTACGTGCTTACAGTATGCTGGAAGATACTTTCGGCACATTGTGGTTCGGAACATGGACCAATGGCCTGATCGCGGTAGATAAAAACAAAGGGATCATCACCGAAAGACATGTATATACTCCCGACAAAGAGAGAATACTGCATATCCATCAATTAACAGAATACGATCCCAGCACAATACTGATCGGATCGAATGGCGGACTTACCTCTTTTAAACTCTCTCCCATAGCCGGGAACCGACCGGAACAACACTTCCGGGAACCAAAGCTTTCCAACTGT
This sequence comes from Proteiniphilum sp., assembly GCF_034331125.1. Taxonomy (NCBI): domain Bacteria; kingdom Pseudomonadati; phylum Bacteroidota; class Bacteroidia; order Bacteroidales; family Dysgonomonadaceae; genus Proteiniphilum; species Proteiniphilum sp. Next base: position 85,675 of record NZ_JAXQGC010000034.1, read on the forward strand.
TTTGTGTATCCTATCTATAAAGATAATGAAGGAGGACTTTGGATCGGAACCTATTATGGAGGGATCAATTATGCGTCACCCAACAGGAATTATTTCACCGGATATACCCATAGCAGGTTCGAAAATTCAGTTACAGGTAATGTAGTCAGCAGCTTTTGTGAAGATCCGTCCGGAAATATATGGATCGGCACGGAAGACGGCGGACTCAATGAGATGGATGTAAAAACAGGAAAATTCCGTGCCTATAGCTATAAAGACGAGACAAACAGCCTGTCGTTTGATAATGTGCATGCGCTTCTGGTCGACAAGAATCAACTATGGATCGGCACCTATACGGGCGGATTGAATGTAATGGATCTCCACACCCGAAAAATCAAACATTATGTATCTGATGACAGAGATGAAAATTCATTGGATGCCAATAACATCTATTCGATATACCGTGATTCACTGGCAAATATCTGGATTGGGACCTCATCAGGCATCAATCTGTATGACCGGCAATCGGATAATTTCATCCGTATCCGGAACCTGAATGAAATAGTAATGGATATTTTGCAGACCGGAAATCATATCTGGTTTGCGACCATCAACAGGGGATTACAAAAATTCAATCTTGAGTCCGGCCAATGGACGGAATACCTGTTCGAACCGGAGAATCCAAATTCACTGATCAGCAACGATGTGATCTGCCTTGGAATCGATGAAAAACACCAGTTATGGATCGGCACAAATCACGGATTATGCCGGTATGACGCCGAAAATGATAGTTTTATCGATGAAAAAGTGGAATTTCAGAGCAACTATATTGGTAAGGTCTTTGCCGAAAACGGAAATCTATGGATCACCACACTGAAAGGCTTAATCAGTTATACTCCTTCCACCAGGCAATACCGCCAGTTTACCAAAAGTGACGGTCTATTGAGTGATCTGTTTACACCGAATTCCGGCTTTAAAACCTCCTCCGGAAAAATATACCTCGGCACACCCAACGGATTTAACACATTCTATCCCAAACAGTTGAACAAAAACATGCATATCCCAACTATTGAAATAACGGATTTCCAACTGTTTAACAAGCCGGCAGATATAAATAATTTTTTATCCCGGAACAAACAAAACCGGCCGGTGCTTATGCTGACACACAATAAGAATTCATTCAGCTTTGAATTTACGGCATTGAGTTTTTTTGCTCCCGAGAAAAACCAGTATTCCTTTATGTTGGAAGGATTCGACAAAAATTGGAATAACACCGGTAAAGAGCGGAGAGCGACCTATACCAATATTCCACCCGGAAATTATGTATTCAGAATAAAAGCATCGAATAACGACGGGATATGGAATAACGAGGGATATGCCCTGCGCATGATCATAAAACCACCTCTCTGGTGGAACGGGTGGTCAATTACATTCTACATACTACTCGTCATTACCGGTATCATCTATCTGTTTCATTTCCTTCGGGAAAAGGACAAACGAAAAAATGAAGAAAAAATCGTCAGGATCAGAAGCGAACAGGAAAAAGAAATGTATCGCTCCAAAATAGAGTTTTTCACCAATGTGGCACACGAGATAAGAACACCTCTAAGTTTGATCATCGCTCCTTTGGAACAGGTAATCGAAGCCTCGGACGCAATGCCGGATGCAATCAAGGAGAATCTGGATATCATGAGAAGTAATAGTCAACGCCTCTTAACATTAGTAAATCAGTTACTCGATTTTTCAAAGATTGAAAAGAGAGGTATCCAGATATCATTGTCCAACCAGAATATATACCTCTTAGTGTCAAAAATCTATCAACGGTTTAAACCGTTTATCGAACATAAACACATTCTGTTTGAATACATCTGTAACGATACGTTTTTCGAAACGATGACCGATGCGGAAAACCTCACAAAAGTGGTAAGCAACCTGTTGAGCAACGCATCGAAATACACCACCGATCACATATTACTGAAATTGAATGCACATCTCTCCGCAGATTACTATGAAATATCGGTAAAAGATAACGGTGCCGGTTTGTCTGAATCGGAAACCGAGCATATATTCAAACCGTTTTATCAGGCACCGGGACAATACAACTCCGGTACAGGCCTCGGGTTATTCCTGGTAAAATCGATAGTGGATGCACTTGACGGAAAAATAGAACTAATAAATAATCCCGGTGAGAGTTTTTCCATTTCAGTTGTTCTTCCTAAAATAAACAGGCAGGTAGAATATCCTCTCCCCGGAGAATATTCTACGGAAACACAAATGAGTTCCGGTATAGAACCCGAGAGTTGCGATTCCGGTAACGTTTGTTGCGATTCGGGTAATGATGAAAAACCATCGCTGCTGATCGTGGAAGACGACAAGGATATGCAGGCCTTCATTCGGAAACAGTTCCTGAACAATTACCTCGTTTATACTGCAAACGATGGCAATGAGGGTATTGACATCCTGGAAAATCATCCAATAGATATCATCGTTACAGATAGGATGATGCCGAATATGGATGGCATCACATTTTGCAAAACCGTCAAACAGAATTTTTTATGGAGCCATATTCCGGTGATTATGCTGACGGCAAAAACAAATGTCGGATCAAAGATAGAAGCCTTTGAGATGGGCGCCGATGCGTATCTAGACAAGCCTTTCCATATTTCCTATTTGTCCGCACGCATCCGGAACCTGCTGGAATCACGCAGATTACTGTTTCAAAAATTCTCCCGGACACCGTATGCTTCCCTGAAAAGTATCGCAGGAAACAAAACAGATGAAGATTTTCTGGTAAAATTGAACGAGATCATTGAAAAGAATATTGAAAATTCCGATTTTTCTATCGATAATCTGGCAAAAGAAATAGGTATCAGCAGTTCGGGATTGTTTGCAAAGATAAAACAGATATCGGGAGTAACACCCAACAGGCTTATTCTGTCCATGCGGCTGAAGAAAGCGGCTGAACTGTTAAACGAAAGAAGATACAGGGTAAATGAAGTGTGTTACCGGGTAGGATTCAACAATCCATCTTACTTTGCAAAATGTTTCCAGAAACAATTCGGAAAACTCCCGAAGGATTTTACCGATCACGATACGGAATAGAAACAATCAGTCTCCCTGAAATGACATAGAACAAAACAGTAAGACAGAGGGAAGAGCCGTCGGGCAATACGGGAAAGAGTCTTATTTTTTAACCTCCAATAACCGCATTCAACCCGTTTTCCGTAAAAACAGAATGAATATGTGCCATCCTTTCTTTGGATGGTTCCGCCATACCCTGATCATTATACACTTTCCCTAACTTTTCATATTTTTTAGAAGCGATATTATGATAAGGCAACAACCCTACAACGGTCGGTTTTCGTTGTAACCCTTTCAGAAAAGCTATTGTCTCCGTTATATTCTCATCATCAGTATTTACTCCTTCCACCAAAGGAATACGGATATGATATTCTTTATCGTGATCGGAAATCAACCTGAGGTTTTTCAGGATAAGGGCGTTATCCGCGCCCACCCACTTTCGATGAGCCTGCGCATCCATCAATTTCAGGTCATACAGGAATAGGTCGGTATGGGGAAGGATCTCTTCCACCACCGCCGATCTCACGCTGCCCGAAGTATCAACTGCCCGGTGGACCCCCTCCCGGCCGCACCGGATCAACAGGCTTTTCAGCGCTTCGGGGTACATCAGCGGCTCACCGCCTGAGAAAGTAACCCCGCCGCCCGAAGCATCCATCATATTGGTCTCTTTCAGCACGGCTGTCATCACTTCCTCTTCGGAATAATCCCGTCCGCTCATCTCGATGGCTTTGGTGGGGCACACTTCGGCGCATTTCCCGCAGAGGATACATTTTTCGAAATCGGTGACCACCCCATCCGTTTTCGTCAGCGTAAGGGCGTTTTCGGGGCATACCGCCACACACGACCCGCATCCGATGCACTTATTTTTGTTGTACAGCTTTTCGGTTTTAAAGGAGATACTTTCAGGATTATGGCACCATCTGCACGAAAGCGGGCATCCCTTGAAAAAGACCGTGACCCGCACCCCGGGACCGTCATTGATCGAATACCGTTTTATGTCAAAGAGGAATGGCATCGACTTCCGTTTTTAGAACGATTCGTTTTCGGTCCGTTCAATGATTTCCTGCTTCAGGTTTTCATGCATGTCGTTGAAATAATCGCTGTAGCCCGCCATCCTCACCAGCAGGTCCTTGTACTCTTCGGGATTGTCGCGGGCCGCAATCAACGTGGCCGTGTCCACAATATTGAATTGCACATGGTGCCCCCCTTGGGCGAAATAGCTCCGGATAAGGTTTCCCAGTTTCGCCACGTCCTCGTCGCGCCGGAGCAGGCTGGGCAGGAAACGTAAATTCAACAACGTCCCGCCCGATTTCACCTGATCCAGTTTACCCAATGAGCGGATCACCGCGGAAGGGCCGTGCGTGTCGCCCCCGTGCGAGGGCGACGTGCCGTCGGAAATGGCTTTCCCTGCCAGACGCCCGTTGGGCATGGCGCCCATCACGTTCCCGAAATAGTTGTGGCAGGTGGTGGACAACATGTTCAGATGGTATTTACCACCCGGCTTCCCGTTTGGCCGGTTATCGATCAGGTCGAACAGATCGTCATACACCTTCACTGCAATGTTGTCGGCATAATCATCGTCGTTCCCGAAGAAAGGAGTGTGGTTGATGATCCGCTGGCGCAACACCTCTTCTCCTTCGAAGTTGACGGAAATCGCGTACAGCAACTGATCCATTCTGATATCTTTCACCTCAAAGACATGTTTTTTGAGGGAAGAGAGGGAATCGGTTACTGTTCCCAGCCCCGTACATTGAATATAGGTTGTATTGTATCGCGGGCCACCGTTATAATAATCACGTCCTTTTTTGATGCAGTCATCAATCAGCACCGACAGGAAAGTAGCCGGGAAATAGCGGGCATACATCCGGTCGATGTAGTGGTTGACTTTTATTTTCAGGTCGATAATATATTTCAATTGGGCATGAAAGGCTTGATATAACTCATCATAGGATGTAAAATTACGCGGATCACCGGTCTCGATACCTACCTTTTTTCCGGTCACGGGATCAACGCCGTTGAAGAGTGTAATTTCCAGTATCTTGGGAACATTTAAATAGCCGGTCAGCAGATAAGCCTCTTTTCCGAACGCACCCACCTCAATACATCCGCTGCATCCTCCCTCCCGGGCATCTCTCAAAGATTTTCCGGAACGCAGCATCTCCTGGATATAGACATCGGGATTGAATACCGACGGGTAACCATGCCCCTGACGGATCACTTTGATAGCTGCATGCAGGAAACGGTTAGGGGTTACTGAGGCGATATGCACCGAATTGCCCGGTTGAAGGATATGCAACTCCTCGATTACCTCAAGCATCAGGTAAGAAACATCATTCACACCATCCGAGCCGTCAGGTTTCACACCTCCGATATTAATATTGGTGAAATCGTTATAGGTGCCGCTTTCATTGGCTGTGATCCCCACTTTTGGCGGTGCCGGCTGGTTGTTCACCTTGATCCAGAAGCAGCAGAGCAGCTCCTTTGCCTCCTCGCGCGTCAACGTCCCGTTTTCAAGGTCGTTTTGATAGAACGGCGCCAGGTGCTGGTCGAAATGGCCGGGGTTAAAGGCATCCCAGCCGTTCAGCTCCGTAATCACCCCCAGATGAATAAACCAATACATCTGGATCGCTTCCCAAAAGTTACGCGGGGCATGGGCGGGCACCCTCCGGCATACTTCGGCGATACGGTTCAATTCTTCTACCCGTGCCGGATCCTTTTCATGGCGGGCCATCTCTTCGGCTTTTTCGGCATGACGCTCGGCCAGTCGAATAATGGCATCGCAGGATATGGCCATGGCATGTAACTGGTCTTCTTTGTCAAGTGCTTCGGGATCATTGCAATAATCGAGTTTTGCTATTTCTTCCTCTATCTCCCTTTTGAAATCGAGCATCCCTTTCCGGTAGATCTTACCATCCATACAGGTATGTCCGGGTGCTCGCTGTTCCATGAATTCGGTGAACAGACCGGCTTCGTAAGCCGCTTTCCACTCACCGGGGACATGGTTGAAAATACGGTCACGCTGTGAGCGACCTTTCCAATAAGGGATTACCTCACGCCGGTAAATATCGATATCCTCCTCACTGATCACATAACGTTGCTGTTCACGTGTATTCAACACATGCAGATCTTCCACAGAATGGCAGGTCAGTTCGGGAAATGTATATACCGCCTTGGGTTTCTCTCCCCGTTCACCTACGATCAGCTCATTCGTTCCGATGTAAATGCTCTTTTTTTCGCAGATCTCCAAAAAATTCAACGCACGCATCACAGGAGTAGCATATTTTCCGTTGTTCTCTTTATAGAACGCGGTTTCTATCAGTGCCCGCTCGATGGAAAGGGATGCCGGGGTTGAGACGCTCTCTTCCCGCAGAGTACGTATCCGGTCGTTCATTCCCGGTTTCGGAGTACTGCCTGTATAGAAATTGCCCTCCTGATATGCTTTTCGTTCAGGGACATTATTTTTTATTTTAAGCTCTTCAAACATATTCGTAAATTTTAAGGGTAAATAGATAGATAAGCGGAAAATTACCCGGAAGGATCCGAGTAAATAAAAAACGAACAGAAAGAGAGCACATCAACACATCCAGCAGGAGAACAAGCGCTTCCCGTTGTTATGGTATAGGGATATTATGTGTTGACTACAGTACATGTTATATTGATTTGTAGATTTACTTATTTGATGATTATAATTACCAATTACCAATTACTAATTACCAATTATTCACATCATTACATTGGCATATTAGCACATCATATTTATATCATCACATCAACCAAGCCAGGCTTTTTCGCGTTCCGACTCTACTTCTTCAATTGTCTTGGCGAGTGGTTTTCCGAGTACCCGGTTACCCGTTTCAGTGATTAGGATATCCTCTTCGTTGCGGATTCCTCCAAAGTCACGATATTTATTGACCTCATTGAAGTTTATAAAATCGCCGTTTATTTTATTGCTTTCCCAGTGATCGATCAATTCCGGAATGAAATAGATTCCAGGTTCAATGGTCAACACGAAACCCGGTTGCAATTCACGTCCCAGGCGTAATGATTTCAGTCCGAATTGTGTACTTTTTGGTACACCTGCGTAACCGACAATCTGTTCGCCGAGATTTTCCATATCATGCACATCCAACCCCATCAGGTGTCCGGTACCACAGGGAAAGAAAAGTGCATGTGCCCCATTGGCAACAGCCTCTTTGGTATCTCCTTTGGTTAGTCCCAACATTTTCAAGCCATCGAAAAGTACTTCACCCACATGAAGATGCACATTCCTGAAATTTACACCCGGCTGGGACAGTTCAATCGCTTTATAATGTGCGTCGAGTGTGATACGATAAATATCTTTCTGCTGCTCAGTAAATTTCCGGGATACCGGAAAGGTGCTGCTCATATCACCGGCATATCCTAACGGAGTCTCATATCCTGCATCCAGGAGAAACAGGTCTCCCTCCTTTAGGGTGTTTCCGTGATAATGATTATGCAAGAACTGTCCGTTGATAGTGCCGATGATTGGGAAGGAAAGATTTCCTCCCGCTGCGATGGCCACTTCATGCACCCTGGCTGTTACCTGCGCTTCGGTCATCCCCGCACGGGCATAATGCATGGCGGCTAAATGCATATCGGACGTCACATCGACTGCCCTTTCAATTTCCTCTATCTCTTCTTGCGATTTGATATTACGTTGCCCGGCCACCGCAACGATAAACTCCCTGCTCGCTTTAGCTGTGGCTTCCGCCACCGAATATCCAAGAAAGTCGTTGAGTTTGAGAAAATGTTCAGCCCTGTAAGGCGGCAGGTACTTGACCGACTGCTTGTCGAGACCCGAGATTTTCTTCCGGAATGCCGACAAATCGCCTGTATGGTGTATACCCGCCTTTCCAGCCAACTCACTGATCTTAGGCTGGGAGCCTGTCCAGACAATTGAATCGACCGTAGGATCATCCCCAAAGACATACTCCTTATCCCCATCGATATCAATCAAAGCGATCAAATCGGGTTTACTGATTCCGAAGTAATAGAGGAATGTACTATCCTGACGGTAATAATAGGTATTATCAGCATAATTGATACCGCATTCATCATTCCCGAGAAAAAGCAGTTTCCCTGTTTGAAACTGTTTCTTCAACTTCTCTCTCCTTTCGATATAGGTCCTTTCCGGAAACATCATACGTTATTAATTTATCGGTATAGTTCTGAATATATTACTCCCAACAGATAATCACTAGTTTTTCAACAAGGCCCGTGCCCTCTCAATTATTGTATCTTTATTCTTTTCCTTGTCTTCTCCTTCCATATTCACATATATATCGGGTTCTACACCGAATTCGATATGTTCTCTTTCTGCATTGAACATAGGGGAAGCCGAAAAACGAACTGACCAGCCATTGGGCAGTTCGGAAGTAAACGGCAATCCACTACCGCCCCCTGTCTTATCGCCCATTACAGTTACATTGGGAGCGTACTTCATGATGCTGACAAACTCGTTGGTAGCACTGTAACATCCCCTGTTGGTAAGCACAACTACCGGTTTCTGATAACGTACCCTGTCGGAACTTTCTACATATTTAGGATATAGGGTGGAGAAATCGTTATGTCCAGGACCGATTTTGTGGGAAATATAACCAATAAGGCGGCGTTCATTAAAAAATCGGCTGGTAATCTTTTCGACATTGGTGAGACTTCCCCCGCCGTTACTCCTCACATCAATGATAAGTCCCCTACAAATAGCCATCCTGTTTAATACCTGGTCTAGGTTTCCATGTCCTATATCATTGGAAAAACTACCGTAATAGAGATAACCGATATTGTCTTCCAATATTTTATATCTCATTCCGGAAGCAATGCCGTAATCATTTCCCAGGTAATGTTTTTGTACTGATACATCAAAATTGGATGGATAATCTTCCTGCCATTCCCAATAACGGGTTACGTCGTGTGCTGCGGTTAAATTCACATGCCCGTCCTTCAATTCCGCAAGCATCTGCCCCATCAATTTAAAGAGGGCATCATTGTCCATATCGGAAGTTATACGTGCACTGTACTCCTTATATACACTATCCCAATCAATATCCTTATATTCAAAAAAACAGTAATTTCTATCCAGAATAGTCCATAATGCATCGAAATTACCCCTCGGGTGATTATCGAATTGCATCCCTATATCACTACAACCCAACCAAAAGATAAGTTGTAATAACAAAAGTGTAGTATACCTTCTCCTCTTCTTCATATGTTTGAATAGGGAAAACAGTTCTATTTACAGAATATCTCAAGCCGGACAAGCCGGGTGTCATATAAGATTATCCGCAAGGGATTTTACTTACTCTCCTTTGGTGGCGTCCTCCTTCAAAAGGTGTATTCAAAAAAGTCACCAATATTTCATAGATTTCCTCTTCACTCAGCAACCTGCCCGGCAGTGCCAGGATATTCGCATCATTGTGAGCTCTTGCAAGGAAGGCTACTTCCGGATTCCAGCATAAAGCGGCACGTACTCCCTGATGCTTATTCAACGCAATACTGATTCCTATCCCTGTCCCACAAATGGCTACTCCCGGGTAACACTCGTCGTTTTCTATGGCTTTTGCCAAAGGATGAGCAAAATCGGGATAGTCACTGCTTTCCTCAGAATAGGCTCCAAAATCTCTGTAGGGAATCCCTTTTTCTTGAAGCACTTTGATGATGAATTGCTTTACTTTATAGCCCGCATGGTCGGATGCCAACCCTATAGGTTTTTCTGAATTATCGAATAAAGACATGTTATAACAATTTCTTCACCTGTTCATAAACATTTTTTCCGGTATATCCCAATTTCTCGTCGAGGATCTTATAGGGAGCCGAAAATCCAAAGGATGTCATCCCCCATACTGCCCCATCGGAACCGACCAGCCCTTCCAAAGTTACGGGAAGTCCGGCAGTAAGGCCAAATTTCTTCTTCCCTTTGGGCAATACTGAATCCTGGTATTCGGGAGATTGGGTCCTGAATAATCCCTCTGACGGGACAGAGACTATGCGTACCTTTACTCCGTCAGCCCGTAGAAGATCTGCACCTTCTACCAAGGTAGACACTTCTGATCCCGAAGCAAGCAATATCACATCATAATCCGCATCATCTTGAACGATATAAGCACCTTTTCCGGAATTCAATGCTTCACTGAAACGAGATTTACCTGAAGTAGGAAGATCTTTAATATTCTGGCGGGAAAGGATCAGCCCCGTAGGTGTCGTACTGTTTTCCATCGCCATCTTCCATGCGACAGTCGTCTCATGGACATCGGCAGGACGAAGTATAAGCACTGAGTTCTTACCGTGATGATTTTGTAATTTCTCTAACAAGCGTATCTGCGCTTCGTGTTCTACCGGTTGATGGGTGGGACCATCTTCCCCGACACGGAATGCATCGTGAGTCCATATGAAAATGACCGGTGTTTCCATCAATGCAGCTACCCTGATGGCAGGCTTCATATAGTCAGAGAAGACAAAGAAAGTTCCACAAGCAGGGATAACTCCTCCATGAAGGCTCATCCCGATACTAAGACAAGCCATCGTAAATTCGGACACTCCGGCCTGAAGGAATGCACCGGAAAAATCATTCTTCACAAACGCTTTTGTATATTTCAAGAAACCGTCCGTCTTATCCGAATTGGAGAGGTCGGCTGATGCTACGATCATATTCTCCACTTGTTTCGCCAACTCACCCAAAACGGTAGCTGAAGCTGCACGGGTAGCGTTATCCGGCTTCTGTTGAATAGCGGCCCAGTCGATAGAAGGCAACTCACGCGCAAACCATTTATGCTTTTTCTCAGCCAGTCCGGGATTGGCTTTTGCCCATTCCTCCTGTTTTGCTCTTTTTGCAGATACTATTTCTTTCAGTTGCTCTTTTCTTCCGGCATAGAGTTCTTCTGACTCGGGGAAAATCACGAAAGGATTTTCCGGATCACCACCTAAATTCCTGATGGTTTGGTCGAAATCAGCGCCGGCAGCACTTAACGGTTGTCCGTGTGTAGAAACCTGGCATTCGAATGAGGTACAGTCCGCGGCTAACGCACCACGCCCCATTACGGTGTTACCTATGATCAGTGTGGGCTTCTCATTCTCGGTCTTGGCCTCTTTCAATGCACGACGGATTTCATCAACATTATTACCATCTATCGTAATTACTTTCCAGTTCCATGCTTCATACTTTTTCGCTACATCCTCACTGGTAACTGCATCGGTAGTAGTGGAGAGCTGTATATTATTAGAATCATAGAACATGATCAGGTTATTCAATCCCAAATGACCGGCAATACGCCCTACTCCTTGCGAAATTTCCTCCTGGATACCTCCATCGGAAATAAAACTATAAATAGTGTGATTTATGACATCTCCCAGTCTTGCTTGTAAAAATTTGGCAGCAATGGCTGCTCCGGCGGCATAAGCATGACCTTGTCCCAACGGCCCGGATGTATTCTCCACACCCCGCATCACATCAATCTCGGGATGCCCGGGGGTAGGACTACCCCACTGGCGGAATTCTTTCAATTCATCCAATGAATATTTGCCACTGAGACAAAGTACAGAATAAAGCATCGGCGACATATGCCCCGGATCAAGAAAGAAACGGTCCCTCAATTCCCATGCCGGATCTTCGGGGTCATACTCTAAAAACTCAGAAAAAAGGACATTAATAAAATCGGCGCCTCCCATTGCTCCACCGGGATGGCCTGATTTCGCCCGCTCTACCATTGATGCCGAAAGAATTCGAATATTATCGGCCGCTTTGTTCAGTAAGGTGTTATCGTTCATAAAATATCGGTAAAATATAAAGTCTTAATTTACAACTCAGATATAATTCAACATTGAAAGGGTTATTATTCACAAAGGTAATTCTTTTTTTAATTTACAGACTGAAATAATTGATATGTTTGACGCATTTTTTGGTACAATTTCATGGATTTTCGTGGTGAATTGGCAATCCGGACGAGGAATATTGCTACTTTTACACTTTTGTTCGATGGTTGCTCCGCAGTTGTTCGACTGTAATTTGAAATAATTCCACAAGGCGGGAAACAACGACGAAGCCGAAGAATGCGAAGCAAACAGCGGTAAAACCAAATAACGCGAAGCAAACAACATGAACGTAATGAACGAATAGAATGAGTTTAAGTAAAAACAAAATAAAATATATCAGGTCGTTGAACGAGAAAAAATTTCGCAACGAACACAATACTTTCGTGGCAGAAGGTACGAAGTTGGTTTTCGACCTGTTAGGAGCCTGTCGTTGTCAACTGATCGCTGCATTACCTTCCATTTTATCATCCCATCCCGAATTAAAGGCCGAAGAGATTATTGCAGCAGATGAAAACGAATTAAAAAAGGCTACTTTTCTGAAAACAGCACCGCAAATTATTGGTGTTTTTTATCGTCCATCACAAGAGATTGAAAAAATTGATTTCAGTAATCAATTATGCCTTGTACTCGAAGGTATCCAGGATCCCGGAAATATGGGAACTATTATCCGTATCGCCGACTGGTTTGGCATCGAACATATCATAAGCTCTTACGATAGTGTCGACATCTTTAACCCCAAGACCGTGCAGGCTACCATGGGAGCCATTGCCCGTATAAAAGTATTTTATACCGATATCAAAGACCTCCTGAGACAGCAATCGCATTCTCCCATCTATGGCACTTTCCTGGAAGGAGAAGATATTTATTCTACCTCCCTTTCAAATAACGGTTTCATTGTTATGGGAAGTGAAGGCAGAGGCATTAGCCGTGAGACTGAGAAGTTGATTAACAAGAAACTTTTTATTCCCAATTTCCCGGAAGGAAGAGCTACTTCAGAATCATTAAATGTGGCTACAGCTACAGCAATCACCTGTGCGGAATTTCGACGCAGGTCAAGGTCATAATCTGAAAACAGCTCATGCCGGGCGGACAAAAAAAAATCACGTATGTAAAATACGTGATCACCTAAAACAAATCTAAAAAGGATAAAACTCACTTCTGTGAGAGTGGGTGGAGAACGGGGCTCGAACCCGCGACCTTCGGAACCACAATCCGACGCTCTAACCAGCTGAGCTACATCCACCGTGTTTCAAATCGAGTGCAAAGGTACATCTTTTTTCTAAATTCTCATACAAAACAGAAAAAAATTCATTACATTTGAAGTTGTTTTAATCAAAAAACGAATCAACTGTGTCAAAAAAAGTCAAACTGTCCGTATTGGGAATATCTTTCAGTCAGGTACAGGCCGGGGCTTATGCACTTATCTTTGCAGAGGAAAATGGCATACGCCGGTTACCGATTGTCATTGGTACACCTGAAGCGCAATCCATTGCCATTGTAATGGAAGGAATTATCCCACCCAGACCTCTTTCGCACGACCTGATATGTTCTATCTGGAATGAACTGGGGATTGAATTGTTGGAAGTTTTGATCCATAAGTTTGAAGACGGTGCATTTTTCTCGGAATTACTACTATTACAAAACGGAAAAGAGTATCGCATCGACTCCCGCACCTCCGACGCAGTAGCATTAGCGATCCGCACCCACTCCCCGATTTTCACGACTGAGGAGATCATGCAAAAGATGGCAATCGTTTTCGATGAGCAGGCACCCGCAAGTTCAACAGAGTTGGAAAGTAGTGAACCCGTTCAGGGGGACGAGGAATTATCGGATCTAAGATTGGACACTCTTAAGAATCGTCTTAACGATGCAGTGAAGGAGGAGAATTACGAGCTGGCGACCCGCCTACGTGATGAGATAAACCGAAGGGAGAATAAATCCTGAACTTAGGCGTATGGCTGACACACTCTTCTATTCACCCACTCTTTTGGAAAGCTCCCTACTTCCCGAAAAGGAATCGCAACATTGTGTAAAAGTACTCCGTATGCGGGAAGGCGATAAACTTACTGTGACAGATGGGCAAGGATTTTTTTATGAATGTACACTGCTTCAGGCCAATCCAAAGCAATGCTTGGTAGATATTCAAAACTGTATTGAAAAACCTAAAGGGTGGGGGTATAATCTCCGTATCGCTTTTGCTCCTACCAAACAGATGGAACGGAACGAGTGGTTCGTCGAGAAGGCCGTGGAAATCGGGATCGATAGATTTACCCCAATGCTCTGTCATTATTCTGAACGTAGAGAGGTCAAGACTGAGCGTCTGGAGAAGATCGCAGTTTCCGCAATGAAACAGTCACAGCGATCTTATCTACCCAAAATTGATGAATTATCCCAATTTGAAAAGGTAATCTCAGAACCGTTCAATGGAAAAAAATATATAGCGCATTGCTATGATCTTCCTAAGAAGCAGTTGGCTCAGCACTATAAAAAGGATGAAAACGCCTTTTTCCTTATCGGACCGGAAGGAGATTTTAGTCAGGAAGAGGTGGAGAAAGCAATTGCGACCGGCTTTGAACCGGTTACTCTGGGCGATTCCCGGCTTAGGACAGAGACAGCCTGCCTGGTCGCCATACATACTATACATGTAATCAATAGTTTATCATAATATTTTACAGAGATGAAAAAAATAACTATCGCATTTTCAATAGGTCTGATATTGTTGGCATCAGGCTGTAACAGTGGCACTGTTAAAAAGGAATTACCAAGAATTGCCATTGCGGGTATTGCCATCGAATCCAGTACATTTTCACCGGCAGTGACACATGAAGAGGCTTTCAGGGCACGTACCGGGGAAGATATCTTCTCTTACTATCCCTTTATGTCTCCCGACTCGGGAATAATCAACCGTGCAGAATGGCTTCCCACCCTCCGTGGACACGCTATGCCGGGAGGTATTGTCACCCGTGAAGCATACGAGTCGCTGGTGACAAAGACTTTGGACCTGTTGAAAGAGACCTTGCCTTTGGACGGACTTTTCTTCGATATCCACGGGGCAATGAGCGTACAGGGGTTAGATGATCCCGAGGGTGATTTTCTGATGCGTATTCGTGATGTGGTGGGTACTGATGTACTGATCTCCACCTCAATGGACCCGCACGGCAGTGTAACACACCGTCTGGCCCAGAATACCGACCTGATTACCTGCTACCGGCTCTCTCCCCACGAGGATGCTATCGAAACGAAAAAAAGGGCCGTCATCAACTTGCTTGACAGGTTAGAAAATGGCAAAGGAAAACCTGCTTATAAAGCATGGATCCGCGTTCCTATCCTCCTTCCGGGTGAACAGACCAGTACCCGTATCGAACCGGGAAAGACCCTTACCGGCCAGATCCCCGGCCTGCTTGAAGAGGATAAGGTGATCGATGCCTCCGTCTGGTTATCTTACCCCTGGGCTGATGCACCGCGAAACCATGGAGTGGTAATGGCATATGGAGACGATAAAGAAGCAGTAGCCAGGGTAGCTGAAAAGCTGGCACATCATTTCTGGAACGTAAGGAAAGAATTTGATTTTGTAGCTCCCACTACTTATCTGGATAATGCATTGGCACAAGCATTGGCAAGCGATAAAAAACCATTTATCATTAGTGATATGGGAGATAATCCTACTGCCGGTGGTGCGGGAGATGTCACCTGGACTCTGCATGAACTGTTCAAACGTCCCGAGTTCCGTGCTTCCGGAAGCAAAACATTGATTTATGCTTCCATTCCCGGCCCGGAATTGGTCAGACAAGCCATCGAGGCAGGGGTTGGCGGACAGGTAGACGGCATGGCCGGCGCCGAAGTGGACAATCGTTATGCGCCGCCTATTCGCCTGAAGGGAGAGGTGACGGCTATTGATGAAGATGATGACAATGCCAAAGCTGTAGTGAAAAGTGGGAATATCTACACCATTGTAACGGAAAAAAGGACGGCCTACCACTATGAGAAGAACTTCACCGATCTGGGATTAAACCCGAGAGAAGCTGATATTTTAGTGGTGAAGATAGGATACCTTGTACCAGAATTGTACGATATGCGCGGTGATTGGGTGATGGCGCTTACACCCGGTGGTGTGGATCAGGATCTGTTGAGATTACCGTATGAGAGAGTTCAACGCCCGATCTATCCGCTTGATCCCGACATGGAAGATCCCGATCTGAGTGCACGGTTCATACCATCGTCGGACGAAATAAAACGGTAATATAATGCTCATTTAGTTTAACGAAAACGTTTATTGGCTACCATCGAATCAGTTTATCATTTTTAAAATTCCGTTCTCACAAAAATGAACTAATTTTGTATTTGTATAGTTATGGAGATAAACAATTTGAAAGTCTCGAACCATCTAAGTGAAAGGATGAAGGAGCGAAATTTAAAAACCAAATGGATTTTAGAGACCGTCCAACATCCCGATGAACAGATAGATATAGCAGAAGATGAAACCCATTTTTATAAAATAATAGCAGAATATCAGGATAAATGGCTTAAAGTAGTAGTAAATAAGATGAATAATATTATAATAACAGCTTATTTTGATAGAAACAAGAAAGGGAAATAACATGAATATTCAATATGACAAAGAGGCCGATGCTTTATATATAAAATTTTCCGAAAACAATATTGTCGAAAGTGAAGAAAAAGAGAATAATATTGTATTAGATTACGATAGCGAAAAAAATATAGTAGGAATCGAAATCCTCTACTTTGTAAAAAAACACAAACAATCTATTTTTCCTGCATTTAAAGAGGTGGAAAAAGCGGTTTGGGAAAGTAACCTTGCAGCCGGATAATATTCACAATGCAGCGATATGACCAAAAAGGAGCGTTATAAAAAGGTAATCGACTGGTTCATAGAAAATGCGGAATCAGCCGAGACGGAGTTGCATTATCAGAACGATTATCAATTGCTGGTGGCGGTGATTCTCTCTGCGCAGTGTACCGACAAGCGGGTGAATATGGTTACACCCGCTTTGTTCGAAGTATTCCCTGTGCCCGAAGTAATGGCCGCTTCAACACCCGAAGCAGTTTTCGAATACATCAAATCCTGCTCCTATCCCAATAACAAAGCGAAGAATCTGGTCGGGATGGCGAAAAAGCTGCTCTCCGACTTCGGGGGTGAAGTGCCTAACGATATCGACTCGTTGCTTACCATCCCGGGCGTTGGCCGTAAAACAGCCAATGTGATGCTGGCTGTCGCATTCGATAAACCCGCCATGCCCGTGGATACGCATGTTTTTCGTGTAGCAAACCGCATCGGATTGACCGACAATTCCAAAACACCACTTGAAACGGAACGTGAACTGGTAAAATATATTCCGTCAGAATTGCTCTCGAAAGCGCACCACTGGCTTATCCTGCACGGGCGATACATCTGTGTGGCGCGAAGACCGAAATGCGAGATCTGCGGTCTCAGTCCATGGTGTAAATATTATGAGAAGCATTTCGGATCAGGCATGACTGTCCACTCAGGAACAAAGACAAGTAGAAAGGCAAATAAGCCGAAGAAATAGTTCAATACTAACATTTACCCGGCAGGAAGGGAAATCGAGTAGGTAGGGGGATTACTCCCCCGCCCTCTCACACCACCCGGCTTGCT
>NZ_JAXQGC010000035.1:0-102999 GCF_034331125.1 Proteiniphilum sp.
TAAAGCCTTGCACTAAAAGTGCATAGTTTTAACTAACGAACTTAAAAAATAAAAAGGATAAGAAGAGATGAGTAAATACGTCATAGGATTAGATTACGGCACGGACTCATGTCGTGCCATCATTGCCGATGCCTTGAGCGGTAAGGAAATATCTACCGCGGTGAAATATTATCCGCGTTGGAAACAGGGGAAGTATTGTGATCCCAAAACCAACCGTTACCGCCAGCATCCGCTTGATTATATAGAAGTACTGGAAGGATGCATCCGGGAAGCATTGTCAAAAGCTCCTGCGGGCATTGCCGAAAATGTGACAGGTATGGCATTCGATACTACAGGATCGACTCCTGTGCTGATCGACGAAGAAGGTACTCCTCTGGCTTTACGGCCTGAGTTCGCCGAAAACCCCAATGCGATGTTCGTTCTCTGGAAGGACCATACCTCGGTGAAAGAGGCGGCCGAAATCAATGCGCTGGCAAAGAGATGGGAAATCGATTATACCGCTTATGAAGGGGGTATTTATTCCTCCGAATGGGTATGGGCCAAGATGCTGCATCTCCTGCGCGAAGATGGGCAGGTACGGGGAGCA
Organism: Proteiniphilum sp.; assembly: GCF_034331125.1. Lineage (NCBI taxonomy): Bacteria > Pseudomonadati > Bacteroidota > Bacteroidia > Bacteroidales > Dysgonomonadaceae > Proteiniphilum > Proteiniphilum sp. The sequence goes on from NZ_JAXQGC010000035.1 coordinate 587, forward strand.
GCTTATTCGTGGGCGGAACACTGTGACTGGATGCCCGCATTAATCACCGGGAATTCCAAACCGGAAACGATGCCGAGAAGCCGTTGTGCTGCAGGACACAAAGCAATGTGGCATGCTTCGTGGGACGGACTGCCTTCCGAAGAATTCCTGACAGCGCTGGATCCGCTGCTTGCCGGCTTCCGTTCACGTTTGTATCAAGAGACCTACCCTAGCAATGTAAAAGTGGGGTACCTGACTTCCGAGTGGGCCGAACGGCTGGGATTGACTACCAACGTGGCCGTGGCCGTGGGAGCGTTCGACTGCCACATGGGAGCTGTAGGAGCACAGATCAAGCCGGGAGATTTCGTGCGTGTGATCGGTACGTCTACCTGCGATATCATGGCGGTGCCTTATGAGGAGATCGGCGACAAATTGATCCCGGGTATCTGCGGACAAGTAGACGGATCGGTGATCCCCGGAATGGTCGGGCTGGAGGCCGGACAATCGGGCTTCGGAGATATTTATGCCTGGTTCAAACAGGTATTGGAATGGCCACTCAAACAGCTCGTCACCAAATCGAATCTGCTGGATATGGAAACAAAAGAAAAACTGATTACAGAAATTACAGATGCGATCATCCCCGAACTGACTAAGGAAGCTGAAAAAGTGCCGGTGGGCGAAAGCACCCTTATCGCTACCGACTGGATGAACGGACGCCGTACACCTGATGCCAATCAACTGTTGACAGGTTCTATTTGCGGATTGACGTTGGGAAGCACCGCACCCCTGATCTTCAGGGCACTGGTAGAAGCAACTGCCTACGGTTCCAAGGCGATCGTCGATCGTTTTCTGGAAAACGGAATTGAGATCAAAGAAGTGATCGGTATAGGCGGTATTTCTTTAAAATCACCTTTCGTGATGCAAACCTTATCCGATGTGTTGGGCATGCCGATCAAAGTGGCAAAGACCGAGCAGGCATGCGCCTTCGGAGCCGCTATGTTCGCAGCCGTTGCAGCAGGTGTATATGAGAAAGTGGAGGATGCCCAGGATGCGATGGGACAAGGATTTGCTTTCGAATACCATCCGAACGCTGAAAATCACGCCGTATATATGGAGTTGTATAAGAAATACCAACAAATCGGTAAGTTCACTGAAAACTAACTGTTTCGTTAATCGAATATATACTTTTAAAAAACATCTTATGAATTGGAATTCACATGAATTTATTTGGCTGGATTGGGCAATTATCATTATTGGAATTTTAGCTGTAACCTGGGCTGTATGGCGTTCTATACAGAAAGATAAACGTTCGCAACAAGGTCCTGACAGTGAAGATTACCTGTTTGGTAAAGGTGAGCCATGGTATATTATTGGTGCGGCTATCTTTGCCGCCAATATCGGTTCGGAACACCTGGTGGGCCTTGCCGGTACCGGTGCAAAGGCAGGAGTGGGTATGGCACACTGGGAAATGCAGGGATGGATGATACTCATCTTAGGGTGGCTTTTTGTACCCTTCTATCAACTGTTGAATATTAAGATGGGAAAGATCATCACAATGCCCGATTTCCTTAAATACCGCTACACACCTACAACCGGTTCGTGGCTCTCTATCATTACACTTATAGCCTATGTGCTGACAAAAGTGAGTGTCACGGCATTCACCGGTGGTATCTTTATGCAAAGCCTTCTTGGCTTGCCTTTCTGGTTCGGGGCTATCGGCCTGATCGTTTTAACAGGGATCTTTACCGTCCTGGGTGGGATGAAAGGGGTGATGACGCTGTCGGCAATTCAAACACCTATACTGATCCTCGGTTCGTTCCTTGTGTTGTTCCTCGGATTGTCGGCACTTGGAGGCGGCAATATTGCTGAAGGTTGGACTGCAATGATTGAACATGCCAAAACTCTGAACGTAGGAGAAGATGGCGTCGCATACGGTACCAACCGTATGTTCCATTTCAATACAGGCGACCCGTTATATGATGATTATCCCGGTTTTTGGGTATTTATCGGGGCATCGATTATCGGATTCTGGTATTGGTGTACCGATCAGCACATCGTTCAACGTGTCCTTGGACAACGTAAGGGCGAACCTGCTGACGTAGTGATGAAACGTGCACGCAGAGGAACCATTGCTGCGGGTTATTTCAAATTGTTGCCTGTATTTATGTTTTTGATACCGGGGATGGTAGCCGCTGCATTGGCAGCACGTCCCGATAGCGGTTTCTCGTTAAGCGACCCTGATACCGCTTTTGGTTCCATGGTCAAGTTTGTATTGCCGGCCGGTGTAAAAGGGATTGTTACCATAGGCTTTATATCTGCGTTGGTTGCCTCTTTGGCGGCTTTCTTCAATTCTTGTGCCACGCTGTTTACGGAAGACTTTTACAAGCCGATGTTCAAAAACAAAAGCGAAGCTACCTACGTTCTGGTAGGCCGCATCGCCACAGTCGTCGTTGTGATACTGGGTATTGTATGGATACCTATCATGATGAGTCTCGGCAGCCTTTACGATTATCTGCAAGGCATCCAGTCGCTGCTCGCTCCCGCGATGGTGGCTGTATTCGCGTTGGGTATATTTTCCAAGCGAATTACACCAAAAGCTGGTGAGGCCGGGATGATCGTGGGCTTTATTATCGGAATGGTACGCCTGCTGACCAATATCTTTACCAATACAGGGAAAGACGTGATGACAGGCTGGTTCTGGGAAAACACTACCTGGTTCTGGCAAACCAACTGGCTTATCTTTGAGGTGTGGTTGCTCGTCTTTATCATGGGCATGATGGTTGTAGTATCATTTTTCACCCCGAAACCAACTGCTAAGCAAATTGAAGCGATCACTTTCACAGGCGATTACAAAGCACTTATCAGAAAAAGCTGGAATAAGTGGGATGTGATTGCTTCCCTCGGGGTAGTGGCTCTTTGTGCGTTATTTTATATTTATTTCTGGTAAAAACTCTTTTATCGACAAGCGGATATCCTATCCGGATTCCGCTTGTTTTTCTCAACTTTTGCATGTGAATCTGAAACATGAGCAACTGAAGCATTCGGCTTGCAAAAATCAAATTATTCAAGTTTCGCAAGTCTTATGATTGTAACTAAAACATCCGTCTGACGATATTTTGTGACCCATTATAGTTCTCATTTACTGAAAGAGTAGAACTCACTTCGTTCAAACAACTACTCTTTCTTACGTTCATCTCGAACTATGGGTCCCCACAAAATATCTAAAGGTCTCCGTTTTAGTTGTATACATTCTCAATTTACATGCGAAAGTTGAATCAAATTATTTATAAAAACCGTTCTGTAATGATAGTAATCGAGAAAAAAAGTAAAGCTTTAAAGATATTTTTTTCCCTGAGCATATTGCTATTCAATATTCTCTTTTTAAGAGCCAATGAACCCGATTCAGCATATATTTTTGCTTATGGTGATGAGAACGGAGAGGGATTGTATTTCGCATGGAGTATCGATCAGGATAACTGGCATACTATCGGCAACAAATACCCCTTTCTGAGATCTGACTACGGCAGATGGGGTTCTCAGAAAAGGATGTACGACCCGTTCCTGTTTCAGGCATCTGATGGGCAATGGCACTCCGTCTGGAGTCTGAATGATACGGATGGAGCCGTCGCTCATGCCGTCTCTTCCGATCTGGTATATTGGAAACCACAATCTTATCCGGTATTGATGCCCCATGGGAACTGCCTGAGACCTGAAATTTCCTGCGATGTGCAAAGAAAAGAATTTCATATTCTCTGGCATAGCGATAAACCCGAACAAGGAGTGTTTCACAGTTTTACCGGCGATTTCAAGCATTACTCGCCCGCCGCAAGAAACGACCAATTCGAAAGTGCCAGAAGGAATGTTTCCATCGCAGGCAGACAGCAGACCGGCACGCTCCATCACGTTTCATGGGCGGTGATCGACAGACTTATCCAGGCTCAGAGGCTGTCTGCTTATAAGCAGATTTTAAATGAGGAAAGAGTAGAGATGGATCACGGTCAGTTCAAGGAACCGGTCACTATTTCCATTTCACCGGATATCCGGAAAAAGAAATCGATCAGCGATTTATTGATCGGTATATTTTACGAGGATATCAACTATGCCGCCGACGGAGGGCTGTATGCCGAATTGGTTCAAAACCGCGGTTTCGAATATGCCTTGAGTGATAAGGAAGGTAGGGATAAGAACTGGAACAACCGTACCGCCTGGTCGGTAATCAATGCAGACACTTTTCTGATCGATACGGTCTCCCCTATTCACGTCAACAATAAACATTATGCCGTCTTACAGATTGAGAAAACAGGGGTTGCACTCGTCAATGAAGGATTTAACGGTATTCCGGTGAAAGCGGGTGAAAAATATGATCTCTCCCTGTTTGCCCGTAGCCCCGGGAAAACAAGAGGCCGTATTTTAGTACGGCTCACCGGAAAAGACGGTGAAATATACGGAGAAACTACTACACGTACAATCAGTACCGACTGGCAGAAACTGGAAGCTGTTATTACGGCAACCCGTACTGCCAACGACGCCCGTATCGAAGTGATACCGCAACAAACGGGCCGGGTAAACCTGGATATGGTCTCCCTTTTTCCGCAGAAAACATTCAAAGGGCGCAAAAACGGGTTAAGAGCCGATCTGGCGCAAGCATTGGCCGACCTGAAACCCCGCTTCATGCGTTTTCCGGGCGGGTGCGTGGCGCATGGCGACGGGATCGGAAATATCTATCGCTGGGAGAATACCATCGGGCCGCTTGAAACGCGTAAGCCGCAACGTAATCTCTGGGGGTATCACCAGTCGTTCGGACTGGGCTATTTTGAATATTTCCAGTTCTGTGAAGATATCGGTGCCGAACCTATCCCCGTTGTGGCGGCAGGTGTTCCCTGCCAGAACTCCGCACACCATGGATGTGTGATCGGTGGACAGCAAGGGGGTATTCCCATGGAAGAGATGGATGAATATATCCAGTCCGTTTTAAATCTGATCGAGTACGCCAACGGCGATGCAAAATCCGAATGGGGCAGAAAAAGAGCGGAGGCGGGCCATCCGAAACCTTTCAACCTGAAATATATCGGAGTCGGTAATGAAGACCTGATCTCCGATGTTTTTGTGGAGAGGTTTACGATGATATATAATGCCATTAAGGCTAAGTACCCCGAAATAACGGTGATCGGAACAGCCGGTCCTTTCAGCGAAGGATCCGACTATGTGGAAGGTTGGGATCTGGCAACCGAACTGGGACTTGCCCTGGTCGACGAACATTATTACCAGCCGCCCGGATGGTATCTCAACAACCAGGATTATTACGACAGGTACGACCGCTCAAAAGCCAAAGTATATCTGGGTGAATACGCAGCCCATGTCCCGGGCCGCCATAACAATCTTGAAACAGCGCTCTGCGAAGCATTGCACCTGATCAATATCGAACGGAACGGGGATATTGTGGAGATGACGTCTTATGCTCCATTGCTGGCAAAAGAAGGATTCACGCAGTGGAACCCCGACCTGATCTATTTCAATAATACCGAAGTGAAGCCGACCGTTGGATATTATGTCCAGAAACTATTCGGACACCATTCCGGAAATGAATACATTTCCGGCAATATCATTCGTTCGGATAACCGGGAAGATATCGGAAAACGAGTTGCGTCCTCTTTTGTAATAGATAGCCAGACCAATGATCTGATCATTAAACTGGTTAATCTATTGCCTGTCCCCGTTTCTTCGTCGATTGATTTGTCGGACATAAAGATAGCCGACAGCCAGTCAGACTTAACAGTAATGAAAGGTAAACCGGACGATAAAACTGTCAGACCTGAAGAATCAAAACTGACCGTTTCCGGGCAACTCGAATATGAATTGCCGGCTTATTCTTTTTCGATAATTCGTATAAAAACGAATATATAGATTATTCAAGTTCCGCATGTGATTTTGAACTGTATGCAACTAAAGCGGAGACCTATAGCTGTTTTACGGGATACCCATAGCAGGCAGGGAACGTAAGGATAAATCATTTAATGATTAATTTGTTACTCATATCTGCAAGATTTTTCTATGGTCTCCGCCCGCAATTAATTATAATTTTGTAAATAGAATATGGATAAACAGAAATTAACACTACTGCTCTCTTTCGTATGTTTACTCGCAACATCGGCTTCCTGTAAATCCGGGCCAAAAGAAAAAGAGATGGCTGCCTACCTGCTTGTCTATTTCACCGATCCTACCCACAGCCTTTTTATGGCATTAAGTTCCGACGGATACACATTTACGGATGTGAATAACGGCCAGCCGGTGATTGGAGGCGACACTATCGCTACACAAAAGGGCATTCGCGATCCGCATATCACACGCGGCCCCGATGATGCATTTTACCTGGCAATGACCGACCTGCATATTTTCGCTCAACGTGAAGGATACCGCACAACCGAATGGGAACGCGACGGGGATATCCATGGATGGGGCAATAACCGTGGTTTTGTACTGATGAAATCATACGACCTTATCAACTGGACACGGAGTAATGTATTGGTAGAGGAACAGTTTCCCCATCTTAATGTCTCCTGCGCATGGGCGCCACAAACTATCTACGACGCAGTAGAAGGAAAGATGATGCTCTATTTTACCATGCGGCTTGATGGTGGTAAGACAAAAATGTATTACGCTTATACTGATGATGATTTTACAAAACTAGTTTCGGAACCCACATTGATTTTCGAATATCCCAACCCTGAAGTACAGGTGCTGGACGCCGATATAACCACCTTGCCTGACGGACGGTTCGTCATGACCTATGTCGCCCAGGAAGGGCCGGCAGGAATTAAAATGGCCGTTTCGGATAAAATCAACAGCGGCTACGAGTATCAACCCGACCAGATCGATTTTGAACCAGCCTCCTGCGAGGCTCCGAATGTATGGAAACGTATCGGCGAAGATAAATGGGTGTTGATGTATGATATATTCAGCATCAACCCGCATAATTTCGGTTTTGCCGAAACATCCGACTTTGTAAATTTTACTCACTTGGGACATTTTAATGAAGGGCAAATGAAAACGACCAACTTCAGTTCGCCCAAGCATGGGGCAGTGATCCAGGTCTCCAAAGAGGAAGCACAGAAGTTAGCCGGACATTGGGGTTTACAAATGGAGTTCTGATAAAAATATTAATTTAAGTTTCGCAAGTCGTATGATTGCAACTAAAGCTTCCGTCTGACGATATTTTGTGACCCATTACAGTTCTTGTTCACTCGCTTTAGTTACATACATTTCAAATTTAAATGCAAAACTTGAGATATTAACTATAACAATAGAAAAACAGGATGAATAGAAAAAAGCTCAACTGGATACTACTTTGTTTTATCTGCTTCTCTTTTGCGAATGCTCAGGTAAATCCGCAGATAGAATATTTCAGGTTACAGGATATCAGACTTTTGGAAAGCCCTTTCAAACACGCGGAAGAATTAAACAAGCAATATCTGCTGGAGATGGATGCCGATCGGCTCCTTGCACCTTTTCTAAGGGAGGCAGGTCTGCCACAGAAAACCGAGAGTTATACCAACTGGGAGAATACGGGGCTCGACGGGCATATCGGAGGACATTACCTCTCCGGACTGTCGCTGATGGTTGCATCTACGGGAGATGCGCAGATCAAAAGCCGGCTGGATTACATGCTCGCTGAACTAAAACGGTGCCAGGACGCCAACGGTAACGGCTATATCGGAGGCGTACCCGGTGGAAAAGCGATATGGGAAGAGGTTGCCGCAGGAAATATCCGCGCCGGCGGGTTCGACCTGAACGGTAAATGGGTGCCGCTCTACAATATCCATAAGACCTACGCAGGACTGAGAGATGCCTGGCTGGTGGCAGGGAATGAAGAAGCGAAGGAGATGTTGATAAAAATGACCGATTGGGCAATCACGCTTGTTTCCAGATTATCGGAAGAGCAATTACAGGATATGCTTCGCAGCGAACACGGTGGATTGAACGAAACCTTTGCCGACGTGGCAGCCATTACGGGTGACGAAAAATACCTCGAACTGGCACACAAATTCTCTCATCAACTGATATTGGAACCTTTGCTTCATCATCAGGATAAACTGACCGGAATGCATGCCAATACCCAGATACCAAAGGTATTGGGGTTCAAGCGTATTGCAGACCTCGAAGGCAACAAATCGTGGGAAGCGGCAGCCCGTTTCTTCTGGCAAACCGTAGTGGAAAACCGGTCGGTATCCATCGGGGGAAACAGTGTTTCCGAACATTTCAACTCGGTGGACGATTTCTCACGGATGATCAGCAGCATCGAAGGCCCCGAAACATGCAACACCTATAACATGTTGCGGTTAACTAAAATGCTATATCAGACCTCGAAAGATAAGAAATATGTAGACTATTACGAACGTGCTCTTTACAATCATATCCTCTCTACCCAACATCCACATACGGGCGGTTATGTCTATTTCACGCAAATGCGTCCCGGACATTACAGAGTCTATTCGCAACCGCATACCAGCATGTGGTGTTGCGTGGGATCGGGGATGGAGAATCATTCGAAATACGGTGAGATGATCTATGCCCATACGGACAACGAGCTATATATCAATCTTTTTATTCCATCCTCGTTACAGTGGAAGCAGCAGGATACGGAGATCATTCAGGAAAACAACTTTCCCTATGAAGCCTCCACGCAGATTAGCCTGAATCCCCGTAAACAGAAGCAGTTTACACTGTTATTGCGTTATCCTGAATGGGTAAATGAAGGAACTATAAAAATTAAAGTGAACGGGAAATCATATCCCGTAGAGAATAAAAACGGATATATTCCTGTCGACAGAAAATGGAAAAAAGGCGATAAAGTGGTGATGGAGATGCCGATGACGCTGAAAGCTGAACAACTACCGGACGGATCCGGCTACTATTCGTTCCTGTATGGTCCGATAGTACTTGCTGCAAAAACCGGCACTGAAGACCTGGCAGGTTTGTTTGCCGATGACAGCAGAGGCGGGCATATCGCACACGGAAAACAAATTCCGATGAAAAATATGCCACTGTTAGTGGGAGAGCCCGATAAGTTGACCTCTTACCTCTCTCCTGTGCCCGGTAAGCCGCTGACCTTTCATCTGAGTAACCTTTACCCGGAAAAGTATGCAGAGGGTATGGAGCTGGTTCCCTTCTTCAGCCTGCATGAGTCCCGCTATATCATGTACTGGCCGCAGGCGACCGAAGAAGAAGCAGATAATATCCGGCTTGAGCAGGAAAAGCAGGAAGCCGAACGATTGAAACTGGATGCAGTAACGATAGACAGAGTAGTATGCGGGGAACAGCAACCCGAATCGGATCATTTTATCGCATCTGAGAATTCTGGAGCGGGCGTTTTTGAAGATACCCGCTGGCGTGAAGCAAACGGATGGTTCAGTTATAAACTAAAAAACAACGATCGGAAAGCCCGTCACCTCTATGTGGCATATTTCGACAAGGATCGATCCCGTAATTTTGAGATCCTTGTCAATGATGTACGGGTAAAAGGTTTTTCATTAACGGGAAATAAGGGAGATGAGGTACAGAAGCTGATTATTCCCATTCCGGAGAGTATTTCCCAAAGTGAGACCCTTACGGTAAAATTCCTGGCAATGCCGGGAAGCATGACCGGAAAGATAGCAGAGGTCCGTGCACTCTCTCAATCTGTCGGAGAGCCTGAATATGTTGCCTACCTGTTTGCCTATTTTACCGGTAACAAGGTGGAAGAAGAAGCGGTGAGGTATGCCATCAGCAGCAACGGCTATAACTATTATACGCTGAACAACAACCAGCCGGTGATCGACTCGAAAAAGATCAGTTCGACCGGAGGCGTGCGTGATCCCCATATTCTGCGGGGTGAAGATGGAAAAACATTTTACATGGTGTTGACCGATATGACCTCCTCGAAAGGATGGGATTCGAATCGCGCCATGGTGATGCTCACATCGACCGACCTGGTTAACTGGACATCGAACATTATCAACATCCAGGAGAAGTACGAAGGGCAGGAAGACCTGAAACGGGTATGGGCGCCGCAAACCATTTACGATCCGGAAGCCGGGAAATACATGGTATACTGGTCGATGAAACACGGAGACGGCGCTGATATCATTTACTATGCTTACGCCAATGACGATTTCACCGACCTGGAGGGAGAACCCCGTCCGTTGTTCCTGCCTGAAAACGGAAAATCGTGTATCGATGGGGATATTATCCTCAAAGACGGACTGTTCTATATGTTCTACAAGACCGAAGGGCATGGCAACGGCATCAAACTGGCAACTACCCGTTCGCTGACCTCCGGGCAATGGACAGAGCATGAGGATTACAAGCAGCAGACGCCGGAAGCCGTCGAAGGATCAAGTGTATTCAAACTGATCGATTCCGACAAATATATATTGATGTATGACGTCTATATGAAAGGAGCCTATCAGTTCACCGAAAGTACCGACCTGATGAATTTCCGGGTGATCGACCATGAGATTTCCATGGATTTCCATCCCCGGCATGGATCCATTATTCCTATCACACAAAAAGAGCTGGATGCCCTGATCGCAAAATGGGGTAAACCTGAAAAATTCTCTGTAAATATCCCCAACCCTGTACTGAAAGGATTTTTTGCCGACCCGTATGCCCTTTATTCCAACAAAACGAACAAATACTACATCTATCCCACAAGCGATGGGTATAACGGGTGGTCAGGTACCTATTTTAAAACCTTCTCGTCGGAAAACCTTTCCGAATGGAAAGACGAAGGCATCATCCTTGATCTGAAAAAAGATGTCTCCTGGGCCGACAGGAACGCCTGGGCACCCTGCGCCATCGAAAAAAAGACGAAAGATGGATATAAGTATTATTACTATTTTACGGCAGCACAGAAAATAGGTGTAGCGGTCGCCAATGATCCCGCCGGTCCGTTTGTCGATTCCGGTAAACCACTGATCGACTTCAAACCCGAAGGTGTGAGAGGTGGACAGGAAATCGATCCTGATGTATTCTGTGATCCGGTAACAGGCAAAAATTATCTTTATTGGGGCAACGGCTATATGGCCGTGGCGGAACTGAATGACGATATGGTATCCATTAAAAGGAACACCATCAAAGTGATGACGCCCGACAATACATTCCGTGAAGCGATCCATCTCTTTTACCGCAACGGCATCTATTATTTCCTCTGGTCGGAAGATGATACCCGAAGTGAGAATTACAGGGTACGCTATGCTACCTCAAAATCTCCATTGGGGCCACTTACCATTCCTGAGAATAACCTGATCCTGTCGAAGTCCCCTGACGAAGGGATTTGGGGTACAGGTCATAATTCAACATTAAAAATAAAAGATAAGGACGAATGGTATATTGTGTATCACCGCTTTTTCCGTCCCGAAGGAATCAAGTGGGGCGATGCAGCCGGTTATCACCGGGAAGTATGTATCGACCGCATGGAGTTCAACGAGGATGGGAGCATCAGGCCGGTGGTGCCGACGTCAAGAAGATAGTGTGCTTCGCACAGATTGAATGAGATTGAAAAAGATTGAATGAGATTGAGAATCAGCAATTTTTAATCTTGAATCTTGAATCTTGAATTCTGAATCTAACAATAAAACATATGAAGAAAATAATTTTACTAATCGGCCTCCTGGCCATATTGACAAGCAGTTGTAATAACAACGCGAAGGGAACGTTCGAAGTAGGGCAGAATACCTTCCTCCTGAATGGTGAACCTTTCGTGGTGAAAGCGGCAGAACTCCATTATCCGCGTATTCCGCGGGAATATTGGGAACACCGTATTCAAATGACCAAAGCGTTAGGAATGAATACGATTTGCCTTTATATTTTCTGGAATATCCATGAACCGGAAGAAGGACAATTCGATTTCACCGGAAATAACGACGTGGCCGCCTTCTGCCGGTTGGCCCGGAAGCACGGAATGCATGTGATCGTCCGTCCGGGACCCTATGTCTGCGCCGAATGGGAGATGGGGGGATTACCCTGGTGGTTATTGAAGAAAAGCGATATCAAGCTTCGGGACAACGATCCCTATTTTCTCGAACGCACCCGGCTGTTTATGAACGAGGTGAGCAAACAGCTCGCAGACCTGCAAATCACAAGAGGAGGTAATATCATCATGTTCCAGGTGGAAAACGAGTACGGTGCATACGGCACCAATAAGGAGTATGTAGCCAATATCCGCGATATTGTAAGAGATGCAGGATTGGATGAAGTGCCTCTTTTTCAGTGTGACTGGAACTCCAACTTCGAGAACAATGCACTCGACGACCTGTTATGGACGATCAATTTCGGTACCGGAGCAAATATAGAAGACCAGTTCCGCCGCCTGAAAGAACTGCGTCCCGAAAGTCCGCTGATGTGCAGCGAATTCTGGTCGGGCTGGTTCGACCACTGGGGTGCCAAGCACGAAACACGCAGTGCGGAAGCGCTGGTAGCGGGATTGAAGGAGATGCTGGATCAGAATATTTCGTTCAGCCTATATATGACGCACGGTGGGACAAGTTTCGGACACTGGGGTGGAGCCAATTTCCCCAATTTTTCGCCTACCACCACCTCTTACGACTATGATGCTCCCATCAACGAATATGGCAGGGCAACAGAGAAATATTACCAGGTACGCAAACTGCTGGAACAATATCTTCCCGAAGGAGAACAGTTGCCTCCTGTTCCGGATTCGATACCCACTATTTCGATTCCTGAATTCGAATTGACCGAAAATGCAGTGCTATTCGACAATCTCCCGGAACCGGTACGCAGTGAAGAGGTAAAATCGATGGAATATTTCGAGCAGGGATGGGGAAGTATACTTTACCGCACCAAACTGAAAGAATCGGCGGCACGTCAGACACTGGTGATCACGGAAGCCAATGACTGGACACAGGTATTTATAAACGGTGAACGGATAGCTGCTCTCAGCCGCCTGAAAGGAGAAGGGACTGCCGTACTGCCACCCGTAAAGGAAGGTGATGTACTGGATATTCTTGTGGAAGCGATGGGACGTATGAATTTCGGTAAGGGGATATACGACTGGAAAGGGATTACCGAAAAAGTGGAACTTGTTACTGAGGACGGAACAACCGAACTGAAGGGCTGGGAAGTATACAACATCCCGGTAGATTATGCATTTGCAAAAAATAAAACTTATCGTGAAGAGGCCAATACTGCCGGGCATCCCGCCTATTACCGGGGCACCTTTACGCTGGATGAAACCGGCGACACCTTCCTCGATATGAGGAATTGGAGTAAAGGAATGATCTGGGTGAACGGTTATGCTATCGGACGTTACTGGCATATCGGTCCCCAGCAAGCGTTATATGTGCCGGGATGCTGGCTGAAGAAGGGTAAGAACGAAGTGATCGTGCTGGATATGGCTTCTCCGGAGAAGCCAGCACTGAACGGATTACGTGAACCTATTCTCGATCAGCTTTCACTGCAAGGTTCCGCCTATGCGCACCGGAAAGCGGGAGAAGAGTTGAATCTCAGCGGCGAGCAGGCCTACTATACCGGATCGTTTAAACCGGGGAACGGGTGGCAGCATGTGAAATTCGGGAAACAGGAGCAGATCCGTTATTTCTGCCTTGAATCACTCAATTCACACGAAGGAGACAATTATGCCGCCATCGCGGAACTGGAATTGCTGGGAGAAGACGGAAAACCCGTTTCACGTCAACACTGGAAAGTGGTGTATGCAGATAGTGAGGAGACCAACAGCGCCAATAATATTGCCTCCAATGTATTCGACCTGCAGGAATCGACCTTCTGGCATACCGATTATTCTACCCTTAATCCCGGCCATCCGCACCATATCGTCATCGATCTGGGTGAAGATAAAGTCATCAGCGGATTTTCATACCTGCCACGTCCCGAATCGGGAAAACCGGGTATGATTAAAGATTACAGGGTATATGTAAAGAAAACACCTTTTAAATTAACCCCATAACATATTGAATATGAAACGAGCATGAACATCATTACACCCAAGATGATGATTATTGCGAGTTCCATACACCAAAATGAAAAAATATAATAATCGTATGAAACGAGCATGAAAATGATTTCACACAAGATCATGACTAAAAGCGAGTTCCATATGATACCTTTGAAAATAAATAATTTTAATCATATGAAAAAATATTTTTTAATTATTCTCTTATCGTGCATATACATTAGTAGTATATCCGCACAACAAACCTACGAATTGGTTGTCAATGCCAGGAAACCGGGAGCAGAAATACAGCCCACCATGTACGGGTTGTTCTTCGAGGATATCAATTTCGGAGCCGATGGCGGTTTGTACGCCGAGCTGGTCAAAAACCGCTCTTTCGAATTTCCACAATCGTTGATGGGTTGGAACAGTTTCGGCAAAGTGGAAGTACGCAACGACGGCGCTCCCTTTGAGCGCAATCCTCACTATGTACGCCTGAACAACGCAGGACACGGGCATAAGCATACCGGACTGGAAAACGAGGGTTTCCGTGGGATTGGTGTGAAGAAAGATGCCACATACCGTTTCTCGGTCTGGGCACGATCCGGTAGTGCTGCCGGACAAAAGATCAGGATCGAATTGATCGACGCCAATAACGATCCTTTTGAACGAAAAGAACTGGCAATCGATTCTAAGGAATGGAAGAAATACGAAATTGTTCTTATCTCTCCAAAAGAGGAGCCAAAAGCTTCACTGCGTATATTCCTTACATCGGAAGGGCCGGTGGATCTGGAACATATTTCCCTTTTTCCCACCGATACATGGAAAGGCAGGGAGAATGGTTTGCGCAAGGATCTGGTGGAAGCGCTCAATGAACTCAATCCCGGTTTGTTTCGTTTCCCTGGTGGATGTATTGTGGAGGGAACCGACCTGGAAACGCGCTACGACTGGAAAAAATCTGTCGGACCGGTGGAAAACCGTCCGTTGAACGAAAACCGCTGGCACTACACGTTTGCCCACCGGTTATTCCCGGATTATTTCCAGACCTACGGAATGGGATTTTATGAACTGTTCCTGCTTTCCGAAGATATGGGTGCTGAACCGCTGCCCGTAGTGAACGTGGGATTATCCTGCCAGTACCAGAACGAAGGGGAACATTGCCATATACCGGTAGGAGAACTGCAGGATTATATCCAGGATGCGTTAGACCTTATTGAGTTTGCCAATGGTTCTACTTCGACTACCTGGGGTAAAGTCAGGGCGGAAATGGGACATCCCGAACCGTTTAACCTGAAGTTTATCGGTATCGGTAATGAACAATGGGGACCCGAATACCCTGCCCGACTGGAAAAATTTATCGAAGCTATCCGTGCACAATATCCCGAAATAAAGATCATCGGAAGCTCCGGGCCACAAGCCGAGGGTGAGGATTTCGATTATCTGTGGCCGGAGATGAAACGGTTGAAAGTGGACCTGGTGGATGAACATTATTACCGTTCGCCGGAATGGTTCCTGAAACAAGCTGCACGTTACGACTCCTATGACCGTAAAGGCCCAAAAGTATTTGCTGGTGAGTATGCCTGCCATCCTCAGAACAGAAAGAACAATTTTGAATCGGCATTGTGCGAGTCAGCATTTATGACGGGACTGGAACGGAATGCCGACATTGTCCACATGGCGACTTATGCCCCTCTGCTGGCACATGTGGATGCATGGCAGTGGCGTCCCGACCTGATCTGGTTCGATAACCTGCGTTGTGTGCGTACGCCCAATTATTATGTACAGAAGCTATACGCACACCATGCGGGTACCAATGTATTACCGCTTACATGGAATAAGAAAGCCCTTACAGGACAAGACGGATTGTATGCCTCTGCCGTGATCGATACCAATAAGAAAGAAATCATCGTGAAGTTAAGCAACGTATCGGAAGAAAACAAAGAGATACGGATCAGCTTAGAGGGTTTAAACCGCAGGATGAAGATACAACCGGAAGCACAGGCGATTCTGTTGAAGGGGGAAGCGGACAAAGAAAATACGCTGGACAATCCTGATGCCATTGTACCTGTCGACTCTTCCGTTTCTGTCAACGGAACGGTATTGCAAACGACAGCAGAAGCCGGATCATTCAATGTGTATAGGATTGCCTATACAGACTAGACTAACAGGTGTATGAAAAACTGCAGGGGCGACCGTTTTGATCGCTCCTGCTTTTTATCTTATTATATAATCATCAAATCGATAAATTATCACATCAAGAAACACCCTTTCCACCTTTTCACCTTTCCACCTTTTCACCTTCCCACTTCTTTTCCAGATTCCGCTTCAACGCCTGCAGGAATTCCTGCGTAGTGAGATATGTATCACGTGATGCATCGTTCCCGTAGACGAGGAGTGCCAGGTCTTTGGTCATCTCCCCACCTTCTACGGTTTCAATACACACCTGTTCCAACTTCTCACAGAAGTCGATAAGCGGTTGATTGCCGTCGAGCCGTCCCCGGTGCGCTAATCCACGTGTCCAGGCAAAAATAGAAGCAATAGGATTGGTACTGGTCTCCTTACCCTGCTGATGCTGGCGATAGTGCCGCGTCACCGTACCATGTGCCGCTTCGGCTTCCACCGTTTTACCGTCGGGTGTCACCAATACGGAGGACATCATCCCCAGCGAACCGAAACCCTGCGCTACCGTATCGGATTGCACATCTCCGTCGTAGTTCTTACATGCCCATACAAATCCACCACTCCACTTCATGGCCGCTGCCACCATATCATCGATCAACCGATGTTCGTAAGTGATACCGGCCTTCTCAAATTCAGCTTTGAATTCATTCTCATACACCTCCTCAAAAATATCCTTAAATCTACCATCATAGGCTTTCAGGATAGTATTCTTGGTAGACATGTAGAGCGGGTATTTTTTGGTCAGCGCCATCTGGAAGGACGAACGGGCAAATCCGTAGATAGATTCATCGGTATTGTACATCGCCATAGCTACCCCGTCACCCTTGAAATCATACACTTCCCAGCTCTGTGTCTCACCCTCTTCGTTGGTAAACGTCAGGCGAAGTGTTCCTTTGCCTTTGATTACTTTATCCGTGGCACGGTACTGGTCTCCAAAGGCATGACGCCCGATAATGATGGGTTCAGTCCATCCCTCTACATAACGGGGGATATTGCTACAGATGATCGGTTCCCGGAATACGGTTCCACCCACAATATTACGGATGGTTCCATTAGGCGATTTCCACATCTGCTTCAGTCCGAATTCCTTCACACGCGCCTCGTCGGGCGTGATGGTGGCGCACTTGATACCTACATTGTATTTTTTGATGGCCTCGGCGGCTTCTACCGTCACCTGGTCATCCGTAGCATCACGATGCTGTATGCCGAGGTCGAAATATTTAATCTCCAGATCGAGATAGGGTAAGATCAGTTGTTCTTTGATAAATGACCAGATGATACGGGTCATCTCATCGCCGTCCAACTCAACAACAGGATTGTTTACTTTTATTTTTTGCATGGATTTATCGTTCATTCATCGGGATAAAGGGCTGTTTCTCACGCACGTTTTTGTATGCCGGACGGATCAGGCGTTTACTGGTGAAATTCATCTCCTCGATCCGGTGAGCCGACCAACCTACGATACGTGCCATGGCAAAAAGCGGCGTGAATACCTCGGGGGGTAATCCGAGGGCATCGTACACAAATCCCGAATAGAAGTCCACATTGATACATGTCCGCGCCTTGGCCGTACTCTTCTTGAAGCCAAGAAATACCTCTACGGCACGTTCTTCTATCAACTCCATAAAGGCGAACTCCTCTTCACGCCCTTTTTCCTTAGCCAGATCACGCGCCATCTCTTTCAATAGTATGGCACGCGGATCACTGATCGTATAGACGGCATGGCCGATACCATAGATAAGACCGGTACGGTCGTATGCCTCTTTATTCAATATTTTTGTCAGATACTCGTCTATCTGTGACTGGTTTGTCCAGTCTTTTACTTTTTTCTTCATGTCTTCCAACATGCCTTGTACCTTGATATTGGCTCCTCCATGGAGCGGCCCCTTCAATGAACCGATACCTGCAGCAATGGCTGAATAGGTATCTGTTTCGGTCGAGCTGGTGACACGTACCGAGAAAGTGGAGTTGTTTCCTCCGCCATGTTCCGCATGAAGTACCAGCGCCAGGTCAAGAATTTTCACATCAAGTTCCGTATAACTGTCACGCCCCTTCATCATATACAAGAAGTTCTCAGCTACCGACCGGTCTTCATAAGGATGACGGATATGCAGGGAACGTCCCATTTGGTCATGCCGAAGCACCTGGTATGCATAGGCGATAATGGTAGGGAATTTAGCAATCAGGTTAATTGACTGGTTGATAAGATTTTCAGGAGAGATATCATCCGGATTTTCATCATAGGTATAAAGTTCCAGCACGCTCCTGGCCAGGATATTCATAATATTCCCACCTTTCAAAGCCATAATATTCATCGTCGCCCTGTGATTCAATGGCATCGTCCGGGCAATCAGGTGTTCTACAGCTTTGAGTTCTTCACTGTTGGGCAGTCGACCCGAAAGAAGCAAAAAAGTGGTTTCCTCAAATCCCAAACGATTTTCCTGTTGTATCCCTTTCACCAACTCTTCCACATCCATTCCCCGATAAAAAAGCTTACCGGGAACAGGGCTCAAGGTGCCGTCAGGCTGACGTTCATAACCCACTACATCTCCTACACGTGTAAGTCCGGCGAGTACTCCTGAGTGATCTTCATTGCGAAGGCCGCGCTTCACACCCATCTTAGTAAAAAGGTCTTTGTCGATATTGCTTGTGAAGGCAACGGAGTCCGACAATGTTTTTCTCAATTGTTCATTATCCATAGTGACATATTTTGTTTAATTATATTGCTTACGTTCAATTACATTTCACTATTTGAGCATATACTCTTTAATTTCTAATTCTCGCTATTGCATAATCTAAACAAGTTTAGTCTCTACTCATTTAGCTCACCTAGCTTTAGGAAATAGTTTTCAAAGGATGATAAAGCTGAAGCGCTCCTGTCTTTTTAACACTCTTTTGACCGGCTTTGTTTACAAGAGTAAACATTTTTATAAATTTTCAATCACTTTGCGGGAGAATTCAGAAGTTGACAAAGGTTTTCCGTTTTCCATAAACCGCGCCAGGTCAGAGGTTCCGTAACCATTTTCAAAAAGAGTCTCCAAAGCGGAAGTAATCAGATCGCCCGCCTCCTGCCATCCCATATATTCCAGCATCATTACTGCCGATAACAACATGGAACAGGGATTTGCCTTGTCTTTCCCTACAATATCGGGAGCGGTGCCATGTGTCGCCTCAAAAATAGCATGCCCTGTATGGTAGTTGATATTGGCGCCCGGGGCAATGCCGATACCACCCACCATGGCCGCCAACTGATCGGAAATATAATCTCCGTTCAGGTTAAGCGTCGCAATCACCGAATACTCTTCAGGTTTGAGAAGGGTATTCTGTAAAAAAGCATCAGCTATTACATCCTTGATAAAGACCTTTCCGGATTCAATGGCATGATTATAAACTTCCACCGCCTTCTCCAAACCCTGTTCTGCTTTTATTTTATTGAAAATATGCTCTGTAAAGGTCTGATCGGGAAACTCACGTTCGGCAAGGGCATAACCCCATTTCTTGAAGCCACCTTCGGTAAATTTCATGATATTCCCTTTGTGCACCAGGGTCACTGAAGGTAACCGATGTTTCAGCGCATACTCGATGGCAGCTCTCACTAACCGTTCCGTTCCTTCCACAGAGACCGGTTTTACCCCCAGCGAAGTAGTTTCCGGAAAACGGATCTTTCCTACTCCCATTTCTTCCTGCAGGAATTTCAATACCTTTTCCAGTTCCGGTGTACCGGCAGCCCATTCGATCCCGGCATAAATATCTTCCGTATTTTCACGGAAAATAGTAACATGTACCTTCTCCGGATGCAACAACGGTGTAGACACCCCTTTGAACCATCGCACGGGCCGGAGGCATACATAAAGATCCAACTCCTGACGTAGTGCCACATTGAGGGAGCGTATCCCCTCACCTACCGGTGTAGTGAGCGGACCCTTTATCCCTACCAGGCAACTACGGAATGCATCCATGGTTTCATCCGGCAGCCAGCTTCCCACTTTATTGAAAGCTTTTTCGCCGGCCAGGACTTCCTTCCATTCAATTTTTCGCTTTCCCTGGAATACCTTGTCGACAGCATTGTCAACAATCCTCTGCACATGGAGTGAAATCTCTTTTCCTATCCCATCCCCTTCAATAAAGGGGATGACCGGATGATCCGGCACCACAAGCTGACCATTTTCTCTGGTTATATATTGCATATTTTCATTTATTTCATAGCATTCAACGCACTCCCTGCCTTAAACCACTCAATTTGCTGTTCATTATAGGTATGGGCCACCTCAAAACTCTCTTTCGTTCCATCGGCATGAAGCAATTCCACGGTCAGGTTTTTACCGGGAGTAAACTCTTTTAATCCTTTCACGCTGATCTTGTCCCTCTCCCGAACCCTATCATAGTCTTCTTTATTAACAAAAGTAAGCGCCAACATGCCCTGTTTCTTCAGGTTGGTCTCATGAATACGGGCAAACGATTTGACCAGTATCACCTTCACATTGAGATGGCGCGGTTCCATGGCAGCATGCTCACGACTAGAGCCTTCCCCGTAGTTCTCTTCCGCCACAACTACAGAACCGACTCCTTCGGATTTGAATTTCCGGGCTAACGCCGGTACAGGGGAATATTCCATGGTTCCGGGGTCAAGTACCGAGTTGGTACTATCATTAAAAGCGTTCACCGCTCCAATCAGCATATTATCCGAGATATTATCGAGGTGTCCACGGAAACGGAGCCATGGTCCGGCCATGGAAATATGATCGGTAGTGCATTTTCCTTTTACTTTGATAAGCAACGGTAATCCGATATAGTCCCCACCGTTCCATGCAGGAAAAGGTTCCAGTTTTTGCAAGCGGTTCGAATTGGGATCAATCGAGACCTGCACGCTGCTTCCATCTTCCGATGGTGCCAGGTATCCCGCATCTTTCACATCATATCCTGCGGGCGGCATTTCAAAACCGGTCGGTTCGGCCAGTTTCACCCACTCCCCCCTTTCATTCTGAAGGGTGTCGGTCAGCGGATTGAAACAGAGGTCTCCGGCAATGGTCAATGCAGCCACTAATTCGGGAGACGTTACAAATGCATGGGTATTGGGATTACCGTCGTTCCGTTTCGCGAAATTACGGTTAAACGAAGTTACGATAGAATTGGGACGGTCTTTTACCTCATCTTCTCGTTTCCACTGTCCGATACAGGGACCGCAGGCGTTGGCAATAATGGTGGCACCTGCTTCTTCAAACACCTCTAAAACGCCATCGCGCTCAGCAGTGTAACGAACCAGTTCCGAGCCGGGATTGATCAGGAACTGTGCTCTGACAGGCACACTTTCATCACGCGCCTGCTTGACTATCGAAACCGCACGGGTGAGGTCTTCATACGATGAGTTGGTACATGAACCTATCAATCCTACTTCCATTTTCTGCGGATAGTTATTCTCTTTCACTGCCTTGCCGAATTCAGAAATGGTATATGCCGCATCAGGCGTAAATGGCCCATTGATATGGGGCTCGAGCGTTGAAAGGTTTATTTCGATCAATTGGTCATAATATTTTACAGGGTCGGCGACTACCTCCGGATCCGGTTGAAGGTGTTCCATGATCCTACGGGCTTCGTCGGCCACCTCTTTCCTTCCGGTACTTTCAAGATAGGCTGCCGATTTTTCGTCGAACGGGAAGATAGAAGTGGTCGCTCCCACTTCGGCACCCATATTACAAATAGTCCCCTTTCCCGTGGCGGAGAGCGATGCTGCTCCTTCGCCGAAATATTCGATAATGGCATTGGTTCCTCCTTTCACGGTGAGAATGTCTGCTACTTTCAATATCACATCTTTCGGTGCGGTCCAACCCGATAACTTCCCTGTCAGTTTCACACCGATCAGTTTCGGCATTTTCAACTCCCACGGCAAGCCGGCCATCACATCCACTGCATCGGCACCGCCTACGCCAATGGCTATCATGCCCAACCCGCCTGCATTAGGGGTATGCGAGTCGGTACCCACCATCATTCCACCCGGGAAAGCATAGTTTTCGAGTACCACCTGGTGGATAATCCCTGCACCGGGTTTCCAGAAGCCAATTCCGTATTTGTTGGAGACATCGCGAAGGAACTCATATACCTCCTTGTTAGTCATATTGGCTGTCTCCAAGTCGGTTTCAGCATTCTTATATGCCTGTATCAAATGGTCACAGTGTACAGTGGAAGGAACCGCTACATTGGTACGTCCGGAATTCATCAACTGAAGCAGTGCCATCTGTGCGGTAGCATCCTGCATAGCCACACGGTCAGGGGCAAAATCCACATAATCACCGGCACGCTGATAATTTTTTACCGGAACACCGGGCCAGAGATGGGAAAAAAGGATTTTTTCAGTTAAAGTCAAAGGCCGTTGTAAAATATCTTTTGCCTGTTTGATCTTCTCAGGAAGATGTTCGTAGACCTTTCGGATCATGTCAATGTCAAAAACCATAAAGATAGAGTAATTAAATACATTATTTTTAAAATTCAATAAAAGCAAGATTAGCTATTTTGCACCGCTATTCAACTTTTTAACAAATACCCTTCTCTAAATGTTCGGCTAATTTAGAGAAACTTATCGCGGCTACCTCATAAATAAAATCTATATTTAAAACGGAGGTATCAGAATGAAAAATTGAATATCGAATACTTTGGTCGTTTAATAACATATAAGTCATGAGTAAGTTCAAAAAAACTTTTACTTATCTCGAAAATAATCTTAACTTTGTCCTCTAATTTGGATGTAAGGGATAAGGATCATTTTACCATTGTTTCATGATCGAACACGAAGGAATTATTGAGAAAATCAACGACAATCAAGTGACCGTACGTATCCTGCAACAATCGGCCTGCAGTGCGTGTCATGCCAAGGGTGTATGCATGGCCGCCGACTCGAAAGAGAAGCTGGTTGAAGTAGTCGACTTTTCCGGCCGGTTTCGTGAAAACGAACGGGTCATTATCGAGGGAAAAGAGTCAATGGGATACAAGGCTGTTTTCTGGGCATTTGTTCTTCCGCTGGTTATACTCATCTTAACGCTTATCCTCACCCTATCATTATGGAACTTTAGTGAAACAGAAGCAGCGATTAGCGCCATGACCGCTCTTATTCCCTATTACCTGATCCTTTATTTTCTGAGAAAAAAAATGGCAAATTCGTTTCAATTCAACATAAAGAAAATGAATAGTGAATAGTGAAAAATTAGATTGTTCATGTGAGACACCGGATATCTTAATTAAACTTTTCACTTTTAATTTTTCACTTTTAATTTTTAATTCTTAGTTTTTAGTTTAAAATATGAGTGTATTACTTACTGCTGTAGTAACTTTGGGTGTAATCGGCGCCGGTAGTGCCGCCATATTATACCTGATAGGGCAAAAATTCAAGGTAGAAGAAGATCCTCGCATACAGGAGGTTCAGGATGCCCTACCCGCTGCCAATTGTGGAGGTTGCGGATTTCCCGGATGTGCATCATTCGCATCTGCCTGTGTAAAAGCCGAAACCCTGGACGGCCTCAACTGTCCCGTAGGAGGCCAACCCACTATGGACAAAGTAGCCCAGATCCTAGGGCAAACCGCCCCGGTGGCTGTAAAAAAGATAGCCGTGGTACGTTGTAGCGGTAGTTGCGACCAACGTCCACGCACCAACCTCTACGATGGAGTCTCTAACTGTACTATTGCCGCAGCACTTTACGGTGGCGACACCGGATGTTCTTTCGGCTGTCTGGGCCTGGGAGACTGCGAGGAGTCATGTACATTCGATGCCATACACATCAATCCGGAGACCATGCTCCCCGAAGTGGTGGAAGACAAATGTACCGCCTGTGGTGCTTGCGTAAAAGCCTGTCCGAAAGATATCATCGAACTACGTAAACAGGGGCCTAAATCAAGAAGGATCTATGTCAGCTGCGTGAATGAGGAAAAAGGAGGCGTAGCCCGCAAGTCGTGCGAAGTAGCATGCATCGGGTGTAGCAAATGCCAACAGGTTTGTCCTTTCGAGGCTATCACCATTACAAACAACCTGGCTTATATCATTGACGATAAATGCCGGCTCTGCCGCAAGTGCGTACCGGTTTGTCCAACCAATTCCATCCTGGAGTTGAATTTCCCGCCAAGGAAAGACAAATCACCCAAAGAAGAAGCAGCTACAGTTGACGCATAAGATTTAAGTATATTATATATGTTAAAAACTTTCAGAATTGGCGGTATTCACCCGAAAGAGCAGAAAGTCTCTGCCGGAAACGCAATACAACCCATTGCTATTCCCAATCAGGTGATTATTCCGCTGGGCCAGCACATCGGCGCTCCCTGCCAACCTGTGGTAAAAAAAGGCGATACCGTGAAGGTGGGGACTCTTATCGGCAAGATTGTAGGGTTCGTTTCAGCCAATATCCACTCATCCGTATCGGGTACCGTGTTAAAACTCGACAAAGCGATCGATGCAAGCGGGTACAGGCGCGATGCCATATTCATCAAAGTAGAAGGTGATGAGTGGGAAGAATCGATCGACCGCTCATCGGACCTGAAAAAAGAGTGCAACCTCTCATCCAGGGAGATCCTCGACAAGATTGCCGCTGCCGGCATTGTCGGTATGGGTGGCGCAACCTTTCCCACACACGTAAAGTTAACCCCTCCACCGGGATCGAAACCCGAAATACTGATCATCAACGGAGTGGAGTGCGAACCATGGCTCACCTCCGACCATCGTGTGATGATGGAGAAAACGGAAGAGATCATGGTGGGGATCACCATCGTGATGAAAGCATTGAACGTGGACAAGGCCATCATAGGTATTGAAAACAATAAGAAAGACGCTCTCGAAAAATTCGGGAAATGTGCAGAGGCATATCCCGGTATCAGTGTGGAAGCGCTGAAGGTACAGTATCCGCAGGGAGGTGAAAAGCAACTGATCGACGCACTGATCGGACGACAGGTTCCAAGCGGTGCCCTACCTATTTCAGTGGGTGCGGTAGTACAAAACGCAGGAACTGTTTTGGCTATCTATGAGGCGGTACAGAAAAACAAGCCTTTGATTGAACGGGTGGTAACCGTCACCGGAAAAGATATAAAACAACCATGCAATATCCTCTCACGTGTGGGTATCCCGGTAACTAACCTGATCAATGCAGCCGGCGGATTACCGGAAACCACCGGCAAGATCGTCAGTGGCGGCCCTATGATGGGGAAAGCACTGGCGAGCACAGATGTGCCGGTAACCAAGGGAACTTCGGGTATATTGGTCATTCCTACACTGGAGGCCAAGCGGAAGGCGATGAAGGATTGTATCCGTTGTGCCAAATGTGTGAGTGTATGCCCCATGGGATTAAACCCTACCCTGCTGATGAACCTGACAGAGTTCGAGGTATGGGACGGAGCAGAGAAACACCGTATCACCGATTGCATTGAATGCGGCTCGTGCAGTTACACCTGTCCCGCAGACCGCCCGCTGCTTGATTATATCAGGTTGGGTAAAGGCAGAGTAAACACAATCATCAGGAATAGAAAAACTAACGCTTAGAGTAACTTTAGATATGGAGAACAAACTGGTTGTTTCCCCTTCACCTCATATACACAGCGGGGACACGATTGAAAAAAACATGTACGGGGTGCTTATCGCACTTGTTCCGGCGTTCCTGGTCGCTTTGTACGTCTTCCGGCTCGATGCACTGATCATTACCGCTTTGGCGGTACTGTTTTGCGTGGGATTTGAATATCTCATCGTAAAGTATATTATGAAAAAAACGCCCACCGTGCTCGATGGCTCGGCTATCATCACAGGTGTGCTGCTGGCATTCAACGTACCATCTAATCTGCCAATATGGATACTGGCATTGGGATGCCTGTTCGCCATCGGCGTGGTTAAGCTCTCTTTTGGTGGACTGGGTAATAATATCTTTAACCCCGCCATCGCGGGACGTATATTCCTGTTGATTTCGTTCCCGGCACAGATGACCGTCTGGCCGGCACCCGATATTGCCGGTACAGTCGATGCCGTCACTTCGGCGACCGTATTGGGCAATCTAAAGTCGAATCCGGAACTGCTACCATCTTTACAAACGATGTTTTTTGGTACCGAAGCCGGCTCCATCGGTGAGATGAGTGCCCTGGCACTGCTTCTCGGCTTAGGCTGGTTGCTCTGGAAGAAGGTCATCACATGGCATATCCCGGTCTCTATTATGGCTACAGTAGCCATTTTTACCGGGATAATCTATATTTTTAATCCCATCCCGCTCTACAACCCCCTGATCCATCTCTTTTCGGGAGGATTGATGCTGGGTGCGGTCTTCATGGCGACCGACTATGTAACGTCGCCGATGACCAGAAAAGGAATGCTTATTTACGGTGCCGGCATCGGCTTTATCACCGTCGCCATACGACTTTGGGGGGCCTATCCGGAAGGGGTTTCATTCGCAATCCTGCTGATGAATGCCTTTACACCGCTGATCAACAATTACACAACGCCAAAACGATTCGGGGAGGTAGTGAAACATGGCTAAATTAAAATCATCATTCAAAAATATGTTCCTGTCGCTGTCGCTGATATGCCTTACGGTGGCTGTACTTCTGGCACAGGTGAATAAAATGACGGCAAAACCGATTGCAGACGCCAAAGCGATGAAACTGCAGAATGCCATCAGTGAAGTAGTTCCGGAATTTGACAACGACCCGACTGCAGAAGCATTCACGATGCCTGACGGACAAGGCGACTCTCTACTGGTTTATCCGGCAAAAAAAGGGGATCAGATTGTGGGATATGCACTGAATAGCTTTTCCAACAATGGGTTCAGCGGAAATATACAGATCATGGTAGGCTTTGATATGGAACACAAGATCGTGAACTATTCGGTCTTGCAACACGCCGAGACACCGGGATTGGGATCCAAGATGACGGAGTGGTTCAGGGATGCTGCGAAACCGTCACAGTCGGTCATCGGACGAGACCTGTCTAAAGGTGCACTAGCCGTTTCGAAAGACGGAGGAGATGTGGATGCCATCACCGCATCGACCATCACTTCAAGGGCATTCCTGGAAGCGGTCAACAGAGCTTATTCTGCATATCTGGAAAGTAAAGAAGGAGGAAATGACAATGAATAATAACCTGAAAGTGCTGGTCAACGGCATTATTAAAGAAAATCCCATTTTCGTGCTGCTACTGGGGATGTGCCCTACCTTGGCAACCACCAGTTCGGCTATTAACGGGATGAGCATGGGATTGGCAACTATGTTCGTGCTGGTCTGTTCCAACGCAGCAATCTCAATGCTGAAAAACGTGATCCCCGATATGGTACGTATCCCTGCCTATATCGTAGTGATCGCCACTTTCGTAACGATCATTGAGATGTTGATGAATGCCTATGTACCGGCATTGGCCGATAGTTTGGGAATATTTATCCCGCTGATTGTGGTGAACTGTATCGTACTGGGACGTGCAGAGTCATTTGCTTCAAAGAACGGCGTGATCTCATCGGTTTTCGACGGAGTAGGAATCGGACTGGGATTTACGTTTGCACTCTCATTATTGGGAGCTGTACGTGAACTACTGGGTACCGGAAAAATATTCTCACTGAATATCTATCCTGAACAATTCGGCTCGTTGATATTTGTACTGGCACCAGGAGCTTTTATTGTACTGGGATTTCTGATCGCTGTTTTCAATAAACTTCAAAAGAAGCAACAACTATCTCTAAAAGCTAAATGAGCAGAGCCAAACTTGTTTGAGCTATGACATAGCGAGAGATAGTCTAATTTTATAGAAATTAACGCTTAAGCATTATGGAAATTATTGGAATCATCATTGTTGCTATATTTGTAAACAATGTAGTACTAGCCCAGTTCCTGGGCATATGTCCATTTCTGGGTGTATCAAAGAAAGTGGATACAGCCATCGGTATGGGGCTGGCCGTTACGTTTGTACTGACTATCGCTACCATCGTCACATTCCTTCTGCAAAAAGGTGTTCTGGAACCCTCAGGATTGGGATATCTCCAGACCATCTCTTTTATCTTAGTGATTGCCGCACTGGTACAGATGGTGGAGATCGTGCTCAAGAAAATATCTCCGTCACTCTATCAGGCGCTGGGCGTATTCCTGCCACTGATCACCACTAACTGCGTGATTCTTGGTGTGGCGATCCTGGTGATACAGAAAGACTATAACCTTCTGGAATCGGTTATCTACGCAGTAGCTACCGCTATAGGATATGCCATGGCACTGATCATCTTTTCAAGTATCCGTGAGCAACTGGCGCTGACCAGAGTTCCCAAGGCAATGGAAGGGATTCCCCTTGCGCTGATCACCGCCGGCATCATGGCCATGGCGTTTATGGGATTCTCCGGCATCGACCAGGTATTTAAGTAGTGAAAAGTGAAGAGTGAAGAGTAAAAAATGGGGAAGGTAGTGAAAATTCACTGAATCATGAATTATAAATCGACGTAGTCAATTAACAATCGGTGTAAGCCAAATTGTGAAATTGTGGAATGAAACAATGTTCGGTGAAGCCAAAACGACTCCCGTTAAATCTTGAATATTGAATTTTGAATCTTGAATTGTTAAACCATTCCGTAAAAAGGATGTCATACTGCTAAAGAAAGAAATGAAGTTACACCCTTTAATAACTACGGATATGAAAGCTTTAAGACATCCCCTCATCCTCGCGGTAATCGCACTGGCAGTATGGTCATGCGGAACCTCTCAGAATTATGTCTATTCACAGGGATACGACGAGTATTATTACGAAGAGGGATATTATGATGACGGCTATCAAGGAGGCGGTATATCGTTCAACGTATTCTACAACGAATTGAGACCCCACGGTCGATGGATCAACGACCGTAACTACGGCCGCATCTGGATACCCAATGTAGGAAGGGACTTTCATCCGTATGCTACCAACGGCTACTGGGTGATGACCGATTACGGAAATACTTGGGTATCGAGTTTCTCATGGGGATGGGCTCCTTTCCATTACGGGCGATGGTATTATGACGATTTCTACGGTTGGGCATGGGTTCCCGGCTACGAATGGGCACCTGCCTGGGTGAGCTGGAGAAGCGGAGGCGGCTATTACGGATGGGCACCTATGGGTCCCGGTGTCAATATTTACTTGCATGTTAATATCCCCACCAGCTACTGGACTTTCCTGCCCACCAGATACATGTATGACCGTCGCATGCACAGGCACTATAACAGGTATAGCCCGACTATCTATAACAGGACGACTGTCATCAACAATACTTACATATATAACGATAACCGTTACTATAGCGGACCGAGTGCCAGGGACTACGAACGTGAAACAGGTAGAAAAGCCACGGTACGCCGACTTGAAAGCAACAACAACCGTTCCGGCAGGGCAACAAGAGTTAGTGGTAATTCGGTAAGTGTGTATCGTCCCGATGCAAACAGCGGCAGAACGACCAATACACGATCTTCTGTAAGCGGCAGAAGTACAACCACAGACAGGAGTAACAGCAGTGGAACCGTCAGAAGCAGCGGAAACAGTAATACAAGAGTCACTGAAGGAACAAATTCACGGAGCGGAACATCCACGAATCGTAGCTCTACAGTAAGGTCATCGGAGAGTTCTACAAGAAACAGCTCACCCAACACCCGGAGCAGCACTGTTACACCGGAACGTTCCACCAGAAACAATAGCGGTACAACGGTCAGATCGCAAGATCCATCCGGCAGCAATGACAGAAGTACCACTGTTAGATCTCAGGAGAATTCTTCCGGCAGGAACAACAGCAGTTCGGTAACCAATACGCGAAGCAACTCATCCAACAGCCGGAGTACCACAGTTACACCGCAAAGTTCCACCAGAAGTAATAGCAATACTACTGTAAGGTCAGAAAGTTCTTCGGGTAATAGAAACGCTACTACGACACGCTCGAATTCAAGTTCCACGGGGAGCAACAACCAAAGTTCTACGGTAAGATCCAGCTCCAGTTCGTCAAGTAGAAACAGCAGTGCTACAAGCACTTCATCAACAAGGAGCAGCAGTGAAAGCAACAGATCCGGCAGATCTTCCGGACGGAGGTAAATATATAGAAAGTATCGTTAATAAATAAATGATAAAGGTAACCCCGAAAGTCAGATAAAAACTTCCGGGGTTTCTCTTTATCCTGAAGCGACTTCTCCTTTTTATGATCCTATAAGTCGCTTCTGCTTTTAGAAATAACCGCCTTTTTCCTTAATCTGTTGAATCGTTTGCCCTTCTTTCACCCAACCGAAGATTATTTTCTCATTCTCCTTTATCTCTTCTGCACGAAGCAGTATCTCATACGCAATATCCCGAGGAACAACAAGCACACCATCTATATCCCCCAAAACCACGTCTCCCGGGCGAATCAGTACATCTCCTATGAGAATCGGAATCTGATAATGTGTTATCAAGCAACGTCCCAGACTTCCGTTGGAAATACGATACTTATAAAACACAGGAAATTCAGCTTCTAAAATCTGCCGGGTATCTCGGATACCTCCATCAATACAAGCTGCCTTCACTTTTTTTGCTTTTGCAGTTGCAGACATTACCCCTCCCCACAATGTTGCTTTTTCATCGTGGCTGGTATCCCATAAAACAAATGAATCCTCCTGCATATCATCCATCATTTGTGAGCGAAAATCCATTTCCCCTCGTATCATTACGTTGGGAGCACTCTTCACTGTAAAAGCAAAACCGGCAATCGTATTATATTCCCTTAAGGGAAGAATGTGGCCCGGCAATGCCTGATTTAGATAACAAAACTCACGCAGGACATCATTCACTGCTCCGGTATAAAGTTGTTCAAAACGTTGTAACAACTCTTTTTCTGGTATAGGGAACCTGGTATGGGGTATATATTCTCTGGTCTCTATCAGTTGTTCCAGATTCATCATTCCCACCTCTTTTTTGTACTGATCTACACTCATACTATTTATTTTCCAATTATTATATTATTCTATTTATTCACTCAAAATGAAAGTCCCATGCCACCATCCACATAATAGTCGACTCCCGTTATATAACGGCCGGATTCGGAACATAAAAGCAACGCCAGCTGGCCACAATCTTCTGGTGTTCCTACATAGCCTAACGGGATTTTACTTTCGGTCAACTTACGGTACTCAGGATTGGCTAAGACCGCCTCATTACGTCCTGTACCAATTGCTCCGGGGGATAAGGTATTTATTGTAACTCCCCAGGGTGCTAATTGAGGAGCCAGGTTTGAAACAAGATTGACCAATGCCATCTTCGAGGCTGCATATACACACATTTCCCGGTGTGGGCGTTTTTGTTGTACCGAGCCGATATTTAAAATCCGTCCCCATCCCTTTTCTTTCATATAGGGAGCAACGCCTTGTATCAAAAACAAGGTGGATCGAACATTCACATTCATTTGATCGGCAAAATCTTTTCCGGTCACTTGATCCCAAGGTTTTCTTATCTGATAGGAAGCGTTCGTGACAAGAATATCGACCGGACACTGATGTTCGGCGACAAAAGCAAGGTAACTCTCCTTTACTTCCTCCTGTACCAGATCATAAGGCCATAACCAGATCTTATTACCAAATTGTCCGGCAAGTTCAGCAGTTTCTTCGGCTAACGATGTATTGCTCCTATAATTGATAATCACATTTGCTCCGGCTTCGGCCAAAGCAAGCACGATAGACTTTCCGATACCTTGTCCTCCTCCTGTTACCAATGCTGTCTTTCCCGTTAAATCATACCTGTTCTGCATATCCTTCTATGTTACTAATCAATTATTTTTTCTTGTATTTTTGCGTTCCATGACTTTACGACGAGTTTTAATCTCCCTTCTTTCGGTAAATCCCTAAGAAGCAATTCTATCTTGATTTGCTTTGAATCACCCGGATTCAACGAGAAAAAATTATCATTTGCATAAAATGAACGGCTGGCTCCTTCAATATCCATTGTCGTCATAAAGGATGGAATTTTCCCGGTATTCCGGATAGTAAAAGAGATACTCTTCCTGTTATCATCGAGTGATTCTGTTTTTACGTCCGATACAGCCAATGACGTTTTTGTCCTACCTACTGAGGGTTTTAGCCAGGGTCCTTTATCCAATGTGGGCCAAACAACCGGTTCTGAAATAAATTTGTCATAGTATGACTTATCTTCCATCGCCCTTATTGTTCTGGGCCAATAATTAGCCTGTGAAACAAGTCCATTATTATTATCGTAAAGAGATACTGTTACAAAAAAATATTTTTCTTTATACCGTTCCGGAATAACGAAAGTTCCTATTTCCAAAGACGAAACGGAAGTTCCTTCGGCAACATCTATCGTTTTACGCTCCTTATATATTTCCTTAAACTGACTATCCCATATCTTTACCTCTACATTTCCATTAATAGAATGCTGATTTACACCATTGAGTACCTTAACTTTCATTGGAAATTCCTCTCCGGGAGCCCATAACAAACGTTCAATGTCAAGCATGACGCGCGTGGGATCATAGGTCCTTTTCAAAAAGTAGTAGGTTGCCGATGGTTGTCCATATCCGTCTACCAGGTGAATGGCTGCCACTACCGGCCATGGACGTTTATACACCCAAGGCATCAATCCTGTCGTAACGGGATAATTAGCCTGAAAACTTTCCGACATCACCTGATAAAATTCTCCTGCACCCACTTGTGTTGCTTCTGCAATTGCTTCTATGTTAGGCTTACTCATATCACCGATATGTGAAGCACGGCTTAACATACGAGGAACACGTGCGGGATTATACTCTGCAAAATGTTCCACAAATTCCGGATGGGCAGCGGCAAAATCCTGATTGTACATACCACTCAGATCATCTAATTCCGAGGCAGATACCACCTCCCTGATATTGCGGGGATCTGTAATGCTGTGAATACCGGTTTCTGCGACGAAAGGGATTAAGTCGAATCCTTTGTACCATACAGGATCGAAATCGGGATATAAATGCATTGAACCGGCATCGGGCGAAGTTCTCAGAAATGGGCGTGTAGGATCGAAGATGGCCAGATTTCGTTCCAGAATGCCAACAGATGCTGCATTCCCATCGGAATAGGGGTTGAACTCGTTACCACCGCACCAGACTGCTAATGAGGGTTCATTCCTTAAACGAAAAATATTCTGGCAAACCTGTGCTTCCCAAACATGCTGAGGCCATTCAGGCGTATCAAAATTAGCAATACAAAAGTCCTGCCATACCATAATACCGTGTCTATTGCAGGCATCATAAAATTCCCTGCTTTCCAGTAAACCGCTTCCCCAAATACGAAACATCTGTATACCGGCTTCCTTAGCCATTCCTATCGCCCAATCATATTTGTCCGCAGTCAAATCATATAAAGCATCAACCGGCATCCAGTTAACTCCTTTGATGAAGATGCTCTGACCGTTCACAATAAATTGCCAGTCATGCCATCGATCATTGGTACGGATACCGGCACTTCGTCTTTGCTCGATTTTACGAACCCCGAAATCAAACTCAATACAATCGGTTTTCCTTTCGTTTACCAATAATGTAACTCTTGCCTTATAATAATCTGGAGCTCCCATTCCGTTCGGATACCAAAGTTTCGGTTTATCCAAAGTAAAAGATTCTTCCAGCCAGCAACGGCCTTCAATGGCATAGGGCGTAAATTCACGGTTATATGCAACTCCTTCCTGGTCAATCAACTCCAAAACCACTTTCAATTTATCATTGACCGGTCGGTTAAGCGGTGCCGTTTTTGGATTGCTATAATCTATCAATTGTTTATTTTCTCTAGGACGCAGTATGTAATCTTTCGAATTTGTTCCGGCAAAAAGTTCTACACTAAAACCAATTTCAGCTTGGTCACCGTTCAATTCTTTGGTAAAAAGAAATGGGCGTTCCAAATGATAACGGGGGATCATCTCGATACGGACACCTCGCCACATTCCCAGATTAAAGTAGGGTTCCATTGCACTACCTCCGGTCAGGAACCATCCCTTGACAATCTTCCCTGGCTTCCTACTCTCATAATCCGGACGATTGTAGTTAGCGGAAATAACCTCTACAATCAGGTCATTCTTTTTCCCGAAAATAACCTCCTTGGTTATATCAACCACAGGACCACCAAAAATACCCTCATGGGTACCTAAAAGTTTGCCGTTCAACCATATTTTGGCAAAGTAATCTATCCCGTCAAAATGCAACAACAGACTATTCTCTTTCGCAGAAGTGGGTAAAACAAATTCTTTCTTATAGTACCACACTTTCTGTTCGAGCTTCTCGTGTTCTCTCGCATTGAGAAACTTATAAGGATCGCCTAACAAGCCAGCCTTAAAATGAGCCATCTGTACGGAAGTAGGATACCCGACGTTAAACCAGTCATTATCCTGCAACTCGGTTAAATTCATAACCGGTTTATCCTTCCCACTCAGTGACCAATCCCCGGAGAGATCCAGATGTTGTTCCCCGGTTCTTGGAAATAGATAATAGGGCGATTCTAATCCTTTCTCCTGTGCATAAAGCCCTACTCCAAAGCAAAGCATTATGAATAAAAAATAATATTCTGTTTTCATCTTTCCTTTTTTTAATTATCAGATACCTCCTACATTAGGATACCAATCCGGACGGCGGGGATCCTGATGGAAACGTGCATAATAGTCACCATGCTCCTCATAATACCGCTCGTATTTCTCCATCTTTTCTTCATCCAAAGAAACTCCCAATCCCGGACCTTCCGGCACCTTGATAGCTCCATCCACGTATTGCATTTTCCCTCCCTGGATGATATCATCCTCCAGATAATGATAATGCGCATCGCCGGGCATTGTCATGGAAGGAATAGTGGAAGCAGTATGTAACATCGCCGCCAACTCGATACCGAATTCAGCGCCTGAATGCATAGCCACACCCAGATTAAAGGTACGGCAAACGGCAGTCAGGTCTTTTACCCCTTTCGGGCCTTCCCAATAATGGAGATCGGTCAGGATAATATCGATAGAACGCATATGAATGGATGGTCCCAGATCATCAAATTTATTCGGATACATATTGGTCGCCAAAGGAATACGCACCTGATCCCTGACAGCCTTCATCCCTTCTATTCCCCAGGAGGGATCTTCGTAATATTGCAGTTCCAGGTCTTCCATACGGCGACCCGCTTTCACGGCGGTAGCCACACTCCAAACACCGTTGGGATCGATACGTAATCCGAAGTCATCTCCTAATTGCTTACGGCAAAGTTCCAGCACTCTCACCTCTTCCATCGGGTCCATTACGCCCGCTTTCAATTTCATGGCGGTCACACCCAGTTCTTCCTTCAACTCTACACAAAGGTCAGCCATATCCTCCGCACAACTATCGTCTCCACCTCCCGGACGGTCATAGCGCCAGAAAAGATAAGCGATCATCGGGATGGAATCCCGCAACTTACCACCCAATAACTGGTGCATGGGAACATTGCATGCCTTGCCCATGATATCCAGACAGGCAATTTCAATAGCTCCGTAAAGGCGGGCATTGGATAGATAATAAATACTCCTTAGCACTTTCAATTTGATTGCTTCTAGATCGAATGGATTCATACCGACAATACGCGGTTTCAATTTCAATAGGGCTGCCCTGGAGTCTCCGCCTCCCACTTCACCCAAACCTACAATCCCTTCGTCGGTGATCAATTCCAGCACTGTCCTCAGCAGATAGCCGGGATGAACTCCAGTATTATGCCGCAACATGCAATTCATAGGAATCGCCACGCAGCGGACTTTCATATCTACAATCTTCATATTGTTATTTCAAGTAATATTCTTTCGTTTGTTTGTTTCCATTCTTGTCTTTCCACGTGATACGGTAATTCCCTTTAAATCCACGGAACTGTATCCGACCGTCTTTATCAGGTTTTGCAGTAATCCTTGTCTTCCATTCATTATTGATGAGATTATCAAGCGCATAGTATGCCGGTTTTGCCACCATTTCTCGTGTAAATATCCCGGACACGGAAGGTTCTCCAGGAGCTCCGCAATCATCCACCACATTCCACCAGGTGATACCCATCATGGGTTCTAAACTAAACCACAAACGATATAAATTTTGCGTAATGATCGCCTGTATTTTTCTCCCGTAAGTATCATTTCCGGGAGCAGTGATCGTTATTTCACTGAGATGGATTGGGAGTCCTGCCTCACCCAAACGTTTTGCCCAATCCCAGATATGTGTAGGAGTTTGAATTTCTTTTCCTGCCGCTATATCGAGACACTGTTGAGGATTGAATAAGTGCATCTGAGACCCCATAATATCTACTTTACACCCTCTTGCCATCAAATCTTTTGCCTGGTCGGTATAAGCCTGACTAAGATTGTAATCATTAATATTCAGTTTGACATTTTCCGGAAATACTTCAGTCGCTACTTTGAACGCCTCATATGTATAATCACCGGGCATGATCCCATAATGACTTTTCGCCAATGCACTGCCGGGGATCAACAAACCTCTCTCATGATCGGTAGCACTTTCATTGACTATATCCCAACTGTGAATACGGTCTCCGTAATAATCAGCCACTTCTACAATCCGTTTTTTGAATAATCTTTTGAGTTCCTTCGAAAAAACAGGGAACATTTGTTCAAGTCGGGATGCGGTCATCTGTTTGTATTCTTCTGTATATTTTTCACTATCCAGATAATTTTCAAGATTTCCGTATTCAACAATTAGTTTATCCATCTCGGCTTTTTCTTCATTGGGCATATTGTTTATCAGCCAATTTGGATTTTGCCACTTCCTATTTCCCCAAATTAAGGTATGTCCGTGCAGACGGATACCTTTACTTTCACAAAACTCCACCACCGGATCTGTAGCCGGACGGCGCCAATGCGGCTCTCTTTTCGGTTCGGCAACATTATTCCAATACTTCTCCTTATCCCAGTATTCTTCTTTGAACCGTGGACGATTTTGCTGCATTTCAAAGGTCTTCCAATAAAAAGCAATGGTCGCAGAGTTAAATAAAGTTCCATACAAGCTCTTGTATTTTTCATTGTACTCCGTTTTTCCTAACTGGTTAAAGTTGAAAATGTGGGCACCAAAGATAAAATCGTGCGAGACCTGTTCTATTTCTACTTCGGAGCCGGGAAGAAAATCGACCAACGAAATTACACCATCTGCTTTCCGGTTTTTCTCAATATCGTTATCGATTTGCAACTGCACCTGAGGATTCCATATCTTCCAATATTCCTCACTCATAATTTTTTCCTTGTCTTCTTTCACACTCTTTGGGAAAGAATAATACTGTGCCTGTAAAGATAAACATAGCAACAATCCGGCTAATGTAAATAATTTTTTTTTCATATTTCAATCATTTTATTTTACATAATATTCTTTTGTTTGAGTATTACCTGAAGTATCTTTCCATGTGATACGATAGTTTCCTTTGAACCCGCGGAATTTAATACTCTTTTCTTTATCTGCTTTAACTATCATATTTGTTTTCCATTCGGAATTGATCAAATTATTTAAAGCATGGAATGAAGGCTTAGGGTCCATTTGCCTTGTAAACAATCCTGACGTCAATGGTTCACCTGCAGCTCCACAATCATCTACAAAATTCCACCAGGTAATTCTGAATATAGTTGGCCATGAAAACCAAAGTCGATACATATTCTGAGCCATTATTGCTTGTATCATATTGGCTCTATCGTCACGTCCCGGAGCAGGGATAGTTATTTCGCTCAAGTGGATGGGACGACCACACTCATCCAACTCTTCTAAGTACCTGATAACATCCACCGGTTTCCAAGATGTCCCATTGGCAATTACATTTTCTCCTTCCGCAATTCCTTTACATTCATCATTTGAAAAGATATGCATTTGAAGTCCGACAACATCAATCTTTGCTCCCCGTTGGATTAAATCTTTGATAAACGGTGGATATACTTCTCTCCATGAATCATTTATATTCAATAAAACAGAAGAAGGAAATTTATTCTCCGCCAACTTGAATGATTTATAGGTGTAATCTTCCGGCATAACTCCGTACCGGGGCTTACCAGGTATCGGATCTACACTTTCATTCACAATATCCCAACTCGGGAGTTCATCTCCATAATATTCAGCCATTTCATTAATTCTTTTTTCAAACAACCTTTCCATTTCACCGACTTTATTCGGCTCTTTTGAAATCCAATCCGGATGGTTCCATTTTGTGTTTCCCCATATCAACGGATGTGCATGCATATGAATATCTCTTTCTTTGCAAAATTCAATAATTTTTTCCGGAGCCGGACGTCTCCAGTGAAATTCTTTCCATGGTTCGGAAAGGGAATTCCAATAAGAGGATTCATCAATCTCTGAGGCGCTATAACGAGGTCCCTCCGGTCTCGGCTCGAAGGTTTTCCAATAAAAAGCAATAGTCGCCGAATTAAATAATGTACCGAATAAATCTTTGTATTTCCGGTTCAAATCATCTGAGCCTAACTGGTCAAAATTGAAAATATGAGACCCAAAAATAAAATCATGTGATAGTTGTTCTATCTGAACATCACTTTCTGGAACTACATCAATTAGTAATATCTCTCCCTCTGCTTTTCTATATCTTTCAATATTCGCATCT
Organism: Proteiniphilum sp.; assembly: GCF_034331125.1. Lineage (NCBI taxonomy): Bacteria > Pseudomonadati > Bacteroidota > Bacteroidia > Bacteroidales > Dysgonomonadaceae > Proteiniphilum > Proteiniphilum sp. The sequence goes on from NZ_JAXQGC010000035.1 coordinate 39,234, forward strand.
ATTTGAGACTGCAGTTGAGGATTCCATAAGTTCCAATAAGCATCACCCATAATTTTGTTCTTGTCTTCTTCTGCACTTTTTGGAAAAGAATAGTGCTGTCCATCTAAAGATAAACAGAGCAATAATCCTGCTAATGCGAACAATACTTTCTTCATCATTTAGTTATTTAAGTAATAAATTTCGTCTATTTCAGAGATAAATACAATATCAGTTTATGACTTCCTCCTTGTAATAATTCTTGTGAAAGAATAATTTCAATCCTATGAATATCAGGATAGCCCCCAGCAGATAGAATACAGACAACAGGGTTATTCCTGTTTCAAGCCCTGCAACGGTTTTAACCCAACCCAATACGACAGGAGCCAATGCACCGATGATGAATCCAAAGGCCAACATAATTCCCATGGAGGAAGCACGGTAACGCGGCTCTATCACATCAAATAATGCTGCAAATAAATTGGAATCATACATACCTCTGAATACCCCGAACAAACCCATTGCTACATAGCACCAAAGTCTACTGTCGGCTATACCTATCCAGTAAATAAAAGGCGCTCCCAGTAACAAACCGATGATTTCAACCTCCATGCGGATTTGCTTGCGTTTGAGAGCCAGTTTGTCTGAAATACGTGCTCCAAGCATCACTCCAAAAAAAGCAAAAAGAAAATGATACAGTGTGGAATGTAGTCCCGCCGACGAAAGCGACATATCGAATTTTTCATGCAGGTATGTAGGCATCCACGTAAGGTAACCGACATTGACAAAGCACATGCACCCAAAGGCCAGACTTAAGAAAAACACGGTTTTTCGCGAAAAAACAGCTCTGGTAATTTCGCAGAAACCAGGCACTTTCACTTTTTCATTGCTATCATCTTCTGGCATGGGTGTATCTTCTACCCTAAACCATACCACTAAAGCCCATAATATACCTATCAATCCAAAAGAGAAAAATGCCATCCGCCATCCATAATTCTCACCAATATAACCGGCTATAAATCCACTGGCGACAATACCTGCATACAAAGAGGTCTGGTGTATGGACATGGCCATGGCCCGTGTTTTTTGATGGAATTGACCGAGAAGTGAAGTCGCCGCCGGATAATAGAAGGCTTCTCCTCCGCCGGTAGCAATACTGCGAAAAAGAATCAACAGTATGATGCCATTGCTAAATCCTGTGAATAAGGTTCCAACACTGAAAATCAATAGACTAAAGAATATAATCCATTTCCGCCGTAATATATCTCCGACAAAACCGGCTATCGGCACCATGATACCATATACCAGCGTAAACATGGTTGCTACAAGACCGATCTGGACATCGTTTATCTGAAGATCTTCTTTTATGAGGGGTATGACAACATTGAAAATCTGCCGGTCACCCTGATTAAGGAAATAGGCAACCCAAAGAATGATGACTAATTGCCACTTATATGATATTTTGAATCTTTTCATTGTCTCACTATTCAATATTTAACTCTAAAGATTGTTTTCTTCCTGATTTATCTTTCCAATCAACCCGGTACTTACCCCTAAATCCACGGAATTTCAATAAGCCATCTTTATCCGTTTTTATAATCAATTTAGTTTTCCACTCATGGTTGATCAGTTGATCAAGTGTGTCATAAACGATTTTCGGCTGCATCTCCTTGTTATAAATTCCTGATAAAGAAGGCTCTCCTGGTGCTGCACCTCCGTCAACAATATTCCACCATGTTATTCCCATGACTGTAGGGTAACTGAACCATAACCTATAGAGATTACGTGTAATTTCAGCTTGTATGGCCTCTCCTTTCTCCGTTTCGTCCGGAGCACTTACGGTTACTTCGCTTACATGAATCGGTCTAGCCGCATCAGACATATAATCCAATCTCTCATAAATCTTCTCAGGTGTTAAGATATCTGCACCTTGAGCTATTCTACGGGACTCATCCGGGTTAAATATATGCATTTGTAAACCCACCTGATCAATTCTGACACCTCTATCGATCAGATTACGAACAATTTCCAAATATCTTCGGTAAAGGGTCATTTCCCAATGCATATCGGAATCATTGATATTAAGGAAAACAGAACTTGGAAAATACTTCATCGCCCATATAAAACTTTTATAAGTATAATCATCTGGCATTATCCCCCTGTTTGCCTGGTCAGTGGGTTCATTTACCACATCCCATCGTTGGATTTTATCCCGATAACGTCCTGCCAATTCCTTAATATGCGCTTCAAAGTATTTTTCCATTTTCTTTCGGTTTTCAGGTATCCATTCGGGATGACCCCACCTCCGCATACCATAAATAATAGCGTGTCCGTTCATATTGATACCCCTCGATTCGCAAAAATCAACTATCGGATCAATGGGAGGACGTCGGTATTCATACGAACTACCCGCTTCATACCGGGGTTTTCCTTGCACTGGTTCAAGCGTCTTCCAGTAAAATGGAACAGTGGCTGCGTTGAACAAAGTTCCAAAAGTATTTTCATACTTCTCATTTTGTTCAGGAGTTTTGAAATCACCAAATAAAAAGATATTTCCTCCAAAAAGGAAAGAGTGGCTAATTTGTTCTATTTGGATGTTGGTTCCAGGAGGTATTTGATCCAATTTAATAGTCACATCCGTTTTTCGGTGTTTTTCGATATTCTCATCAATCTCCGCTTGTGCCTTGTCATTCCAAAATTCCCAATATGCCGAACTCATTACATTCTCTTTATTTCCTTTTTCACTTTCGAAAAAGGCTTTCTGAGCCTGTAAATTAGAACAGAAAAGAACAAAGATAGTATATCCTACAAAAAAACTCTTTCTCATCTCTTCTTCTTTTTAGAGAAAGTTATCCTCGCGAACTAATCTATACGAGGATAACTTACACTTCAATTAATAACCCGGATTTTGGTCCTTACTGGCATCTAATCCTTTATTATAGTCAAATTCCGACGTGGGTATCGGGAATAATAAATGTTTATCGGCTACATCTATATTTTTCACATCTTTAATGACCTTTTTTGCTATACCCAAACGAACTAAAAATGGCCAACGCTTCCCTTCATTAAAGGTTTCATAAGCTTGTTCCCGAACCAATATGTCCATAAACTTTTCCTTTGTATTATAGTCCTCTAACTTAAGGTCAACGGGAGAAGCTTCTGTTGGTGGATATCCATACCCTCTGCGATGCACCATATTCAACTTTTCCATAGCGTCGGCTGAAGGAGCTCCGGAAGCTTGAACTGCCGCTTCGGCGTAGAGAAGTAATATATCCGCATACCGGATAAGTGGGGCAGAAATATTGGCTCCACTACCACCTGTCGCATCAGGATCATAGAATTTGGATGCCAGATAAGTGTTATCTCCCAGTCCAATATTAAAATGCAACAGATTATACGCTTTCCTGAGATCACTCTCATCCCACTCAGAGATCATTTTATTAGTAGATGTTGTATATAAGCCATACCATCCACCGGCTCCATGCATTTTCTTACCATCTATTGTAGCTCCAGGATGAGCACACATCATAGGATGTTCCCATCCCAAATTGTTCGTCCGGGAAGTTTTCAGATAGAATATTTCTTCCGTAGTATTTACAACATTTGCTCCGAAAATTTTCTCAAATTCCCTGAAAGTAGAGACAGGAACCAATGCATAATTGCCGCTATTGATCACTTCTTCAGTCAATCGCTTTGCTTCCGCATAATTACCCAATTCAGCATGCACCTGTGCCAATAAACACTTTGCCGCATTTTTATCCGGTGTTCCAAGCAGACGTGCTTTGTCGGGCGCATTGGCGATAGCATATTCCAAATCTTGTTTGATAAGTGCATATACCTCTTCAGAAGAATTCTTTCCCATATCCCATTCCGACATATTTTCTTCAGTCCTCAAAGGGATATCATCCCAAAATCGAACTAAATGATAATAACTAAAAGCCCGAAAGAATTTTAATTCTCCAATAAAGGCCGCCTTTTGTTGTTCATTTAATCCGGTAGCTTCCGGAAGCCTTGCGATAGGAATATTGCAGTCACGAATAACACCATAGAATGATCTCCACATTCCATCTGTACGATCCACATTGGTGGCATTTAATCCTGCATATCGGCTATTATCTTCCCAACTACCTCTTCCATATTGATAGTCGGCAAAAGTTTCCATCATTGAAATAAAATCCCGTCCTAGACAAGTAGTAGTTCTCAACTTGGCTATAGGTGCCATTACTGCAGCAGCAGCTTCTTCAGCAGTATTGTAAAACGTTTCCGCAGCAATAGCTTTCGGTTTTTCATCCAACCAATCTTGGCAGGATCCAAAATAACACATCCCTGCCATCATTATAATAAATATATATTTTTTCATATGATTAAAACTATTTATTTTTAAAACGATATCCTCGCACCAAACGATACGGTTTTATTATTCGGATAAGTCAAATAATCCAATCCAAGATTCACCGAATTACCTCCACCCCAGGAACTGACTTCAGGATCCATTCCCGAATATTTGGTAATGGTAAGTATATTTTGTGCACTTACGTACAATTGCACTGCCCTCAGCCAAAAATCAGGTTTCCATTTCTGTACAGGAAGATTATACGCCAATGATATGTTTTTTAAACGTAAGTAAGATCCGTCTTCTATAAAACGATCCGAATGGATCAAATTCTGGTTTGCTGTGAGTTTGGGATATTTCACAACAGCGTTTTGTTCAGCAGTATTGGAAGTAGACCAATGGCTATAGAGCACATCTTTTTTCAGATTTAACCCCATTCCATAATCATAATTGGCTGTCTCTCCTACGTTATAAATATCGTTTCCCTGGCTCCCTTGCAAAAAGAAAGAAAACTCAAAATCCTTGTATTGAATAGAAGAATTCAATCCATACGTGAAATCCGGATTAGGGTCTCCCAGGATAAAGCGGTCTTCAGTTGTCATATTTCCATCACCATTCACATCGACGTATTTAAGTTGACCGTTTTCATCATACCCATCATTCTTAAAGACATAGAAGACGCCTAAAGGTTCTCCTTCACGTATTAAATTTACAATACCACTTATATATTGTAAGTTAACATTTGATCCATATAGATCAGCTCCTTCATACAATTTATCGACCCTATTCTTATTCTTGGCGAAATTAACAGAAGCAGTCCATAGAAAATTTCGACTTCGAATTAAATCAACATCGACTAACAATTCCACTCCACGATTACTCATTTCTCCAATGTTTTGTATCGTATTGCTGTATCCGGTAGAAGCAGGTAACGAAACAGAATTCAACAGATTGGTCGTTTTCTTGGTGTAATAATCGGCTGTGATACGTAAACGCTGATCAAATAAACTCAAATCAAGACCATAGTTCCACTGGGAAGTGGTTTCCCATTTTAAGTTAGCCGGAAAAGTCGTACTTGCGGCATAGTAGGTATAGACATCCCCTCCTGCTGGAGCTTTCCCCTGACTTAACATATTCATGGTTGTATATGGGCTGATTGCCGTAGAACCGGTAGCTCCCCATCCAAGTCTCAATTTCATGTCAGAAATGGATGAAACATCCTTTAAAAATTTTTCGTCAGATATACGCCAGGCTAAAGCTGCCGACGGAAAATAACCCCATTTATCCCCTTTGCTGTAACGGGAAGAGCCATCAGCACGAATACTTGCTGTTGCAAGGTATTTTCCTTTATAGGAATAGTTTGCCCTACCTAAATAAGACATCAGCACCCAGTTGGTATATCCTGTTGAGGGTGTACCAAAGTTTGCAGCGCCTCCTAATTGATGAGATTCGGGAGCATCGCTCAAGAATCCATTTCCACTGGCGCCTAATGATGTACCCGTATATTCCTGATACGTAAATCCCCCCATTAAATTTAACCGATGATTATTGGCAATAGAAACATCATAGTTAGCTATATTTTCATTGATAATGGTTGTCTGTTGGTTTGTAGATACAGACGCACTGGAAGCACTATACAGATATTTTGAGGTAGTATAGCTATCTGTCCGATAATTAAGATTTTCCATTCCAAGAGAAGACTTAAGTGACAATCCTTTTACCGGTTTCCAGGTTAATGCAGCATTTATTTCTGAAAGGTCTGCCTTTGTTTTATTACTGGTTTCATTAATCAAATTAACCGGATTAAGAAGAGCATTGGACATAAAAGGATAAGCCAACATAAGATGTTGATAAGAACCATCTTCATTATAAGGTGTTAACGTTGGGGGAGAGGATATTGCCCCACCAATAAGTGATCCTCCACGATTACCACCTGCTGAATTCTGGTTATGTCTGTCTGTTCTTGTATAGGAAGTAATCAAAGAAACATCGAAATAATCATTGATAACATGGTCTATACTGGAGCGCACATTGTATTTGTTATACATACTACCTGGGATCAATCCATCCCTCATCATCACTGAGCCGCTACCCAAAATTTTTGTCTTCTCTGTTCCGCCACTTATGGTAATATTATGATTCTGGACAGGAGCATCCTTAAAAATCAGGGATTGCCAATCGGTACCTTTACCAAAGGCAGCTACTTCAGCGGCAGTAAAGTACTCTTTTCCGGTAGCAATTAACCGTTGCTCATTATACAAGGTCGCCCATTCCGTGCCATCCATCATATCCATTTTCTTAATTTGTGATTGTACACCATATTCAAAATTATAATCGACACTTGTTCTTCCCGCCTGCCCCTTCTTTGTCGTGATCAGAATTACACCGTTAGCGCCACGCGATCCGTAAATAGCAGTTGCCGAAGCATCTTTTAGCACCTCAACCGATGCTATATCATAATTATTGATAGAAGATACATTTGCCGGCATCCCGTCAATCACATATAAAGGTGTATTATCTCCACGAATAGAATTCGTTCCCCGGATACGGATACTAAAATTTCCTTCCGGAGCTCCGGTATTGGAAGTAATTACCATGCCAGGCACACGACCTTGTAAAGCCTGAATAGGGTTTGCAACCGTAAAAGCCGTCATATCTTTCGCTTTTACGGAACTTAGAGATCCAGTCAAATCACTTTTCCGCATGGTTCCATAACCAACAACTACTAATTCATCTAAAATTTCCGTATCCTCCACCATTTCCACATTAATAACCGATTGGTTCCCAACCGAGACTTCCTGATTCTGGTATCCGATAAAAGAAAAAACTAAAACTGAACCTCCTGGTATTTCCAACCGATAGTTACCGTTCACATCAGATACTGTTCCGATCGAACCCGAACCTTTCACTATGACATTGACACCTACTAGCGGTTCAGATGTCTTTGAATCCTGGATTCTTCCACTTACGACTGTTTGAGAATAAGCCTGGAAAGAAAAGAGACAAGAAGTAAAAAAGATTAATACAAAATTTTTCATGAAATAATAATTTAATTTTATATTATAAAATATACTTTTACAATGCAATATTATGTAGAAAAAAAAGAATCACAAAATATTTTTGATAAAAATTAAAGAAATATGTTTTTAAACATAAAATACTCTTTATTTTAATATATTAAATAAGATATATGGGATTATATAAAAAAATGATTTTAATTTTGTATTATAAAACTAAACACATAATGATACAAGTTATAAATCGCGCTTTGAGTATTCTCGAATTAATTGCAAAAGAGCCGGAAAAGGAGGTTAGGTTATCGGAGATTGCAGATACCCTGGAATTAAATCACAGCACTTGTGCCAATATTTTAAAGACGCTTATCAATAGGGATTATGTAGAGCAAGCTGTTGTGAAAGGGGGATATAAATTGGGACCAATGGCTTTTCAGCTTACCAATTCCAATTTTTATAATATGGAGTTATTAAATGCGGCTAAAAGGCCTATGCAAAACCTTATTGAAGAGATTAACGAAACGGTTATTTTATCGGTAATAAAGAACTATAAACGTGTTTTACTGAAAGAAATTCCCTGTTCACATGAAATACAGGTGCGCACAACAAATCAGTCATCGGTTTATAAAGCGACAACGGGAAGGGTTATATTGTCTTATTACTCTCCAAAAGAAATAGAGGACTTTATTTCGAAAGTAGGTCTTCCATCTGAAGAAGACTGGCCGGAAGTAAAAACGAAAGAGGAGTTATTTCAAAAACTCAATGAAATTAAAAATAATCAGTTTGAACTATCACATAATAAAAACCATGTAGTAGGACTTGCTACTCCTATTTTTAAAAATAAAAAAGTAGAGGCAAGTTTAGGTGTTTACCTACCGGACATACGATTTGGAAAAGGTGAAAAGAATAAAATTATTAATGCGCTAAAAGTGGCTACGACACAGATTAATAGAAATCTATCCCGTAATAATTCATAAAGATAGAGGAAACAAACTTCTTCAATCGATCCATCGTTTGGTCAATTGGCCGTATTCGTCGATACGGCGATCGCGGAAGAAAGGCCACCAGCGGCGTACATTTTCGGTACGTTGCCTGTCGATCTCAATAATACTGGCAATCTCCTCACTGTCGGTACGATATAAAAATTCCCCTTGGGGACCACAAACAAAACTGTTTCCCCAGAAATGAATGCCATTGGTAAGTCCGGAAGGATCCGGTTCAAAGCCGGTGCGATTCACTGCGATAACGGGCAAACCGTTGGCTACGGCATGTCCCCGCTGCAGCGTAACCCAGGCATCAAGTTGCCGTTGTCTTTCCTTTTCAGGATCGGTAGACTCCCAACCGATAGCAGTAGGATAGATCAGCACTTCCGCTCCCGCGAGTGCCATCAGGCGCGCCGCTTCGGGATACCACTGATCCCAACAGACCAGCACACCCAGCTTTGCAACAGATGTCTCAATAGGGTGAAATCCTAAATCACCAGGAGTAAAGTAAAATTTCTCGTAATAGGCAGGATCATCAGGAATATGCATTTTTCGGTACTTACCGGCAATTGTTCCATCCTTCTCGATCACTACCGAAGTATTATGATAAAGCCCTGCAGCACGCTTTTCAAACAAAGAAAGGACAATAACCACCTCCAGCTCTTTAGCCAGGCTGCCAAATAAATCGGTGGACGGGCCGGGAATAGTCTCCGCCTGGTCAAACACAGCCGTATCCTCGGATTGACAAAAATAGAGACCGTTATGCAACTCCTGCATCACAATCAACTCTACCCCATCCTGAGCCAGCTGTCTGATTTTTTTCTGTAAACGGCTTATATTATCTTCCCTATCGGCCGTATTAGCCTGCTGAATAATTCCGACTCGCATACAAAATTACCAATTACAAATTACTAATTACCAATTTATTACAGAGTACTAAAAATAAAACATCATTTTCAATTGTCATTCTCCACCTTCCCACTGTCCCACTTTAGGTCACAGAAACCCGATGGGAAACTGCATGGTCACACAGTGTAACGAACCGTGTTGCCGGATAAGCGGCCTGCAATCGACACCAATTATCTCCCTGCCGGGAAAGGCCCTCCGTAGTTGTTCTTTTGCGACCTGATCTTTCTCAGTACCGTAGAACGGAACCAATACCGCCCCATTGACAATAAGAAAATTGGCATACGTAGCGGGCAAACGCTCCCCATCGTGATATACCGCATCTGCCATTGGGAGATCAATCAGCCGGTAGGGCCGCCCATCGTATGCAACAAATGACTCCAGTTCTTTCTCCATCGCACTCAACTCTTCATAATGCTCGTCTTGCGGATCGTCGCATTTCACATAGGCAATGGTATGTTCATCACAGAAACGAACCAGCGTATCGATATGGCAGTCAGTATCATCACCTGCCAGATAACCGTGGTGGAGCCATAAGATACGCTTTGCACCGAGGGATTGTTTCAGATAACCGCCAATTTCATCTTGTGTCATTGGCTGATTACGGTTGGGAGCCAGAAGGCACTGTACAGTAGTAAGGAGTGTTCCTTTTCCGTCCGACTCTATTGATCCTCCTTCCAGAATAAAATCTAAATTATTCCGATAAGCAACTCCGGGTAAAAAAAGATTTTTTTCAAAAAGCCGGCTTGTAATCAGGTTATCCCGGTTGGCTACAAATTTCAGTCCCCATCCATTGAACCCAAAATCGGATATCGCAGGTTTATCATCAATGAATAAGGAAATGGCACCGTGATCCCTCGCCCAAGTATCGTTACTCCCTATTTCAGCACAAATAAGGTTTTTCTGTTCATCCCGGGAAAAATATTTCTCAACCTCACCGGTATCATTGCAGACCACCAATAGCTTTTCCCGTTTGAGTATCTCTCTTGATAATGCGACATAGCAGGCGGTAACCTCTTCCAAATCATCTGCCCAGTCAGTATTAACATGTGGCCAGGTAACCTGTACAGCGCTCTGCGGATACCATTCCGCCGGAAAAAAGATCTCCGGCATATCCTTACCCTTCCATATTTCCACGGACAATACCGCGACTTGACGAACGGATGAATTCCAGGACATGATCACGATCGTCACTGACAGGCAGTTCCTTCTCTATCCTCTCTGCAGCCTGGGTAATATTGAACCCGGACTGGTAAAGATAACGATATATCTCCTGAATAGAATTAATGCGTTCACTGATGAAACCCCGACGCCGCAATCCTACGACGTTTAAACCCACGAATGTAATCGGTTCACGTCCCACCATGACGTAAGGAGGAATGTCCTTACCCACTTTAGATCCGCCCTGTATCATCACATGAGCACCTATTTTAGTGAACTGATGCACTAAAGCACCCCCACTGATGATAGCATAATCTTCAATTTCCACTTCACCGGCCAATTGGGTAGCGTTCCCCAGGATTATATGGTCGTTGAGCACACAATCGTGTGCGATATGGCTATACGCCATAACCAAACAATTAGCACCCACTTTCGTAAATCCTTTCGAGGCGGTTCCTCTGTTCACAGTAGCGCATTCTCTTATAATAGTATTGTCTCCGATAATCGCTTCCGTATCTTCACCGCGGAACTTAAGATCTTGCGGGATACCGGCTACTGTGGCATGCGGAAAAATGGTACAATCTTTTCCAATACGGGCTCCCGACAGCACCGTCGCATGCGTCATCACCCGGGTACCATCTCCTATCTCAGTATTTTGATCGACATAGGCAAAAGGTTCTACAATCACATTCTCCCCTAGTTTAGCCTCCGGGTGCACATAAGCTAAAGATGAAACACTGTTCATATATACCGTTAGTTTATCTTATTTATTTTTGATGATTTGAGCCGTGAAGTCGGCTTCGGAAACTACTTTATCTCCAAGGAATGCCAATCCCCTCATAGTGGCAATACCTCTACGCATTTCGCTGGTAAGCTCTACCCTGAAGATAATGGTATCACCCGGTACGACTTTATGACGGAACTTTACATTATCGATCTTGAGAAAATAAGTAGAATATCTTTCCGGTTCATCCAATCCTGAAAGTACGAGCAATCCGCCTGTCTGAGCCATGGCTTCTACCTGTAATACCCCGGGCATTACCGGTTCCTGGGGAAAATGACCTACAAAAAAAGGTTCATTGGTCGTAATATTTTTCACCCCCACAATAAATTTATCTGTCATCTGTATAATTTTATCCACCATCAGAAAAGGATAACGGTGAGGCAACAATTCCCGGATTCGGTTATTATCCATAACCGGTTCCTGTGTCACATCATATACAGGCGGCTGCACTTCATTGAGTTTAATATCTTTACGGATAATCCTCGCCAATTGATTATTGATCTTGTGTCCGGGGCGTGTGGCTATAAGCCGACCTTTAATAGGTTTACCGATCAGCGCCATATCCCCGATAATATCGAGCAGTTTATGGCGGGCGGGCTCATTGGGAAACATCAATTTACGGCTGTTCAGATAGCCCAACTCATCTGCATTATGGTGAGGCACATTCAGTTCATCGGCTATATCATCTAACTCTTTCTGTGATAATTTCCTTTCATAAATTACGATTGCATTATCCAGATTGCCTCCTTTGATAAGACCAGCCTGACGTAATTGTTGGATTTCGCGTACAAATACAAAAGTACGCGCAGGTGCAATTTCAGTCTCATAATCGGTAACGGTATCCATCGACGCCGATTGGTTAGGAATATATTTCGAATCGAACTCTATAAAGGAGTTAATACAGAATGCATCGTCGGGCAAGAGTGTCAGTTTTGAACCGGTCTCCGGATCAGATACCTCAATCTTCTTGCGTACCACGTAGAAATCTTTGTCTTTATCTTGCTCCTGAATACCTGCCTTTCGGATTTCTTTTACATATTCAATCGCACTTCCGTCAAGTATAGGGAATTCAGATGCATTAACCTCTATCAGACAGTTGTCAATACCCAGGGCGAACAATGCCGAAAGTCCGTGTTCGATGGTACTTACGGTTACATCACCTTTACCGATTACTGTCCCGCGCTGCGTATTCACTACATTTTCCGCCAACACCTCAATCACCGGCTGATTTTCCAGGTCAATTCTTTTTATCTTATATCCGTGGTCTACAGGCGCAGGATTGAAAGTAACTACAATATCCAATCCGGTATGAAGACCTACACCGCTTAACGTGAAGCTGTTTTGTAATGTTTTCTGTTTCATATAATAAAACTATCTACCTTAAAAGGCACCTATGGAACATAATTTATTTCTCATTTTTCCTATTTATGTGCAAAGATAACATCAACTAAACAATTTCACCCCATTACGGTTCAATAAAATGCATATTTCCTATTGCAAATGATCAGTTGCACAGATTCTTTTTAAATTTGTGAGAAGTATGGTATATTTCTTAATAGAGCAATGGTTCTTAACAGGATAGTAACTTAATCACCGGATTCAAGCTTTTTTTTCAGCTCTGACAACTCTTTTTCCAGGGCATTCAGTTGCCGGTACATATCAGGCAGCTTGGGCATGATTATACTTGATTTGAAGAAACTCTTCACAGGCATAGCAGGGGAACCTATGATTTCCGACCCCTCTTTGGTATTACTGATAATCCCGGACTGCGCACCGATCTGGCTGTTCTTCCCGATAGTAATATGACCGCCAATACCTGCTTGTCCGCCAAACACACAGTTTTCTCCGATTTTGGTAGAACCGGCAATACCTACCTGTGCAGCCATGGCAGTATGTTCTCCAATTTCACAATTGTGCGCGATCTGTATGAGATTATCGAGTTTTACACCTCTACGGATGATGGTAGATCCCATTACCGCGCGGTCAATGGCTGTATTGGCTCCAATCTCCACGTCATCTTCGATAATCACATTTCCCAATTGCGGTATCTTATGATACATCTCCCCCTCTTTGGAAAAGCCAAATCCATCCGCACCAACCACGGCGCCGGAATGTAATATACAATTATCCCCTATGACGCAATTATGATATATCCTCACGCCAGGGTAAATAACCGTATTTTTCCCGATCTTCACATTATCTCCTATATAAGACTGCGGATAAATTTTACAGCTATCACCGATCTCTGCATGATCTCCGATATAAGCGAATGCTCCCACGTAAACCTCTCCTCCGAGATTCGCCGTAGGTGAGATAAAACTCATTGTGTCAATACCGGTCTTACCGGGGATACTTTTATTTACCATCTCCATCAATGAGGCCAATGCAGCATAAGCATTGGGCACCTTTATAAGGGTGGCCCTGACTGGCTTCTCCGGCTCAAAACCACTGTTTACCAATACAATATCGGCTTCTGTATTATAAATATAGTGGGTATATTTGGGATTGGCCAGGAAAGTGATGGTACCTGCTTTCCCCTCTTCTATCTTTGAAAAATTGGAAACTGTTACTTCCGGGTTGCCGACTATCTCTCCTTTCAGAAAATCGGCTATTTGCTTTGCAGTGAAAGTCATTGAATATAACTATTTCGTTTTAAATATGTTGAAGCCTTACAGAGGTAATCTATTCATTATTTTCTCTATCCATATACCACAGTTATGGATGGGTAAAAAGGCACCAACGATCTCTCTATTTATATTTTAAACCGCAAATTAACAACTATTTTTTTATCCGATCATAAATAAATTCATAATATACATTAAACAAAGCAGAATCTAAATTTGTGGAATTAAAAATAATGTGGTACTTTTGCACTCACTTTTTCGGGATGTAGCTCAGTCCGGTTTAGAGTACTCGTCTGGGGGGCGAGTGGTCGCTGGTTCGAATCCAGTCATCCCGACCAACATTCATAATAGGCGATTACGATTAAAAACCGTAATCGCTTTTGTTTATTTATACCCTCAAATATCGATATATTTCGATATAAATTCGCTCTATTTATAAGATAAAATTACAAAGTTATAGCAGCAATTTGATACGTTCACTTTCTTGTTTGACAATAAATCGATTCCTCCGGGAATGGGCATAAGATCAGCGCACCCACAAGAAATATTTAAACCTTTTTCTTAACTTCGTTGTTAGTTAAGTTTAGAATATTATACAGATGTGCTATGGAAACAACTAAATCAAAATCATTTCGGGAACTTACAGTGAAAGGAAAAAACTACTTTTACAGTTCTCTCAAAGACCTTCCTTATGGTCAGGTTGAACATCTCCCATTCAGTATCCGCATTCTATTGGAAAATGTATTACGGAATTATGACGGGTTTAGCATCACAGATGACCATATCAATACGTTGGTTAACTGGTCACCTGCCCCGGTTGATAAGGATATCCCTTTTAAACCGGCGCGTATTCTAATGCAAGACTTTACCGGAGTACCTGCTGTTGTTGACATGGCTTCACTTCGCGCTGAATATATCCGGCATGGCAAAGATGGCCAGAAAATTAATCCTGCCATTCCTGTCGATTTAGTGATCGATCACTCGGTACAGGTTGACTATTACGGCACGGACTATTCATACGACAAAAACGTACAAGTAGAGTATGAAAGAAACAAGGAACGGTACGAATTATTAAAATGGGCCCAGAACGGGCTTCGTAATTTCACAGTAGTTCCTCCCGGATTGGGCATTTGTCATCAGGTTAACCTGGAATACTTAGCAAAGGGGATTATAAGCCGTGATGGTTGGCTATTCCCTGACTCATTGGTTGGCACCGATTCTCATACCCCTATGGTGAATGGCATAGGAGTAATTGGATGGGGAGTTGGCGGGATTGAGGCAGAAGCAGCCATGCTTGGACAACCTATTTTCTTTACCTGTCCCGAAGTAATAGGGTTGAAGTTAACAGGAAAGATCCCGGAACAATGTACCGCTACCGATATGGTATTGTCGATCACGAAAGTGTTAAGGGACAAAGGTGTTGTCGGGAAATTTGTTGAAGTGTTTGGTGATGGTTTGGACACTTTAACAGTTACCGACAGAGCTACTATTTCCAACATGTCGCCCGAATTCGGATGTACGGTAACCTATTTCCCGATTGATGAACTCACCTTGCAATACATGCGTCAAACCAATCGTACGGAAGAAGAGGTAGAGATTGTCGAAACATATTGTAAAGAGAATCTGTTATGGCGGACAGGAAATGAAAATATTCAGTATTCCTCACTGGTGGAATTTGATCTGTCTACACTTCAACCCACTGTTTCAGGACCTAAACGTCCTCAGGACAAAATCCTGGTCAAAGAGTTGGGTAAGCAATTCCAGATTCTGCTGGAAAAAGAATATGCCAGGTCTTATTATCCTGTACATGACAGACGTGAATCCGCCTGGCTTGCCGACGGGGGCTCGGGAACAGAATTTACTTTTGGTAAGGTTCCGGTCAATGCACCCACCACCTATGAGGTAGAAAGGGAATCTATCCGATCAGTAAGAATTAAACACAAGAATAAAGAGTTTGTATTAAGTGACGGAAGTATAGTTATTGCTGCCATCACAAGTTGTACCAATACATCTAATCCGGCTGTAATGGTAGGAGCCGGATTATTGGCAAGAAATGCGGTGAAGAGGGGATTACGCACGAAATCGTGGGTTAAAACCTCTCTGGCTCCGGGATCTAAAGTTGTAACACAGTATCTGGAGCGCTCCGGACTAAATGCCGATCTGGAAGCTTTGCGTTTTCATACGGTAGGATATGGTTGTACATCCTGCATCGGAAATTCCGGACCGCTTCCTCCCCAAATAGCCGAAGCTGTGGAAAAGGGCGAATTGATTGTATCGTCAGTATTGTCCGGTAACAGGAATTTTGAGGCTCGTGTCCATCCACAGGTAAAGATGAATTTTCTGATGTCTCCGATGCTTGTTGTTGCTTATGCATTGGTAGGCAGAATAGATATCAATCTCATGGAAGATCCCCTGGACTATGATCCGAATGGTGATCCCGTGTATCTTAAAGATATCTGGCCCAACAGGGATGAAATAACAGAAACAATTAAAGCCTGCATGAGGGTCGAAGATTTTAAGCAGGTCTACGATGTGATCTTTGACGGTTCTACTGATTGGCAAAATCTGAAAGTCAACCTGGATCAGAATTACGAATGGGACAGAAATTCAACATACATTAAAGAGTCTCCATTTTTCGAAGGGTTGAGTGAAGAATTGCCCCCATTAAAGGATATACATAATGCCCGGGTGTTATTATATCTGGGTGATTCTGTAACTACCGATCATATCTCTCCTGCAGGTTCATTCAGAGAAGATAGTGCTGCAGGTAAATATCTGCTGGAGCACGGGGTCATCCGGGCAGACTTCAATTCTTACGGTTCTCGCAGGGGTAATCATGAAGTGATGATGCGCGGTACTTTTGCCAATGTCCGCATCAAAAATAAAATTACAAATAGAGAAGGTGGATATAGTACTTATTTCCCGGCAAATGAAGTGAAAACCGTTTACGAAACGGCAATGTCCTATAAAAACGACGGAACAGCCCTGATCGTCCTGGCCGGTAAAGAATACGGTTCCGGTTCATCAAGAGACTGGGCGGCAAAAGGGACATTCCTGTTAGGAATAAAAGCTGTGATTGCCGAGAGTTTCGAACGAATCCATAGAAGTAATTTAGTGGGTATGGGCGTTGCACCATTGGTATTTATGAATGGACAGAATGCTGAGTCACTGGGATTAGATGGGACTGAAACCTTTTCTATAACCGGTTTAGCGAATGATCTGATTCCCCATAAAATACTTGACGTCAATGCGGTGCATCCATCGGGAAAAGTTACTGGTTTTCAGGTTGAAGCACGTTTAGATTCCAATATTGAGATAGAGTATTACAAAAATGAAGGTATTCTGCAATATGTATTACGTGAGTATCTCAGGAGATAACGGCAACAAGCCGCTCCGTTGTCAAGGTATCCGAAAAAGAAAAGTTATCCTGACATGAAAGCTTTTCTGTCAGGATAACTCCATTTATTTTTAATTTACAAACTCCTGAGAGTTATTTCTAAACGACGTCAACCTATCTGATATTTCGAGAAGTCGGTATTGAGCATGCTTCGGGTTTCTTTCAAGGCATGATGGAAAGCGTAGCAAGCGTAAATATCCTGAGGAAGATGCCCCTTTACGCCACGGTTAAGATATTCATACAGAAGCGGACGATAATCGGGATGGGCACACTTCTCGATGATCTCTTCGGCGCGTTTCCTTGGCCCTTTGCCCCGCAGGTCGGCTACACCAAATTCCGACACCACAATCTTCACAGAATGCTCATTGTGATCTTCATGCGTCACTTTGGGCACGATGCAGCTTATAGCACCATTCTTGGCGGTAGAAGGAGTAAGGAAAATAGAAAGGTAAGAGTTGCGGGTAAAATCACCCGACCCACCGATCCCGTTCATCATATGGGTACCATTCACATGGGTGGAGTTCACGCTGCCGAAGATATCCACTTCGATGGCGGTATTCAGGGCGATGATACCGAGTCGACGCGCCATCCCCGGATTATTGGAGACCTCCGACGGGCGTAATACCAGTTTATTTTTAAAGAAATCGAGATCGTTATAGAACTGATGAAGCGCATCATTGCTTACAGTAAGCGAACAGCCGCTGGCGAACGAGATGAAACCTTTCTGCATCATGTCGAGGACAGCGTCCTGTATCACTTCCGTATATACTTCGAAACGAGGGATATCGGGATTGCTTCCCATCGAGGCCAACACAGCGTTGGCAATATTTCCCACTCCCGACTGGATAGGCAGAAAATGGGCGGGAATACGTCCTGCTTTCATCTCCGACACGAAAAAGTCGGCCACATTGTTTCCTATCTGCCGGGTAACCTCATCCACCGGAGCGAAACCGCTTCCTTCGCCGTCCCTGTCGGTTTCCACCACAAATATCTTTTTCGGATCCACCTTCACATAATCGAGCCCTACACGTGCCTGTACTTCGAATATAGGTATTTCCCGCCGCTTGGGAGGATCCTGCAGTTCGTATATATCGTGAATACCACGTAATTTCGAGGGGACTTGCTTGTTAAGCTCCACGATCACGATATCTGCCAGCCGACAGATGGTGGGTGTAATCCCCACGGCGGTCGTCGGAACGATCTCCCCTTTCTCGGTCACTTCACAAGCCTCTATAACAGCCACATTGACCTTGCCGAGAAACCCATACCGGATTTCCTGGGCCAACTGCGAAAGATGAAGATCGAAATAGTCCAATTCTCCCCGGTTGATCGCATCACGCATATCTTTGTTAGTCTGGTAAGGTGTACGGAATTTGATCGCTTTCGCACGGGCGAGTGCACCGTCTATGGAGTCACCGGTGGATGCTCCCGTGAAAATACCGATCTTGAAAGGATTGCCTTTGGCATGTTCTGCCTCCGCCCTTTTAGCAATCTCTACCGGAACCACTTTGGGACATCCGGCATGGGTAAAACCGCTGAAGCCTACATTGTCGTCATTTTTCACGAGTGCCGCAGCCTCTTCAGCGCTAATAAATTGTAATGCCATAAACAGTAAATATTTTTGTGTTTAGATAAATCGATATATTTTCAATACTTTCTTTGCATAATCTCTCCGTAAATCAACCCTTTTTTAAGTTCTTCACGGCCTGTTCCATCTCTCAGACCCTGAAGTAACGGATGCAGTGATTTCCTTGATTGATCCTCCCGGACATTATCAGGTGAATCAGGTGAATCAGGATCCAGCTCATAAAAGGAATTTACATTATAATCAAAGGTATAACTCGAGAGGGTAGAGGGTTCTTCGTGAATAGATACCAGATCGATTGAGGACTGAAAATTATCGTATCTTTCCTTTGCCGAATAAGCAGCAGGTATCGGCGGGGGAGTTTTACGCTTTTTGCCCTGTGATTGAGGGGGTATAATCTCCTGCTCTTCATCCAAAAAGGGGCGGAATTCAGTTTCCGACCGCTCTTGTGCTTCTGATTGCTTCTGTTGCTGTTGCTTTTTCTTGCGGGAATCATTAAAAAAACCCAATATCATGAAAAATACCAGAAGGATAAAATAAATAATATCTCCAAACTCCATATTTTGATTAATTTTGCAACTGGACAAAAATAGTGATTTTTTCTGAATCGGAGGTTACATGGTCGATATAAAAATCGAGAGCAACTTCACAGTTACTCTCGAACAATTAACCAAAACCTTAACTATGAAAAAATTTTTATTTTTCCTTGTGGCAAAGTTAGTATAAGAAAAAGAATATTGCAACTTTTCTGTCGATAATTTGACATTTTAACTTTTCCCAAAAATTTTATAGTATATATCACAGTTTACAAATAAGTTATGAAACCGACCACCGAAGGTTCCATACACCGAAAAGAAAAAATAAAAAATCGTATGAATCCGAACGGAGTAAAAGAAAAAAAACTATTCATAGAGACTTACGGCTGTCAAATGAATGTGGCGGATACGGAAGTAGTCGCTTCTATCATGGAAATGGATGGCTACAGCCTTACCGATAATGACCGCGATGCTGATGCTATTTTCGTAAACACCTGTTCTATAAGGGATAATGCAGAGCAACGAGTAGTACAGCGATTGGAATATTTCAATGCACTGAAGAGAAAAAGGAAAGAACCTCTTATCGTGGGCGTATTGGGATGTATGGCCGAAAGGGCAAAATCGGACCTGATAGACGATCATAATGTCGACCTGGTGGTAGGGCCCGATGCCTATCTCGACCTTCCCAATTTAGTCGGGGCGGCCGAAAGAGGCGAAAAAGCCATCAACATTGAGCTGTCAAAAACAGAGACATACAAAGATGTAATCCCTTTAAAGTTGAACGGCAGCAACATCTCCGGATATATTTCCATTATGCGGGGATGTGATAAATTCTGTACCTACTGTATTGTACCTTTTACCCGCGGACGGGAGCGCAGCCGTGAGCCGGAAAGTATATTGAATGAGTTACGTGTCATGCGCGAAAAGGGGTTCAGGGAGGTTACCCTCTTGGGGCAGAATGTAAACTCCTACCGTTTTATGGACAGCAACAGAAAAATTGATTTCCCCGCGTTGCTGGCTATGGTGGCTGAAGCCGCTCCCGGGATGCGGATCCGTTTCACCACATCACATCCACGGGACATGACCGATGAAACGCTGGAAACCATCGCCAAATACAAAAATCTCTGTAACTACATACATCTTCCCGTACAATCGGGAAGTTCAAGGATGATGAAGCTGATGAACAGGAGATATGACAGGGAGTGGTATATGGACAGGATTGCCGCCATCAAACGGATTATTCCCGGTTGCGGACTTTCTACCGACATCATGTGCGGATTCCATTCTGAAACGGAAGAAGACCATCAGGAGACACTCTCCATGATGCGCGAAGTGGGATTCGATTCGGCTTTCATGTTCAAATATTCGGAGCGACCGGGCACTTACGCTGCAAGAAGATTGGAAGACAATGTACCGGAAGAGGTCAAAAGCAGACGCCTGCAAGAAATTATCGACCTGCAAATGGAATTGTCGCGGCAAAGCAACGAAAAGGATCTGGGTAAAGAATTCGAGGTACTCACAGAAGGATTCTCCAAGCGCTCACGGGAACAACTTTTCGGCCGTACCGACCAGAACAAAGTGGTTATTTTTGACAAGAAAAAGCACCGTATCGGAGAGTTTGTGAAGGTGAAAATAACCGGCTTCACACCCGCCACATTGCTGGGAGAGTCGTTGTCCGCAGAATAATCCCCGATCCCGGAAATTACAGTTTCGAAAAACAATTTTGCCGGTAATGTGTTCTATTTAGTACAGGTATTGGAGCGACAAAACTTGATTGAACATCAAAATAACTAACTATTAAACGCAAAAATTATGAAATCAGAAGCAAAACTATTATTAGGTTTAGGAATCGGCGTTGCTCTTGGAGCTGCAGTAGGTTACATTATGGGAAGTGACAGAAAAGAAGAGTGGTTGGAGCAAGCCAACGAATTTGCAGATAAAGTACGAGCTAATGTAAAAACCGCGATCTACAAAGGAAAAAGTGAAGTACACGATTTAAAGGAGGATATCGATGACATTGCCGAAATAGCAAAGAAAGAGTTGGCAAAACAATAATATCCTATCCTTTAACCAAACAAAACGATGGAAGAAAAAAAAGTAAGTACGCTATTCGAAGAAATGCGGGATGATATTTCGAACTACATTTCCAGTTCACTTGAACTCGGGAAGTTGGAAGTGTACGAGAAATTAAGCCTGGGTTCGGCTGCCATCAGTTATGGTTTGATTATAGCGGGAATAGCACTGGTAGCACTTTTGTTCGCACTGGTGACAGTAGCCCTCTATCTGGGTGAATTGCTTGGGAGCCTTTGGGCTGGCTTCGGCATTGTATCCGGATTTTCTATTTTGGTGCTGCTGATCATGTTACTTTTGAAAAAGTATTTCAACCAGAAAGTCACCAATGGAGTAATACGCTTTTTGATGACGCAGGATGATAAAGATGATAAAAAGAGTGACAAATGAGTACCTATAAATTAACTCCGCTGGAAGAACTCCGGTTAGAAAAGAAACGGTTGCGAGAAGAGCGTATTATTGCAAGCCAAAGGCTCTCATATCAATTACAATATCTGAATGATAACTGGGGGACAATGCTCACGAAAGGCGTAGCCTCCTCGGTAAAATCAAAACTGGCCGAGACGGTAGATAATTTGTCGAGTGGTTCTTCATTTTCCGTCACTCCTTTTGTGACGAAAAGGACCAACCCATGGTTGAACCTCGTCATGTCGAACTTACCTCTTATAGGGTCTCTTTCATGGAAAGTAGCCAGGCCGGCACTTATTGCCTTCGCAGTCCGAAAGATTCCATCGATGCTGTTCGGTAAAAAAAGAAAAAAAATTAAATAGTGGATCTGTGGACGGTGCTAACACCGTCCACTTTTGCTATCTTGGCACAGAGTTGATTCACCTCTTCCGCACTATGAACGTGTATATTGAATATTCCTTCAAATATGCCGTCATTGGAAGAGACATTCACACTCTGTATGTTAACCACCACATCTTCGGACAACTTCGACAATATCGTCCCTAATATTCCCACCCGGTCTATTCCCGTAAATACGATGGAGGCCAAAAATGAATATTGCCGGTAATCTCCCCACTTCACGGCAATAATGCGGTCTCCAAAATTGGATTTCAGTTTCAGGCCGTTCTGGCAGGAGCGTTTGTGTACTTCCACCTCCTCTTTCTCAGTTATATATCCGAATACATCGTCACCCGGAAGCGGATTACAACAGGAAGAAACGATAAAGTTCTTACGGAAATTGGTTTCTGTAAGTTGAAAAACCGCCTTCCGGTCAATCTTCTCCTTCACTCCGGATAACTCTTCCGACACATCAGGTGGTACGGAATCCTTTTGTCCGTTCTTTATATTTTTCTGATCGGCAGGCGGTGCTTTCTTGATCGCATTCATCGCCTGCTTCATATACCGCACGAAGAGATTATCCTGTTTCTCCGGCTCAATCTTCATTTTAAAGAAAGCGTCTTTACCGGAGGGGAGGGAGACTTCGTTATTACCTATCAGGAAGTAGAGGTCATCCTTATTTTCGGCCTTATAGGCCTGAAGTATCTTATTAAAAACAGTGTTATCGATAGGTTCATTTTCAAACAGCTCTTCAAGCATTTTTTGGCCTTTCTCGGTAATACGTCTACGTTGGCGCCGCAATGATGCTTCAATTTTGGTCCGTGCTTTGGCCGTCGTCACGAAATTGAGCCACTCCGGCTGTGGGTTGACCGACTGTGAGGTAAGGATCTCCACCTGATCGCCGCTGCTCAGTTTCTGGCTGAGTGGTGCCAATGTATGGTTTACTTTGGCTCCTAAACAATGATCACCTACCCTTGTATGGATGGTATAGGCAAAATCGAGAGCTGTTGCTCCCTGTGGAAGGGTTTTTATCTCACCTTTGGGAGTAAATACAAAAATTTCGGATGAGAAAAGGTTCATCTTCACCGTATCCAGAAAGTCAATGGCATTGGGATTAGGGTTGGACAACACTTCCTGAATGGTCTTCAACCATTTGTCCAATTCATTATCCTCTTCGATCCTGTTTTCCTTGTATTTCCAGTGGGCGGCAAACCCTTTCTCGGCAATATCATCCATCCTGCGGCTGCGGATCTGTATCTCAATCCATTTTCCGTCAGGGCCCATCACCGTGAGGTGAAGCGCCTGATAGCCGTTGGCCTTAGGATGGCTCACCCAATCGCGTATACGGTCGGGGCGAAGCTTGT
Organism: Proteiniphilum sp.; assembly: GCF_034331125.1. Lineage (NCBI taxonomy): Bacteria > Pseudomonadati > Bacteroidota > Bacteroidia > Bacteroidales > Dysgonomonadaceae > Proteiniphilum > Proteiniphilum sp. The sequence goes on from NZ_JAXQGC010000035.1 coordinate 62,753, forward strand.
AAATATCAGTAATGGCGGAATAGATATCCCAGCACTGTTTCTTTTCATCCATCCCGGGATGCACTTCAAAAATAATGCGTACCGCGAACAGGTCGTACACCTCCGAGAATTCAATCCCTTTGGTCTGCATCTTGTTCCAAATGGAATAGACTGACTTGACCCGCGCCCGCATCTCATATTCCATATCCATTTTATCGAGCGCCTTTATCACAGGAACGGCAAAATTTTCATATATCTTGTTTCGCTCTGGTGCTGTCTCCTCAATCTTTTGCGTCAGGTCGGCATAGGTTTCGGGATGCTCATACTTGAAACAGAGTTCTTCCAGTTCGGTTTTGATAGCAAAAAGTCCCAGGCGATGCGCCAACGGGGCATAGATATACAATGTCTCTCCTGTGATCTTATATTGTTTGGCAGCCGTCATGGAAGAGAGCGTACGCATATTGTGCAGTCGGTCTGCGATCTTGATAAGGATTACACGGATATCATCCGACATGGTCAGCAGCAATTTTCTGAAATTCTCTGCCTGCGCCGATACATTCTCGCCAAACATACCATGCGAGATTTTTGTCAGGCCATCCACAATCTGTGCGATCTTTTCGCCAAACAGTGCACGGATATCTTCCACAGTATAATCGGTATCTTCCACCACATCATGCAATAGGGAAGCAGAGATGGAGGTAGACCCCAACCCCATTTCTTTCGACACAATACGGGCTACCGCCAGCGGATGCATGATATAAGGTTCTCCCGAACGCCGGCGTGCGCCTTTATGCGCTTCTTTCGCCATGTTATACGCACGGGTGATGACGTCCACCTTCCGCCGGTGATTCGAATTCAGATAATCGTTCAGAAGAGCCTGAAACTCATTCTCAATCATCTGATCTTCCGCAACCAGTTTTTCTTCATCGCTCATATACCTATTTGACCCTGTTTATATTCTTTCGTTTAACCGGGATTTTCCTGCCGCATTAATATATACACCTATCGGGTATGACGTACAGGGAAAAAGCCGGATTAAAATCCGGAAATTTTATTTGAGTGAACTATTTCGTTAAGCAATATGAGCATAATCCAAGCAAGCTTGTCTTCTGCCATTGCGAGAAATAGTCTAACTTTAGTGAACGAAATTACAAATAAATCCAAAAATAACATCTATTCAACCGGTTATTTTTGCCCTGACAACTGTTTTGGATGTTAAAAAACAGTAGATAACACTCCTTCTGAACAAAATTGTCCTATCTTTGTTTTCTCATTCGACAGGGGGTGCCCAAGTAAACGGGCTGAGATCATACCCAAATCACCTGATCCGGGTAATGCCGGCGTAGGGAAAATAAAGTCCACACTTCGTGGTTTTTCTGGTATACATCTTCACAAATCCCCTTTTTTATTTCACTAATTAACGATGTACAATGCAAGTTGCGTTGTCCATCCTAAAACTTTATGTAAATGAAACGAGCAGCTTAATCATTTTAGTTTACGATCATGATTATCGCGAGTTCCATATACATTAATAAAAAAATAAATTAGTCATATGAAAAAGGTTTTTTTATTGCCGGCAATCCTGTTGGCATTGGTTTATCAAGCAAAGCCACATGAGGTGCCATCTGACACTCTTAGTCAAATTCAACTGGAAGAGGTAATTGTTTCCGCCACCCGTGCCGGGCAAAATACACCGGTGACATACTCCAATATCTCTTCCTCTGATATCAAAAAAGAAAATGCGGCTCGAAATATCCCGACAGTGTTGCAGTATCAACCATCAATTGTTTCCTTTACAGAAGACGGATTAGGAGTAGGCAATACGGCATTCAGGATCAGGGGTACCGATGCTACCCGCATCAACGTAACCCTCAATGGGATGCCGTTGAATAATCCCGAAAGCCAGGAAGTCTATTGGGTAAATCTGCCCGATCTATCCAACTCATTACAGAACATCCAGATACAGCGAGGGGTAGGAACATCCACCAATGGATCGGCCGCTTTTGGAGCCAGCATCTCCCTCCAAACGGCGGGGGCACGTTCCGAGGCATATGGAGAAGCTTCTACCGCAGTAGGTAGTTATGGCACGTTCTTGTCCAATATAGCTGCAGGAACAGGGATATTGAAAAACGGACTGTCGTTCGATACCCGCTTCTCACGTGTGTTGGGCGACGGCTATATAAGAAACGGGAAGGTGGACCACACCAACCTATATGCTGCATTGTCCCATTACACTGACAGGCAGCTGCTTCGCCTGATCTACATGAAAGGGATTCAACATACCGGCATCACTTGGGAAGGTGTTTCTGAAGAGCAAATGAAGGACGAAGAGTATGGACGGCGTTACAATCCGGCCGGGGAATACAAAGACGATGCGGGCAACAGGCTCTACTATGACAACGAAACCGACAATTACTACTCCGATATCCTGCAACTCACCCTTGCTAGGGAACTGAGCCGGAATCTCTCGATGAACGCGGGGCTCAGTTACAACCATGGTTACGGCTACTACGAAAATTACCGCTACAACAGAAAATATTCCGATTTCGGGTTAGAGCCCCAGACAATTGGTGATAGCACCTATAGCCGCACCGACTTCGTACGGCAAAAGTTGATGAAAAATGATTTTTATGTGGCCAACCTCAATTTCAACTATACAAAGAATAGCCTGAAACTGACCTTCGGCGGAATGTACAGTTTCTATGACGGCGACCATTACGGAAGGCTTCCCTGGATAAAACACTCGGAGAATATACCCGAGAATTACGAGTGGTACCGTAACGTGGGTGAAAAATCGGAAATGAACCTATTTGCCAAAGCAGAATATCAACTGAACGAGAAACTCTCTCTTTTCGGTGACCTGCAATACCGCCACATTGGCTACCGTTTCAGCGGTATCGATGACGATCTGATGGATCTGACGGGAGAATTCAATTACAACTTCGTAAACCCAAAAGCTGGCCTTTCGTTCCGGATGAACGACCATAACCGGTTCTATGCATCGGCCGCCGTAGGACAACGGGAACCACTCCGAACCGACCTGAAAGATGGGATAAAAGGAGGCGCTGTAAATCCCATCAAACCGGAGCGGATGATCGACTATGAGTTGGGTTACCGACATCAGGGAGAGAGTGGTATTCGATTAGGAGCAAACCTCTATTATATGGATTACCATAACCAAATGGTACAGACCGGAAAGCTCAGTGACATAGGATACAAATTAATGGAAAATGTAAAAGACAGCTACCGGGCCGGTATTGAACTGGAAGCAGTTATACCGCTCTTTAACAATAAATTCATCTTGGACGCCAACACCACACTTAGCCGGAACAAGATCGACAACTATACGGCCTATTTTGACGTATATGACAACGAAGATGATTACAACTGGACAAGACAGATAGCCAAAGATTACGGAACGACCAATATATCCTTCTCTCCCAGCGTCGTGAGTGCGATAGGCGCCACCTGGCAGCCCACACCGGATCTCTATCTGAACCTGACAGGAAAATATGTAAGCAAACAATACCTCGATAATACATCAGACAATGAAAAGTCGATTGATGCCTATTTCGTAAGCAACTTTTCGGCCGGCTATACTTTTAAACCGTCGGCAGTAGGAACTTTCAATCTGCAGTTTTTTGTGAACAACCTGTTCAACAGTAAATACATAGCTAATGGATGGGCTTCTACTGATGCTTTTGAGAATGGAAGTACTATCAATTGGGTCGGATATTATCCGCAAGCCCCCCGTAATTATATGGCACGGCTTACGTTAAGTTTCTAGAAAATCATATACATAGTAAACGGATTTTCTCCTTTTACCGGGGAAATCCGTTTACCTTTACATAAAAACAAATAATGCAGACCATTGAAATTATCGGCGCCGTTATCGGACTACTCTATCTGTATCTGGAATACAATGCCAACAAATGGTTGTGGCCGGTGGGTGTACTGATGCCCATCGTGTATGTCTGGATATTCTTCCAGAGTAAGTTCTATGCCGATATGGGAATTAATGTTTACTACTTCTTCGCCAGTATCTACGGATGGGTACGATGGACAAAGCATAAGTCAGAAGGGGCGGGGTTGCCGATCCGCCATACACCCCGCCGTTATATCATACCGATTTTGACAATAGGCACTGCACTTTTTGCGGCTATCGCCTTTATTCTGATCCGATTTACCGACAGTCCCGTTCCCTATGGAGACAGTTTCACTACAGCACTCAGTATCCTGGGCATGTGGTTACTGGCCCACAAATACGTGGAGCAATGGTGGTTCTGGTTTTTCGTGAATATTATCTCCTGCGGATTGTATGTATGGAAAGGGCTCTACCCTACTTCTATTCTTTTTGCTATCTACTCAGTAATTTCTGTTTTTGGATATTTAAAATGGAAACGGATGATGAGCAGTGAAACAACTGCTGAAAGGCAAATCGGTTGAAAGCCTCAATCCACGATTGCTTCAGTAAGTTCGTCAAGAGAGAATCCTGCAAAATATTGGGAAATATCAAGAGTTGCCAGTGCCTTTTTCACCTCCGAAGAAGTGTATATCACCCCTTTTAAGGCGTCCTGCGGCACAGCTAAATCGCCGTTCTTCCCGAAAAAGGTACCGTAGAAACGGATTGCCTTTATCCGGCCATTTCCGATATTGAGAAAGACTTGTATTCGTCCCGCAGAATAACGCTTTTCACGGACTACCTCTGCCACCGGGTTATGCCCATAAGTCCATTCCCAGTTGGCAAACTTTTCCTGACGGGCTTTTTCAATCTCGTTTTTTTCATTTTCACTAAAATGATATTCTTTCATTTCGGGAAACTTCCGTTTCATCTGCGACAATATCTTATCTGCAAACTCATGGACGGTGATCTTTACCGGAAGATTGGGCAGGATATTATCCACCCGGCTACGAACAGATTTCACCCCTTTAAAATCGACCGTCTCTTTGGATACTTCCAGTGCTTTGGCAAGTACACTCAAATCGGTATCGAACAGCAGGCAGCCGTGATGCATAACCCGGTTACCCACATAAGCCTGCGCATTGCCACAGATCTTTTTGCCGTCGATAGTAATATCGTTCCTGCCGGAAAATTCAGCTTGAGCACCCAATTCGGCCAGTGTCTCTATAACCGGTTGTGAGAAAGTCTTGAAATCGAAATCATTTTCTCCCTCCTCTTCATTGGAGATGATAGTATAATTCAGATTATTCAGGTCGTGATAAACCGCTCCTCCTCCGGTAATGCGCCGTACCACATGAATCCCGTTTTCCTGGACAAAGCGATTGTTGATCTCTGCCTGTGTGTTCTGATGCTTTCCGACGATGATAGCCGGTTCATTGATCCAAAGAATAAAAATCTTGTCGAACTGTTTCAACTCCTTGAAACAAAACTCTTCCAACGCAATATTATAAGCGGGGTCAGTACTTTTATTGACAATATATATCATAAGATAAAAGGAGGGCGGGCTCCGTCATCTTTCAGCCGGAACCCGCCACAAAACATATATAATTTATTTACTTCTTCTTTTTAGGTATATGTACCGCTTCATCCAGGATATCGGCAAAGGCTTCGAACAGCGCTTCGGAATAGGTCGGATGCCCATAGATGGTCTTTATCACTTCATCCACGGTGATCTCCATTTCCATGATGAGTGACGCCTGGGTAATGATCTCCGCGGCAGAGGGGCCAATGATATGCACACCCAGCACTTCCCCATAGCGGTTATCTGCGATCACCTTCACGAAACCATGCGCTTCGCTCGATGCCAAAGCACGACCGTTAGCGGCAAAGTTGAACCGCCCGATGCGGATATCGTCGTACTTCGCACGTGCTTCCTCTTCGGTCAGACCGACCATAGCCACTTCGGGCGAGGTATAAACCACTGAAGGAGCGGAAAGTAGTTTGATGGAACGATGATTTCCTTTTACCGCATTCTCTGCGGCTACTTCACCCATACGGAAAGCCACGTGGGCAAGCATCTTGATACCATTTACATCGCCGGGCGCATAAATACCTTTGACGCTCGTCTCCATGTACTTGTCCACTTTTATCTTACCCCGTTCGGTTTCGAACTTCACCTCACCCATTCCTTCGAGGTCGGGCACACGGCCAATGGAGATCAATGCCTTATCGGCAATCACAGAATCTTTTCCATCGATCTTGATTTCCAGCTTATCGCCTTTATCCACAATCTCGGTAATACGGGCAGAGGTGATTATCGTCATTCCCTTCTTCTTGACGATCCTGGTCAGCTCGGCGGAAACTTCATGGTCGAGAGGCGGCACAATACGATCCATCATCTCGATGATGATTACTTTGGATCCAAGGCCGGCAAACGATTGTCCCATCTCAGTGCCAATCACGCCACCACCAATGACAGCCAGTGTTTCGGGTACTTCCTTGATAGCGAGAAGATCATCGCTGGTAAGCACCTTGTCGCTCTCGATACCGGGAATATTGATTCTGGATGCTTTGGATCCTCCGGCCAAAATGATCTTGTCGGCTTTAATGATCTGCGAGTCGTTTACTACCACATCCTTATTCTTGTTGATCTTACCAACACCCTGGTAAATATCCACGCCATTGCTCTTGAGGAGTGCCACAACACCGCTGGTCAGCTTCTTCACCACACCGTTTTTGTACTCCTGCACTTTCTCCATATCCACTTTGATCTGTGAACTGTCGATCAGGATTCCCCTTGTGGATGCTTCCCGGATATGTTCGATGATCTCAGCATTTTTCAGATAGGCCTTTGTGGGGATACATCCTACATTCAGGCAAGTACCTCCGAATTCGCCTTTTTCCACGATAGCCACCCTGGCGCCCAGTTGAGCGGCCTTAATGGCTGCCACATATCCGGCAGGACCGCCACCGATCACAACCACATTATAATTATCCTCGAGACGGATCATCCGTTTATCTTCTTCACTCTCCTTTTCACCTGTATCTTCGATTACCTCGGGCATCAGTGTATCCACCGACTCATTTTCCGACCCGATATAACCGATTACCTCGGTAACAGGAACCGTATCACCGTCGGGGTGTACTATTTTCAGCAGGATACCCGACGCCTCCGCCTCGATCTCCATACTGGTCTTGTCGGTCATTATCTCAAGAATGATCTCACCTTCCTTTACCGGATCACCCTCTTTTTTCAACCATTTCACCACTTGCCCTTCGGTCATGTCTATACCGGCCTTGGGCATGATTATTTCATAAGCCATATATCTATTTTTTTTTAAATCAATAAAGTGATCGGATCTTCCATCAATTTTTTCAGATCGGTCATGAATTTCGCTGCCGTGAGTCCGTCTATAATACGGTGATCGCTGGTAAGGCTCATCTTCATGATAGGCCGTACGACCGCTTCGCCATTTACCGGCACAAGTTTCTCCTTAGTAGAAGCAACACTCAGGATGGCCGCGTTAGGCTGGTTGATGATGGCAGTAAACTCATCCACGGGATACATCCCCAGGTTGCTGATCGTAAATGTACTCCCTGCCTGTTCATCCGGTAGTAACTTCTTAGAAAAAGTGCGTTCCGTCAGATCCTTCAATGCCACTACAAATTCGCTGAGCGACATCTTATCGGCATTCTTCACCACAGGCACCAATAGCCCTTCATCCAGACCTACCGCCACTCCCAGATTTACATAATTATGGAAGGTCATTTCCGTTCCTTCCGGATTAAGGCTGGCATTGATATATTTGTGTTTTAACAGCATTTTCACTACAGCGAGGGAGATCAGGTCAGTCACAGTAAGTTTCTTTCCGGTCTTCTCCTGTATTGGTTCTATCAACCGCTTACGCAATGCCAGCAATTCAGTCATATCCACTTCCCATGTCTGGATAAAAGTGGGGATTCCGAAGAAACTTTCCGACATCCGTTTGGCGATAATCTTCCGCATCTGGGTCATCGGTACAGTTTCGGTTTCACCTGCAACCGATGTAACCGGGGCACCCTGTGATACGGCTGCCGCAGGGGCTTTCTGCGACACTTCTGCCGAGGGGCCGGCTGCAGCCTGACCTGCTTTGGGAACAAATACTTCACCAAAGTCATTAAGCGTGAATCGGGCTTTCAAGTCGGGATCAGAGATCAACTGTAACACATCGTCTTTCATTATCTTGTTGCGGTGTCCCGATCCTTTTACCCCTTTCAGGTCTATATTGTGTACTTCGGCAATATGGCGGGCAAGCGGAGAAATATGTGTTTTCTCTTCGTAATTGAAGTTGGCTATATCGTCTTTATGGATGCGCCCTTTGTAACCGGTACCGGTCACACTGAGCAGATCCACACCCAGACGTTTGGCCAAAGCCCTCGCCGCCGGTGTTGCCCTGAATCTTTTATTTTCCATTACTCCCTTTTTATCGGTTATTCACTAATTTGAGAATGTACTTCTTGATCCGCTCCACATTGGGTATCATAGCCGCTTCCAATGTCTGGTTGTAGGGAATGGGTACATCCTCACCGGCAAGGCGCAATATACGTCCGTCAAGGTAATCGAACGCATCGCTCTCCGCAATCATCGCCGCTACTTCGCCAATAAAACCGCCCGTTTTATGTGCATCGTTTACCAGCAATACTTTACCGGTTTTTTTCACCGACTCGAGCACAGCCTCTTTATCGAGGGGTGCCAGCGTACGCAGGTCTACGACCTCCACACTCACCCCTTCGGTTTCCTCTACCTCGTTCGCAGCCTGCATCACACGCTCCAGCATACGTCCATAGGTGATGACGGTGACATCTTTTCCTTCTTTTTTGATATCGGCTTTCCCGATAGGCAATACAAACTCCGGATCAAGCGGTACCTCACCCTTCATATTATATTGTGCCTTATATTCGAGGAAGATCACCGGATTATTGTCGCGGACTGCCGCCTTGAGCAATCCCTTCACATCGGCCGGTGTACCCGGGGCAATCACTTTGAGTCCGGGGATATGGGTAAACCAGGCTTCAAGCGATTGAGAGTGTTGTGCGGCAGAGCCGACACCACCTCCCGCCGCGGCACGGAATACCACCGGTATCTGCCCTTTCCCGCCATACATATATCTTGTTTTGGCAGCCTGATTCACAATATTATCCATCATATAGACAATAAAGTCCATAAATGTCACATCCACAATAGGGCGCATCCCGGTCATGGCAGCGCCTATGGCCGCTCCGGAAATGGCATTTTCTGAAATAGGAGTATCACGCACACGTTCTTTGCCGAACTCCTCGAGCATTCCTACCGATGTACCGAAGTCACCTCCGAAAATACCCACATCTTCTCCCATCAGGAATACATTCTCATCACGACGCATCTCTTCCGACATTGCCATGATGATGGCATCACGGACAGACATGAGCTTTGTTTTATTTTCCATCTGTTTTTTTCTGCTGTTGTTGTTTTGTATGAGCAACAGAGACTATAAGGTCTCCGGGCTAAATCATTTTTGGGGTTAATTGAATTTAGTCTGCAAAGATATCTTCGAACGCCGACTCCAATGTCGGTTCCGGACTGCTCAATGCAAATTTCTCTGACTCTTCTACCGCTGCCAGTGACGCCTGTTCTAACGCTTCTATCTCCTGTGCGGTAGCTATTTTATTCTCGAGAAGGTGTTTTTTGAAACGATCGATAGGATCTCTTTTCTTCCATTCATCCACCTCTTCTTTGGTACGGTATTTTCCGGGATCAGACGTAGAATGCCCTAACCAACGGTAAGTGACCGCCTCTACCAGCACCGGACCGTTACCATCACGTACATACTGTACTATCTCCTCGAATTTATTATAAACGGCAAGCAAGTCATTACCATCCTCAATAAAATGCCCGGGAATACCGTAAGCACAAGCCCGTTGGTAATTGTAGTCGATATTGATTACATCCTTGATAGGTGTACTGATGCCATACATATTATTAATAGAGTAGAAGATCACCGGCAATTTCCAGATAGAAGCCATATTTAACGTTTCGTGGAAAGTTCCCTCGTTACATGCTCCATCGCCAAAACAGCAGAGAACAATCTTTCCGGTTTTTTTCATTTTCTGGGTGAGTGCGGCACCAATGGCCATTCCCATTCCTCCGCCTACAATACCATTCGCACCTAAATTTCCTCCATCGAGATCGGCAATATGCATGGAACCACCCTTTCCCTTACAAGTTCCGGTGGCCTTTCCCATAATCTCCGCCATCATTCCGTTGAGGTCTATCTCTAACGCAATACTCTGTCCATGTCCGCGATGATTGGAAGTAATCAGGTCGAATCCGGCCTTTATCGCACCAATAGCACCCACATTGGCTGCTTCCTCCCCTATGGAGAAATGTGTCATCCCGGGTATCTTTCCCTTTTTTACAAGCCGGTTTACCCTGCTATCGAAATTACGGATATCAAGCATCAACCGATGCATGTGCAGCATTTTCTCCTTTGTTAATTCACTTTTTTTTGATTTTGTTTTGGCCATAACAGCTTTTACTTTACAATATAATATTTCTTAGTGTATCCTTTAATAATTAGAACGATTCTACATAAGAACAGTTTTTCAAACCTATTGTTTGAAAAAGCGTATCTTTTATATTTTATTAAATATTTGGCATTCATAGGACAAAGAACCAAGAGCAAAGAACCAAGACTTTTTCAGCATGACAAATGAAGTGTAATGATAGAAAATCTATGCAGTAAAAAGTAAATTCTCTTATGCGAAAAATATTTACGACAAAAATATCGTAAATAAAAAAAATAATATATCTTTGGCAAAAATAGATTATATGTTCTCGAAAACTTGCGAATATGGAATAAGAGCCACTCTCTATATTGCCTCCCAATCATTGAAGGGAAAAAGGGTCAAAATCGGTGATATTGTAGAGAATATCGGCTCTCCGGAAGCATTTACGGGAAAAATACTGGGATTGTTATCAAAAAGTGGTATTGTGGAATCCTATACAGGGCCCAATGGAGGATTTGAAATCAAACGTGAAAATTTGCATGGTATCACTATGGCAGACATAGTCAGGGCAATCGATGGAAATACTTTTTTTGAAGGCTGCGCACTGGGATTGAACCATTGCGATGAAACACGCCCTTGCCCTATACACTATTCTGTGGAAGAGATCAGAAAAGAAATGAGAGGAGTCCTGCAAAATACCACTGCTTATGAACTGGCAGTAGGAATTAAAAACAGGGAAACCCTATTGAAGCGGTAAATTTTTTCCTTTAATTTACGACAAAATTATCGGAAATACAAAAGAACAGGATATCAAATTATTAAGTAATAATAATTGTTTTCCATTCTCATTATGCTTGGTATAATGCAGGACATTATCAACCTGACAAAAAGTAGTTTAAATTAATCGCAGCTAAAATCAAAAATATGCTAACGAAAGAAGCTCAACTCCACATTCTGGCATTACCTTCTGTTTTTTTATGGATAGGATTTGTTTGTGCCATCAGCTTCATGGAGGCGTGGTTAAAGTTCAGGGCACCTGGCGTGACACTTCCTTTAGGTCTCGGCATAGGTAGCTTGGTATTCAAAGCACTGAATAAAGCAGAATGGGTATTTGCCATTCTTATGGCAGTGGACCTATTCCTACTCCACCGCGGGATGGGAATAAACCTACCCAGGGTATTATTTCTGATCGCATTGCTGATACTCATCATTCAAACACTTTGGCTATTACCAGCACTGGATGCCCGCATTCCTCTCTACCAGCAAGGATTGGAAGTCCCGTCATCACCACTCCATTTTTATTATGTGGGAACAGAAGTGGTCAAGGTTATCTGCTTGTTCATAACAGGCATTCATTTTTTAAGATCAATCCGGATAATATCATAAATTTCTAACCTAAAAAATGATTCAGTATGACACAGAAAAAATTGTGGATTGCATTTGCACTGGTGGTAGGCATTTCATTTGCCGTATTGCTGTTTTACGGCGTCCAGATCTATCAACAGGCTCCGCCCGTACCCGAAAAAGTGACTAACGAGACGGGCGAGGTGTTATTTACAGGTAATGACATCAAAGACGGCCAGAATATCTGGCAAAGTATCGGCGGACAGGAAATAGGAACCGTATGGGGCCATGGTGCGTACGTGGCACCCGACTGGACAGCCGACTATCTGCACAGGGAAGCCCAGTATCTCCTGAACAAATGGTCTCAGGCCGACTACGGAAAAGAGTTTGATGCATTGGCCACTGCCGACAAGGCCTCATTGGAGTCGAGGTTGCAGGAGTTCCTTAGGGTAAACACCTATGATGCTGCAACCGGGACACTCACTATTCACAGCGAACGATATGAGGCATTCCTGCACAATAAGCAACATTATGCAGGACTCTTTATGGATGATCCGGCACTGGATAAACTCCGTTCCGATTATGCCATTGCGAAAAACACCATCAAATCGGAAGAGAGGATGGATAAAATGGTGCAGTTCTTTTTCTGGGCCTCCTGGGCATGCGTCACGGAACGTCCCGGTTCGGACGTAACCTATACGCACAACTGGCCTCCGGACGAGCAGATAGGTAATGTGCCGACCAGTGATCTGGTGCTTTGGACAGGATTCAGTATTATCATGCTGCTTTTAGGGATTGGTATCATGATCTTTGTACAGGCACGCAGCCGCCAGGAGGAGACGCTTAAACCGGTGGAAGACCCATTGATGAACCAGACCATCACCCCGTCGATGTGGGCGGTAAAGAAATATTTCTGGATTGTGAACCTGCTGATCCTGGTACAAGTACTGCTGGGCGTGATCACTGCACACTACGGAGTGGAAGGAGATGGTTTTTACGGCATCGACATCGCTAAATTCATCCCCTACTCCATCACCCGTACCTGGCATATCCAACTGGCCATCTTCTGGATAGCTACTGCATGGCTTGCCACCGGATTGTATATTGCCCCTTCGTTAAACGGAAGGGATCCGAAATTTCAGAAACTGGGGGTAAACCTACTTTTTATCGCCTTGCTTATCGTGGTGGCAGGCTCCATGACCGGGCAATGGTTCGGAGTAATGCAACGGCTCAATCTTGTCAATAATTTCTGGTTTGGGCATCAGGGATATGAATATGTGGATTTAGGCCGTTTCTGGCAATTGCTCCTGGTAGTAGGCCTGTTCCTCTGGCTGGCGCTGATGATCCGGCCTATCCTGCCAATCATCAAAAAGGGAACATCAGAAAGAGGATTGCTAATCCTGTTCCTGATCTCCTGTGCCGCCATTGCGTTATTCTATGGCGCGGGGCTTATGTGGGGACGGACAACCAACCTGGCTGTTGCCGAATACTGGCGCTGGTGGGTAGTCCATCTCTGGGTAGAAGGCTTCTTCGAGGTGTTCGCTACCGTGGTGGCTGCTTTCCTCTTTACACGCATGGGACTGTTGGGCATCAAATCGGCGACCAACAATGTGCTTTTTGCCACGGTCATCTTCCTGACCGGGGGTATTCTGGGGACCTTCCATCACCTTTATTTCACCGGGACGCCGACAGCGGTCATGGCACTGGGTGCCACGTTCAGTGCACTCGAAGTGGTTCCGCTGGTATTAATCGGGTTTGAAGCCTATCACAACTACCGGATGAGCAAAGCCACCGAATGGCTGGCGGATTACAAATGGCCTATCTACTTCCTGCTTTCGGTCTCCTTCTGGAACTTCCTAGGGGCCGGGATCTTCGGATTCATCATTAATCCACCCATCGCCCTCTACTATATGCAGGGATTGAACACAACACCGGTACACGGCCATGCAGCACTCTTCGGGGTTTATGGCATGTTAGGTATCGGGCTCATCCTGTTCGTATTGCGCAGTATGTACCGGAAACAGAAATGGAACAATAAGCTGATCTCATTCACCTTCTGGACACTCAATATCGGATTGCTGTTGATGGTTGTACTGAGCTTGCTGCCGGTCGGCCTGATGCAAACCGTAGCCAGTGTCAAGGAAGGAATGTGGTATGCCCGTTCCGCCGAATTCATGCAGCAACCGCTGGTGAGTGTATTTAAATGGTTACGCATTGTAGGCGACACTGTCTTTGCAATAGGCACCCTCGCCCTCTTCTGGTTTGTATACACATTAACAATAAAGAAAAAATAACTATTCACCCCAGGGCAACTCTCCCGGCTTTCTGTTCCAGAAAGCCGGGAGAAGCTCTCTAAAATATGTATCAATTATGGTTATAAACAGTCAAAGTATCGTAGGTAAAATCGTAGCTGAGAACTACAAAGCAGCATCAATATTCAAGAAATACAATATAGATTTCTGTTGCAATGGGAACAGGACAATAGCAGACGCATGCAATAAAAAACAGATAGATGAAAACAGGCTTATCGATGAACTTTCTGAAACGATAAATACTAAGGAGGCCGGTGATATCGACGTGAAATTGTTTCCTCTTGACCTACTGACCGATTATATAGAGAAAACACACCATCGCTATGTGGAGAAGAAGATTCCGGAAATCACCCCGTTCCTTCAAAAAGTGGTCAGCGTCCATAGCGGCAGTCATCCCGAATTAATAGAAGTGGAACAACTATTTTTCGACTCGACAAAAGATCTTTCGGCTCATATGAAAAAAGAGGAATTGATGTTGTTTCCTTATATCCGCCTGTTGGTAAAGACCCAGCTGTCTGATGGAAAGAAACCGCAGACGGGAATAGGATCGGCGGCCACCTACATCGAACAGATGGAACAGGAACATACTGCCGAAGGGGAGCGATTCAGGAGGATCAGCGAGTTGACCGGTAACTATACTCCTCCCGAAGACGCCTGCAATACCTACAGGGTGACACTGAGCTTGCTAAAGGAGTTCGAAGAGGATCTGCACCGCCACATTCATCTGGAGAACAATATCTTGTTTCCAAGATCAATTCAGTTGGAGCAACAACTGGAAAGATAGTTATGAGTTTTTTTAGTAGCAGGAGAATTTATGCCGGCGGTTATTTTTCATTAGCACATCTTTTATACCTTTGCAGTAACTGTTGCATTAAATGGAAATAGAACCAAAGCTGTAAAAGATGAACAAAAACAAGACCGTCACAACGGTAATTATTGCCAACGGGCGGTTTCCCAGCCACCCCGTTCCCCTCTCCTGTATCAGAGAGGCAGAGTATATTATCTGCTGCGATGGAGCGGCCAACGACTTCATCGCCCGGGGAGGGGTACCCGATGCCATTGTAGGTGACTGTGATTCGATCTCGGAAGAGAACAAGATCCGTTTTGCCGATATCCTCCATCCCAACCCCGACAAGGAAACAAATGATCTCACTAAATCAGTACAGTTTTGTGTTGAAAACGGCAGACAGGAAATTATTATTGTAGGTGGAACCGGAAAACGTGAAGACCACACCCTTGGGAACATATCGCTATTGGCCGACTATGCAGAGTTAGCAGAGGTCATCATGGTGACCAATTGGGGTATCTTCACACCCATTCACTCAATCACGGAGTTTAAAAGTTACAAGGGAGAACAGGTTTCCATTTTCTCCATCGACCCTAAAAAACTCACCACACACAACCTTAAATATCCGGTCGAAGGAAGAATATTGACAAACTGGTGGCAGGGGTCATTAAATGAGTCGTTGGGAGATTCTTTCAGCATTGATCCTGAAGGAAGAGTTATTGTTTTCCAGGCATATAAACAATAGAAGTTAGAATAGGGAAGTCAAGAAGTGGAGAAGTCCGAAGTCAAGAAGTGGAGAAGTTTGACTCTTAGTTTTTAGTTTTAACCACCTATCCCAACTCCCGCAAGACTTCCAATGACTTCAATGGTGGAAAATTGTAAATGTGCAACCGGTAATAGTCCAGCAATTGATCCACAATCTCATTGCGGTTATTCCGCGATAGTTTAAAAAGATGCATATTGCTGTAGTTGATGCGATAAAGATCGCGCAGGTAGTGACTCTCTTTCCTGTCCAGATAATAGGAATGCATCGGTTCATTTACCACGAACTCTCCATGCTGCAGATCAAAGAAAGAATAATTCCCTGTAAATTCCGTGTTGGGATAGATTCCCAGAAAACGTGTCAATCCCATCATAAGCGCCAGATGGAAATTCGCTAATCCCTTTTCTGTGGCCTCTAATGTCTCTATCGAATTTTTCAGGTAATCGAATGTCAATTCGTTGTTGTCCGATTCGCGGAGGATGAACGATAAAAACTCCGAAATAAAAAAAGCAAGAGAGACCTTAGTCATGTTAGTACATAGTCCGTATAGCGGAAATTGCCTCTCCACCTCTTTCAGCCTCTGAACATCTCGTAACGGCATATGCTCGACTTCCAGATACAACACCGACAAAGGAAAGAAAAGTGAGTTCCGGATTTTCGTCTTTTTCCCACGCGATATAGGCAACAGGTAGGAAACCCGACCAAAATCACGCGTAAAAAGATGAGCGATGGAATAGGTGTCACTGTAGGAAGTGGCACCGAGTACTATACCTTCTGTTTTGAATAACATGCTGCAGGTTACCGATTATAGAATAGCAGGGCAAATATAGTGAAAGCCGAAAGAAAAGCCAAGCTTGCTTGAGTTTTTCCGAGGCACATCTTATATTCTGTAAAAATATAAAAAACCCCGAATAAAAAATCCGGGGCTTATGTATTGTGTACTGCAGTATATCAATATACTTTTTTCTTGATGCGGGCAGCTTTTCCACGCAGTTTGCGCAGATAGTACAATTTTGTCCTGCGTACTTTACCTTCGCTGTTAAGAACAATATTATCAATAAAGGGTGAGTTCATCGGGAAAATACGTTCCACACCGATATTATCAGACATTTTTCTTACGGTAAAACGCTTGGCGTCCCCGTGACCGGCGATCTTGATCACCACTCCGCGATATTGCTGTATACGCTCTTTGTTCCCCTCAGCAATACGATAAGCCACTGTGATCGTGTCACCGCTCTTGAATTTGGGAAATTCTTTTTTTTCTCCCGCGAAAGCTTCTTCCGCGATCTTTATTAAATCCATTTTTATCAAGCTTTATGTTAATAATTAACCCTTTTGAACGCAATATAACGGCCTGTTGCCGACAGAGATTACGCAAAGCGGATGCAAAGGTAGAAAATTTTCTTTAATCTTCCACACAAAACACAATTTAATGTTTATTTTCGATCTACGTCTTGACGCACAAGGTAAAAAAATGTACTTTTGACCTGTTTTATACAATAACATACAACATGCGACTAAAAACAATGTGGATTGCCTGTATGGCAATCTTGCTTCTTTCTTGTAATCAGCAATACCGGATCGCGGAGATGTCCGGCACTATTGTCGAGATGAATTCTTCTTTCGACACATATCCTCACCGGCAGATGGAGGAGCTCGTGCAATCCTATAAGACAGAACTCGACCGGGAGATGAACGTAGTAATCGGCAGATCCACTCAATTCATGGATTACAAGAGGCCTGAAAGCCTGCTGACCAACCTCACTTCGGATGTTATGAAATCATATGGGGATGAACATTTGCCGGGTGGAGCAGATATAGGAGTGATGAATGTCCACGGACACCGCGCGACCCTCCCTGCGGGAGATGTGACCATAGGTAACCTTTATGAAATATACTCTTTCGACAATACCATCACCTTCCTGGAACTGAAGGGCAGTGACCTGGAAAAGATGTTCGACGCCTATGCGCGCATAGGAGGGGCTGGCATCTCTTCGAATGTGAAACTGGTTATCGACAAAAGAAGAGTAAAGAGTGTTACTATCGGCGGGCAACCCATTGATAAGAACAAAATTTACCACATCGTCACACTCGACTATCTGGCTGAAGGTAACGACAATATGAGTGCCTTCCGCGATGCTGTCAGCAGCGTTAACACTGGCATTACATTACGTGATGTGATGATCGACTGGGTAAAGGAACAGACCCGGCGTGGTAACGAGATCGAGTCCGCACTCGATGGACGTATTGTAATTCGCTGATGTGCTTCGCACGATAAAAGTTTTCCACTTTTAATTTTTCACTTTTCACTCTGTAGAAATATGTATTCAACAAACCGCCTTATCATACTCTGCCTCTCCCTGTTTCTTTCTTTTCAGGCATTCCCGCAAAAGAAGATTGTGATTCTTCATACCAACGACAGCCACAGTCGAATAGAACCTCTGCCTGAGACCGACAGGACAGCTGCCGACAAAGGAGGTGTGGTACGACGGGCCTCTTATGTGGATAAAGTCAGGAAAGAGAATAAAAACGTGCTTCTCTTCGATGCAGGAGATTTCCTACAAGGTACACCCTATTTCAACCTTTTCAAAGGAGAAGTGGAAGTGAAAGCAATGAACCTGATGAAATATGATGCTGCCACGCTGGGTAACCATGAGTTCGATTACGGGATGGAAGTGCTCGAAGAGGTGGTGCGTAAAGCCGATTTCCCCATTATCTCCAGCAATTACGATTTTTCCCGGACAGCATTGGCAGGACTCGTCAAACCCTATATTATCCTGAAAAAAGATGGCGTTCGTATAGGTGTCATCGGTATCTGCGTGCGTCCGCAGGGATTGATTGCCGTAGAGAACTATAAGGGAATGGAATTCCTTGATCCGGTGAAGACAGCCAACAAATTGGCTGAACAGCTCCGGTCACAACATAAATGTGACATGGTGATTTGCCTCTCCCACCTGGGTTACCCGCAGGATCTCATATTAGCAGAATCAACCCGAAATATCGATCTGATCATCGGCGGGCACAGCCACACCTATATGAAAGAGCCGGAAATACGCAAAAACCTGGATAATAAGGAGGTAATGATCTACCAGACCAACGGTCGCGGAATCTATGTAGGGAGAATAGATGTAGAATTGGAGAAAACAAAGCGGTGAAAAGGTGGGAAAGGCAGAAAAGTGCTGATTAGTAATTAGTAATTGGTAATTGGTAATTAGTAATTACTAATTGAGTTAAGTAGAGAGCGATATGAAGAGACCAATGAGGAAAAAGATGCTTTTTTTATGCATTTCTATTATATACCCGGTGCTTGTATCAGCGCAGGTGTCTACCAATCTGTATGAACAGACGGATAAGGAAGGAATGACGCGGTGGGTGGATTCGGTATATACAAAAATGACCCTCGACGAAAAGGTTGGACAGCTTTTTATGCCCATAGTAGAACCAAATAGTAGTTGGAAGGGCAGAATATCGGGGTATATCCGGAATCAGAAAGTAGGAGGATTACTCTTTTCAAAGGGAACATTGGCTCAGCAGGCCGATATTACTAATTATGCCCAACAACTTGCGGACATACCGCTTTTGATTTCCCTTGACGGTGAGTGGGGTTTGTCCATGCGGTTGACAGACGCCCCGAAATATCCCAGGAATATGATAATCGGAGCCATACAGGATGAAGAGATAGTGAAACTCTATGGAAAGGAAATAGCACGCCAATGCAGAGAAATGGGTATTCATGTAAATTTCTCCCCTTCACTCGACGTCCATAGTAATCCTAAAAATCCCATTATCGGTACACGTTCCTACGGAGAGAATCCGGTCAATACGGCAAAGAAAGGAATTGCCTATGCAAAAGGATTGGAGGAAAACGGCGTGATGTCAGTAGCTAAACATTTCCCCGGTCATGGCGACACCTCTGAAGACTCTCACAAGACATTACCGACTATCCCGCATAACCGCGAACGATTGGAACAAATAGAACTTTTTCCATTCCGTGAGTATATCAATGCCGGACTGTCGGGAATGATGACAGGTCATCTGAACGTGCCGGCATTACAGACAAAAGGTATGCCTGCATCGCTTTCCCCTGAAGTAGGCATACACCTTCTCAAAAAGGAAATGGGTTTCACCGGACTCACTTTTACCGACGGTATGGCTATGAAGGGCGTCTCTGATCAACCCGAAGCAAGCATAAAAGCCCTATTGGCTGGCAATGACATCATATTAGGAGTTGTAAACCAGGGAAAAGAATTCGCATCAGTGAAAAAAGCAGTCGAAGACGGTACAATTCCAACTTCACTCCTCGAAGAAAAAGTACGGAAAATACTTTCTTACAAATATATCCTTGGTGCAAACGAGTTTACCCCTATCAATACCTCAACCATTCATAACAAAGTAAATGCCTCTTCTGCAGAATGGATACAGCGGAAGATTTATGATGGTGCTGTCACGCTTCTCAAAAATGAGAATGAGTTGATCCCGGTGAGGAAACTCGACCAGACAAAGATCGCAGCCGTTTCCATCGGTGCTCCTGCTGACAACACGTTCCACAAGTATCTGAAAAAATACGCCCCCCTAACCACTTTCAATGCCCAATCCACAGCAGCACTCTCCGAAATAAAAGCGTTGAAAGAGTATGACCTGATTATTATCTCCATCCATTCAAGCAATGCCGTTGATGCGGCAGCGTTACAACAACTGACAAAAGACCGGAAGACTATACTTACATTTTTCACCTCTCCTTACAGGATAGATAATTTTCAAGCATCATTCAACAACACCACAGTAACCCTTATAGGCTACGATGCTACTGATTTCGCGCAGATGAGCGCTGCCCAGGGTATTTTCGGAGGAATTGGTATCAGCGGAAAGCTTCCGGTATCGACTACTGCTATTAAGGAAGGCACAGGCCTTAACACAGAAAAGATACGCCTGGGCTATTCTATGCCCGAAGAGACAGGGTTAGTTTCGGAAAGATTCAGTGAGATAGAGAGTATTGCAATGGAAGGGATCAGACAGCGGGCCTATCCCGGATGCCAAATCCTGGTAGCAAAAGACGGGGTGGTGATCTATGAAAGGGAGTTCGGCAAATTCGATTACGGGGAAAGCCCTGAAGTGACGGACGAAACAGTCTACGACCTGGCATCGGTTACCAAGGCAACTGCGACCCTCCCTGCTATCATGAAATTGTATGACGAGAAAAAAATACGCCTTCAGGATCCGCTCAGTAAATTCGTCTCGGAGACTAAGGGTAGCAATAAGGCAAATCTTACCATACGTTCACTGCTATTGCATGAAACAGGGGTAATTGCTTTTATTCCTTACTATGCCGCAGCTATTGACGAAAAGAGCTACTCCGGTTCCCTGTTCGGCAAGCAATCGGCAATCTATCATGCCCGTTATGCAGGGGCCTGGGGCCGTACTGACTATAAGTTCCTACCTGAACTGATCTCTACACGTGAATCGGAACAATTTTATCTTCCCGTCGCCAAAGGACTGTATGCAAGCAACAAGATGCACGACAAACTGTTGAAAGAGGTCATCGATACTCCGTTGAGCCGGAAAGGGAGCTACAGATACAGCTGCCTTAATTTCATGCTTTTGAAGGAAGCAGTGGAGTCTGTGTCGGGAACGGATCTGGATACTTACGTGAAACAGAATTTCTACTATAAGCTGGGAGCATATACTACTTTCCAACCGTTAAAGCATATACCCATTGAAAGAATTCCTGCGACTGAAAATGATCCTTTTTTCCGCAAACAACACGTACGAGGGTACGTGCATGATGAAGGTGCTGCCCTTTTCGGCGGCATATCGGGTAATGCAGGCCTTTTTTCCAATGCCAATGACCTGGCCAAACTCTATCAGATGTGGCTTAACGGAGGAGAATATGGAGGAGAACGCTATTTGAGTGAAGAGACGGTCAGGCTTTTTACCACGACGAAAAGCAGCATCAGTCGCCGTGGCCTGGGATTTGACAAACCCGATCCCACCAACAGCCGATACAGCCCGACCAGTCCGGGAACTCCCATCGGAGTATATGGTCACACCGGCTTCACCGGCACCAGCTTCTGGGTCGATCCTACCCACAATATGATTTATATCTTTCTCTCCAATAGGGTAAATCCTTCAAGGACTCCCAACCGCTTTTCTACTCTTAGCATCAGAGAGCGTATCCAGGAAGAGTTATATCATGCCTTGAAAACAATAAAAAGTCCAATAACAACCGATTAGAAATATAAGCTATGCAGCAAATCATCAAAAGCGACCATCTTATAACCGATGTAGAAAAAGCAATTCAAAACATCAGGCACGATAAACTGTTTATTCTCACAGACGAAAATACGCATACTCATTGTTTTCCCCTACTGGCAGGCATACCATTAATGCGGGATGCCAAAGAAATTGTAATTCCTGCCGGCGATACCAACAAAACAATTGAAAACCTCACCAGGGTATGGCAACTCCTCACTGAAAACGGTGCGACACGCCATTCATTACTGGTGAATCTTGGAGGAGGCATGGTCACCGATTTGGGAGGATTTGCAGCAGCGACCTTTAAGCGAGGTATCGGCTATATTAATATTTCCACTACGCTGCTCGGAGCGGTGGATGCAGCCGTAGGCGGGAAGACCGGTATCAATTTCGAAGGATACAAAAATGAGATCGGCTCCTTTTATCCCTCCGAGGCTGTGATCATCTCGTCCGATTTTTTCCATACACTTAGTCACTCCGACATTTTATCGGGATACGCGGAGATGATCAAGCATGCGTTGATCCACTCAACTGCGGAATGGGAAGAGGTACTTGCCTACTCTTTCAATGAGCCAGATTATTCAAAGCTGAATGAGCTCGTTTTCCGGTCGGTGAACATCAAGCAGGGTGTCGTGGAAAAAGATCCATACGAAAAAAATATCCGTAAAGCATTGAATTTCGGACATACTACAGCCCATGCGTTTGAGAGTTTTGCCATGAACAGCGAGAAGCCTGTCCCTCATGGTTATGCCGTGGCATGGGGGATGATCGTGGAACTCTGGCTATCATACAGGCTTTGTGGTTTCCCGAAAGAAAAACTACAAAGGAGTGTTCGTTTCATTCAGGAGCACTATGGCGCATTCCCCATCTCATGTGACGATTATGAAACATTGTACGAAATAGCCCGGCACGACAAAAAAAATATAGGTGATACCATCCATTTCACACTGTTGAGCGATATAGGGGATGTACAGATTGACCAGACAACGGATAAAGAATTGCTTTTCGAAGCATTCGATTTCTACAGGGATTCGGTAGGGTTATAATGATCCCTGATTTTAATTTAAATTATTAAACAATGAGACGGGAATTTATTCAAAAAATAATTTTTCTATTCCTGTTGGTCGTGGTTTTTCTGTTTGATTCCTGTAACTCTAAAAGGAATGAAAATATTGCCGGAACAAAACAAGCAGACTCAACCATGCTTTGTGTCGGGAACTATTGGAGCGAGGCTGAAGGGAAAGAATTTCTGGAAAAACAACGTAAGGAATACACAACCACCGACGACTGGAAGAAACGTTCGGAACAAATAAGAAGACAGATTTTAAAAGGGACAGGATTGGAGAAATTCCCCGAAAAGTGCCCTCTCAATCCTATTTTTGGGGATACACGGACATACGATGGTTATCAGGTTCAGAATGTTGCTTTCGAAAGCCTACCCGGAGTATATGTAACAGGAAGTCTCTACACTCCGTTAAACAAGACTGAAAAACTGCCGGCTATTTTAAATACCCATGGACATTGGTCAGATCTTGATGATTATGGCCGATATCGCCCCGATGCCCAAAAACGATTCGCCGTTATGGCCCGGATGGGGGCAATGGTTTTTGCATACGACATGGTTGGATACGGACAACTTGCCGAAGAATACGAATGGATCCATAAGCATCCGGAAGCATTGAAACAACAATTGTGGAATAGTATCAGGAGTGTTGACTTCTTACTTTCCATGGGTGCGGATCCTGATCGGATCGGTATTACCGGAGCCTCCGGTGGCGGAACACAAGCATTCATACTTACAGCGGTCGATGACAGAATTTCGGTATCTGTCCCTGTAGTTCAAGTCTCTGCTCATTTTTTTGGCGGATGTGTATGTGAGAGTGGAATGCCGATACACAAGGCTGAAAATTATCAGACCAACAATGTAGAAATAGCGGCATGTGCAGCTCCACGGCCGTTAATGCTCGTTTCTGACGGTGATGACTGGACAAAAAACACCCCTAAGGTTGAATATCCTTTCGTCAAATATATTTATGAGTTATACGGTAAATCGGATTTGGTTGAGAGCGTACATCTGCCTGATGACAAACATGGTTATGATTATAATAAGCGGGTTGCTGTATATCCGTTTTTAGCGAAACACCTAGAGCTTGACTTGACAAAAGCTATCAATCCTGACGGTTCGTTGAATGAAAACACTATTGTAATAGAAGATATTAAAACATTATATCCTTTTGATGAAAAACATCCGTTTCCTTCCCACGGTATAAAGAAAAACGATGATGTAATCTGGAATTAAAGGCTCTATAACAAATAGAGTGGGTAATCAAAGGAAAAGCTAAATTTGTGGAATCGCCCGAGAGTAAAGGCAGCTAGCTGGCACTTATTCGAATATCTCCTTTATAAACCGCTCTTCTGCCTGGTGAACCCACTCCCTGAAATTGCTATCTGGGGTATAATCGGGGACAAACTCGATCAACTTGTTCAATTTGAATTTCTTGGCCGAGATACCTACACCCGAGAGGCCTGCATCGTAAGCATTGAATTCCTGCTCCACATGTACCGGGACCATAAGTGTAGGTTTGCTGTAATAAAGTGCCTCACAAAGAGATTCAAATCCCGATGTTGTGGCATATGCCTTGCATCCGGCCATGCTCCGCAAGAACTCTTCATCATTCAACTTATGCAGTGTGAAGTTATCACCAACATGGGTCACCTCATCGGCTCCTTTCTTATCCCAGAAAAAACGTAATGGAACTTCGGGATGTTTTTCATGCCACTCCGACACCTCGTCAAAATAGCCGGCATTCAACATATAACCGTGGATATAATCACCATCGGATGGCGCTATTTCAAAAACCTCCGATCGCAATAGAGGCGGGACAGTCACAATCTTCTTCTTTTTCGATCCCGGCATATCCCTGAAAGAAAGCGCCAGTATTTTTGATGCCCGTGTGGAAGTGATCCTGGAGAGCATCCGTAAAAAGTAGTATTTCATGTCCTGTTCCGCAGTCGTTTTATAGTGAGGATTGAGCAATACATACTGATGCGCAAGAGTAATCATCTCTATCCCCATCTTCTTATCAAAACGGTAGATACCATAAGCCATACCGGTAATCATCTCGTAGAAATTGATCACCTTGTCGGGCTTCAACTCTTCTATCTTATGTTTGATAAATTGCAGGCTATCCTTGAAAACAAAAGGCCGGAGAAAATTATTCGCCATGCTGATCAGGATATTGGGACGTTTCTGCTTGTAGAAGGAGGTAAAACTGGGGCTATCAAATTCAAATATGGGAGCTCCAATCTTATCAATGAAAAAAGCCGGCGTCTGCCTGGAATCACTTTTACCAATAAGCACGGCAACCACCTCGTGGCCATGCTTACGAAGTACGGCAGCCAGGGAAAGTGCCTGTGTAAAATGGCCTCTCCCCTCACCCTGCACAGTAAACAGAAATCTCACTCGTCAAGATTTTTAAATAAAAACTTCAGCGCAAAAATACAAAATTGCCTCACAATCCACAACAAAGAGGGTTAATTATAATTTCGTCTTCCCCTTTTATTACTTGCCTATCTTTTAAAAGCAAGTACAGAAAATGCATGCGCCTTATGAAATTTGAATTATTTGTTGAATTCAAGCGCCCTTCCAAACACTCCTTCGGTTACATTTCCGTTTTGATAGACAATATTCCCGTTGACAAAAGTGGTATGGATTGAACAACTGAAAGTATTTCCCTCAAAAGGCGACCAGCCGCATTTGTAAAATAGATTTTCAGGAGTAACGGTATATGGCTTAAAAGGATCAACTAATACCAGATCGGCATAATAACCCTCTCTAATAAACCCTCTCTCACGTATTTGAAAAAGTTGCGCCGGCGCATGACACATCTTCTCAACTACCAGCTCTTTATTATACAAACCTTTTTTCATCAGCTCAAACATCACCTGCAGGGAATGTTGCACAAGTGGTCCTCCTGAAGCAGCCTGCAACACCCCTCCCTCTTTTTCGCTCAACAGGTGAGGCGCATGATCGGTAGCCACCACATCAAGCTTACCTGTTTTCAATCCTTCCCTCAAAGCCTCTCTGTCTTCCGCAGTTTTCACAGCAGGATTCCACTTGATCCTTGATCCCATCTTTTCATAATCAGCATCTGAAAACCAAAGATGATGCACACATACTTCCGCCGTGATCTTTTTCCCATCTAATGGTTTCGCTTCAAAAAGGCTAAGTTCACGGGCAGTAGAGAGATGCAACACATGCAATTTCGAACCATATTTATCTGCCAACTCCACAGCATGTGCCGACGACTGATAACATGCCTCCGCACTTCGGATCAGCGGATGGTATTGAATAGGGATAAAATCTCCAAATTCTTTTTTATAGATATCGATATTTTTTCGGATAATCTCCTCTTTTTCACAATGTGTGGCGATCAGCGTATCAACTTCAGCAAAGATCCGTTGCAGGGCCTTATCATTATCCACCAGCATATTTCCGGTGGAAGAACCCATAAAGACCTTCACTCCACATATCTGCTTCAAGTCTGCCTTTTTCAGTTCCTCCATATTGTCATTGGTTGCCCCAAGATAAAATGAAAAGTTTACGACCGATTTTCCGGCAGCCATCTCCATCTTCCGGCAGAGGGCATCCCATGTGACCGTCTGAGGGTTGGTATTGGGCATTTCCATATAGGATGTCACTCCACCTGCTACCGCTGCCCTGCTTTCGGTATGGATATCCCCTTTGTGTGTCAATCCCGGATCCCGAAAATGGACCTGATCATCAATCACACCGGGCATCAGCCATAAACCACGTGCATCAATCACCTGCCGGCAGGTATTCAGCACAGCTTCGGGCACGTCCCCCTTGAAAATACGGGAAATCCTCTCCCCTTCCAGAAGCAGCGATCCTGTAAAGCTGTTTCCCTCATTAATTATCGTCGCTTTATGAATAAGAATCATGTCAAGCTGTTGAATTGTTGAATTGTTGATCAACCCGGTCATTTTTCAGGGTGGGGTTTTATTTTACCGATTGCCTTACGTCGTCGGAGGTCGATCACTCCAAAAAAAGCTTCGCCGAAAATACTCGTGTTCATCTTAGAGGTGCCGAGCTGTCTGTTTACAAAAATCACCGACACCTCTTTTATCTTGAACCCGAGTACATGAGCCGTATATTTCATTTCGATCTGGAAAGCGTATCCTTTGAACCGGACACGATCGAGATCAATAGTTTCCAACACCTTTCTACGGTAACAGACAAAGCCGGCCGTAGTATCCTTAATATTAAGTCCCGTGACAACACGTACATATTTTGATGCAAAGTAAGACATTAACACACGTCCTATTGGCCAGTTTACCACATTTACGCCGGTGACATAACGCGATCCGACGGAAAGATCATACCCTTCGTCGTGACAGGCAGCGTATAGTCTGGGGAGATCTTCCGGATTATGTGAGAAATCGGCATCCATCTCGAAAATATAGTCATAAGAACGCATCAATGCCCATTTGAATCCGTGGATATACGCCGTACCCAAGCCTAATTTCTCTTTTCTCTCCTCAATAAACAAGCAACCTCCAAACTCTTCTAACATTAAACTCTTCACTATGGAAGCTGTCCCGTCGGGAGATCCGTCATCGATCACCAGAATATGAAAATCTTTCTCCAAAGCAAAAACTGCCCTGATGATGTTCTCGATATTCTCTTTTTCATTGTAAGTAGGTATGAGTACTATACTATCTGAACTATCTGACATAAAGGAGAAATTTTTTCAAAAGTACGATTTTTCGGCCACAAATAAAAAAGTTCGGGGATTATTTTGTATTTTAAATAAAAATGTCTATCTTTGCAGTCCAATTAAGGAAAACAGATCGCGGAGTGGAGCAGTTGGTAGCTCGTTGGGCTCATAACCCAAAGGTCACAGGTTCGAGTCCTGTCTCCGCAACACTCGAATAAAGCCGGCTTTCGTAACAGAGAGCCGGCTTTTTTTGTAGGGTTATTTTGTCAATACTGAGTCATTAGGGATCATTAGTGGTTCTGACACTTCCTATAGTTTTACCACTGGTAATGACCAATGCAAACGTACGGCAAAAAGCCGAATGGTAATAATGGATATAATGGTAGCCAAATAGACTGAATTCTGAGTCAACCCCCAGTATTGAGTCAAGAAAAATATACCCCCACCGATAATGCACGCCGTGGCATAAATCTCTTTTTTAAAGATGATCGGTACATCATTACAAAGCGTATCTCTGATCACTCCTCCAAAACAAGCGGTTACCGTACCTAAAAGGACACATACTATAGGGTGCAAACCGATTAACAGGCCTTTTTGTATCCCAATAAGCGTAAAAATTCCTATTCCTATTGTATCGAACAGTAAAAGGGATTTCCGAAGTTTATTCAAACTTTTCCGGAAAAAGATCGTAACAATAATAGTAGCAATCACGATGTAAAGATATTCAAGATGCTGCAACCACATTACCGGAGTATTCCCGATAAGCATATCTCTCAATGTTCCGCCACCTATAGCCGTCACGGCTGCAATAATAGCAATCCCAAAAATATCGAACCGCTTCTCTATGGCGGTAAGCGTTCCTGAAATGGCAAAAGCTATCGTACCGATTATATCTAATACTGAAAACAACATTTTTGATTCCAATTTGATTTTTAAATTTATCTGTCCTGCCGCAATCTAAAATACACGCTGTTATTGCTCGTAACCTTGTAACAATCCGGCCGCCGCAAAAATAAGGAAAAAAGTTGATATGGCTGGTTTTATTTTAAAGACCCTCTTTATATACAAAAAGTGCCACCAAAAAAATTCCGGCGACACTTTTTCCATTTGATAGTTAATATGACTTACTCCTTTTCGTTAGAGAACGAATAGGGAAAATCGGACTCATTGATGCCGCGTGTTTTATTGGGCGTGGCGGACATGGAGAAATCAATTTTGGCTCCGTTTATCAACTGGTCATGCGTAAAGTAGTTCTTGGTATACTCCTTTCCGTTGATCCTGATGCCGGAAACATACCTTGTTTCCTTGCTGTTATCCGGCGCATTGATCTCGATGGTATTCCCGTTTTCCAGATGAACGGTCATCTTATTGAACAACGGAGATCCTATCACATACTGGTCGGTACCGGGACAAACCGGATAGAACCCGAGTGCGGAGAAGACATACCACGCCGAAGTCTGTCCGTTATCCTCATCACCGCAATAGCCGTCAGGATGGTGGCTATAGAGCTTATCCATCACCTCGCGTATCCAATACTGGCCTTTCCACGGTTCACCCGCATAGTTATAAAGATAGAGCATATGCTGAATGGGTTGATTGCCGTGCGCGTACTGCCCCATATTCATCACCTGCATCTCACGGATCTCATGGATCACTCCTCCATAGTAGCTGTCATCAAAAATAGGAGGCATCACAAATACGGAATCGAGCATATTCACAAACTCCTTCTTGCCGCCCATCAGGTCGATCAATCCCTGCGGGTCGTGGAATACCGACCATGTGTAGTGCCAGCTATTCCCTTCCGTAAAGGCATCTCCCCATTTCGTGGGACTGAAAGGGGACTGGAACGAACCGTCTTTATTGCGTCCGCGCATCAGTTTATGCTCCGGCGAATAAAGGTTCCGGTAGTTCTGACTGCGTTTGGCAAACCGGTCGATCTCCTCCTGGGGACGATTCAGCGCTTTGGCCAGTTTGTAGATGGTCCAGTCGGCATAGGCATACTCCAGCGTACGTGCGGCATTTTCATGGATCTTTACATCATAGGGAACATAGCCTAATGTATTGTAATATTCATGACCTAAACGCCCTGTGGAGGAGACCTTAGGGTGCACATTTTCAGTACCGTGCAACATCGCCTCGTAGAGCGTTTCGATATCGTATCCGCGTAAACCTTTCAAATAGGCGTCAGCCACCACCGAAGCCGAATTGTTGCCGATCATGATACCCCGGTGGCCGGGACTTGCCCATTCCGGCAGGAATCCGCTCTCCTTATATGTATTGACCAGTCCTTGTTGTATTTCCACATTTACCGACGGGTAGACCAGGTTCAGGAAGGGAAAGAGTGCACGGAATGTATCCCAGAATCCGGTATCGGTATACATATATCCGGGAAGGACCTCACCGTTATAGGGGCTGTAATGGATGATGTTTCCTTTCGCATCGATCTCATAGAATTTGCGGGGGAACAGCGTAGAGCGGTAGAAAGTAGAATAGAACGTACGTCTCTGATCGAGGTTACCACCTTCTATCTCTATTTTGCCAAGCACCTCGTTCCAGACGTCACGACCTTCCTGTTTCACCGTTTCAAAATCTTTCTCGGTAACCTCTTTCAGGTTTTGCCAGGCCTGTTCGTAACTGATGAAAGAAGAGGCCACTTTTGCGATCACCTTTTCCCCCCGTTGGGTAGAGAAGCCGATAAAAGCACCGGTATGATTGGCTTCAGCCTTATTGCCCTGCTGTTTGATATCTCCGTCCTTCACCACATTTTTGTATTGGAACGGTTTATCGAACTGAACCACAAAATAGTTTTTGAAGTTTTCCGGTACACCTCCGCTATTGCGCGTAGTGTAACCGATAATGGCATTCTTTTCAGGCAGGATCTCTATTGCCGATCCCCTGTCGAATGCGTCGACCAGCACATAGGCTTTTTCCGTTTCGGGAAACGTGAAACGGAAAACGGCAGCCCGTTCGGTCGGCGTGATCTCCGTAGTGATATCATAATCGGCAAGATAAACGCTATAGTAATAGGGTTTTGCCACTTCGGCCTTGTGCGAATACCAGCTGGCTCTTTTTTCCTGATCGAATTCCATCCTGTCAGTCATCGGAAAAATGGAGAACTGCCCGTAATCATTCATCCAAGGACTCGGTTGATGGGTTTGCTTAAACCCGTTCAGTTTGTAGTCGGTATATACATATTGCCAGCCATCACCAATCTTGCGGGTCTGGGGCGTCCAGAAGTTCATCCCCCAGGGAACAGCTATGGCCGGGTAGGTATTCCCGTGAGACAGGGGAAACTCGGACATGGTCCCCATCAGGATATTTACATAATCGACCGGCGTGTTCTCTGATTGTGTTGCTGCCTTTCCGGTATATCCTGCACACAGCGACAATACAGTCGCAATAACAAATAATTTTCTTTTCATTCCTTTTTATTGATTATCGGACTATATCGAGTTGACTAAATCCATTTTTCCTTTTCCTTCCAAATCCACGATCAACTCTCCAAAGAGGGTATTTACCCAGGCAAACCATTTCCGGGTAAATTTAGCCGGATCATCTTTATGGAACGACTCATGCATAAAGCCTGTATCTCCATCGGTATCACGCAACATCCGCAGGCAATCCCGGATCTCATCGTCGCTACTGCTGGTCTGTGCACGCATAATAATGCTCATCGGCCAGACCATATCATATCCGATATGCGGACCTCCGATACCCTCTCCGGCAGTTCCTTTGAAGAAGTAAGGATTATCTTCGCTCCATACCAGTTTTCGAGTATTCTGATAAATGGGATCATTTTGTGCAACGCCATCCAGATAAGGCATTGCCAACAAACTGGGTATATTGGCGTCATCCATGAAATAGGCATTGCCAAAGCCGTCTACTTCAAAAGCATACACTTTTCCATATTTGGGATGCTCTACAATGGCGTACCGCTTAAGCGCATTGCTCACCTCGTCGGCCAATGCCTTGCTTTCAGTTGCCAACGTATTGTCTCCTGCTACTTTTTCGGCAATTTCGGTTATCTGATTCAGTGAAGTGACGGCGAAAAAGTTGGAAGGAACAAGAAACTGAAAGGTAGTGGCATCGTCTGAAGGGCGGAATGTGGAAACGATCAGTCCCACCGGTCTGACCGGATTGCCGTATCCGTCGTTATTTACTGTATCCAGTTGACGTTCCGTTACCCGTTGAAATTTATAAGGGCCAAGACCCTCTTTGCGCTGCTGCTCTTTAAATGTTTGTATCACAAGTCCCATCGCCTTTTTCCAGTCGGCATCAAAGACGGAAGTATCACCCGTGATCTTCCAGTAATGGTAAGCAAGTCTCACCGGATAGCAGAGCGAGTCGATCTCCCATTTACGTTCATGCAGCATCGGGTTCATCCTGGTACGATCGTCTTTCCAATCCCCGTCCGGATTAGGTTCAGCATAGAAAGCATTGGCATAAGGATCGATAAGAATACATTGTGTTTGCCGGTTGATCACTCCTGCGATCAGTTGCTTCAGTTTTTCATCGGATTTGGTAAGCGGCAGATAAGGCCATACCTGTGCCGACGAATCGCGAAGCCACATGGCATCGATATCGCCGGTGATCACAAAGGTATCGGGCTTACCGTTTTTCATACTGAAATTGACCGTTGTATCCAACGTATTGGGGAAGCAGTTTTCAAACATCCATGCCAGTTTGGGGTCTTTTATCTTTGCTTTGACCCTTGTAATGGTTTGCTCTACGGCTGCCGAAGTGAAATGGCGGTCACCGGTGGCAGGACGGTTGGAAACAAATTTTCTCTTGGCAGCCTCTCCTCTTACCGATGAGGCGACCCAGGCAGGATGTACGGCAAATGCAGTTAATCCCATCGCGGTCTTTCTAATAAAATTTCTACGCGTTGTCATAATTAATTATGTGAGTTATTATACTATCTTCTGATCGGATTTAAAAATTCCAAAACAATAAATGGACTGTATCGTTATACCTGTTATTGAAACTGTCTGAAAAACGGGAACTAAAATAGAAGTTCCTAAGAACGTATGCAACTATTTTACGGATATATTCATATTTGATTGTATTTATTAAGATTTTGAAACATCCACTTGTCAACATATACTGCACAATCGCCTTCTCAACCTCTTTTTTACATGATCTACCAAATTAAATGATCAATTCTCCTATAAAATAAGGTTGCCCAAAATCAAATCGTTATTCGGACCACCTTATTTATAGTTGCATTATGACGTTACCAGGTTTCTACCACCCCGGATTCTGCACCAATCCCGGAGTTCGTTTCAATTCATCCGTCATTATCGGGAACAGATAATGTCTGGGCGTTTCGAATACCCGTCCTTCCTGAATCTCAAACCGTTGCATCTTATATTTTTTACCGTTTACTTCGATTTTCCCATTCTCATCTTCAACAGGTCTCATTCCATGAGACCAACGTTGTGTTTTAGGATACGGCCAGCTATCGGCGTTCACATAAGCATTTTCAAGAGCGATTTCAGCCGGATCATCGGGCTCCAGATATAACCGGGCATGCCATATACGATGATTCTCATAGAATAATTCAACACGACGCTCTCTTTGTATATATTCGTTCATCAACTCTTTGTCCGTTCTTGCGCCCGGCGGAATGGGAGCCATAAAAGAACGTGCGCGTATCTCATTCAGTATACCGTAGATCTCTTCATTGGGACCGGTTGTCTCATTTACAGCTTCACAATAGATATACATTATCTCGGGAAGACGCCAGATAGCGGGACCGTTGATTATATGAGATCCGTCCCCCCTGGTCCATCCATCTTTGTAAAATTTACGTAAATAATAACCTGTGTGAGATGCGTTATCAAGATAACTTCCGCTTACGGCGTCATTTCCTTCAGCGGTGTTCAATGTCGTACTCCGATAAACAGAACCGTGGTAACGAATGTCCCGGTAGAAACGAGGGTCTCTCCGAACGCTTTCATACGGATTCTCATCATCGTATCCGTCCGAGACGGCTCTGTCGGCATATACAGGATATCCATACCCGTCCGGAGCAATATATTCATATTCATCCACTTGTTGCTGAAGGGGTCGCTGTCTTGCATGCCCGCCTTGCGATGGAGGCAACACATCTCCCGACCAACCGGTATCCTTATCTCTCGTCACAAACCATACCCATTCGCTTTGTATGGCATCCATATCAAAAAACATATTCCATAAACGCCGATAGACTTTACTATTGTTTGTATTATCGTTGTTAAGATCACCGAAATCGTTCACATCATGTTTCGAATATAAAGAATAACGTAACCCTCCGCTGTTATCTTTGGCTTCCATCACTGCTTTTGCTGCCGTTTTAGCGGCTTCCCATCTACTTGCATCATATCCGTATTCATCTTTGTACAACCGTGTATCGCTGGGGAAATTACCTCCGTTATACATAGGGGTGGCGGCAATCCACCTTGCCATCGCTTTCAATCCGAGACAGGCTCCCTGATCTACACGACCAAAATCCTGTCCTCCGTTAAAGGCTGCAACCCTGGCGTATGCCTCATCGGCATCGGCACAAATACGTTCCACTACTTCATGTGCCGATAATTGGGTGAATGACATATCATCATCCGGATTTATCACATGATCCACATAGGGAACTTCACCATAAGCACGTAACAACAGAAAGTGAAGATACCCACGCAGGAAATACGTTTCCCCCACTCTTTTCACAATATCTCCTTCCCGCCCCTTTTGCGGATTGTCAGGCGTATTGTATTTTTCCACGCCTTCCAGTATAATATTTGCCTTACGGATCTTAGTATACAGATCCCACCAATATTGTCCTACACTGCTACGATCAGGCATTCCCTGAGACGGGCCGTAATTTCCGATATGGAACTGATGCGGAATAGCGGCTTCGTGGCTGCTGGCACTGGCTTCATCTGTAATAGCAGCAGTACCGAAGTGATTGAAATATATGAGCGGTTTATTGGCTGATTTAGCTCCTTCATACAAATCTGTTACCAATTGATTTACATAATCAAAACGGGTGAAGACTTCCTGTTCGTTTACTTTATCGTCCGGCATTCTGTCTAAATAATCATCGCATCCCATGAATAAGAGTGATATAGATGCTATTAATCCGGCAAATAACTTTATCTTGTTCATTGTCTTTATCTGTATTAATAAGTTATATCTATTCCAAAATTGAAAATACGTTGTACGGGATACCAGGAACCGTCACCGCTTCTTGTTTCAGGATCAACGTCAACTTCTTTGAGATTATCAAATGTAAGCAGATTCATTCCCTGCACATAAACTCTTACATTTTGTAATCCGGCGAATCTGATGGCTTTTCCCGGTAAAGAGTATCCGATTTCAAAATTTTTCAATCGCAGGTACGACGCGTCATATAAAAACAAACTACTTTGTTCGTTCTTATTGTTATTATTTGCACCGATAGTAAGACGCGGATAAGTAGCCGTATCTTTTGTTTCTTCCGTCCATCGGTTAAAATGCATGGGTTTCACTTTTCCCGTCTGATCCTGCTCGTATGCCGGAAAA
Organism: Proteiniphilum sp.; assembly: GCF_034331125.1. Classification (NCBI taxonomy): domain Bacteria; kingdom Pseudomonadati; phylum Bacteroidota; class Bacteroidia; order Bacteroidales; family Dysgonomonadaceae; genus Proteiniphilum; species Proteiniphilum sp. Next base: position 97,890 of record NZ_JAXQGC010000035.1, read on the forward strand.
TCCCATACGGCCGCACCGTTCAACAGGACACTGCTGTTCATCGCACCCTGGAAAAGAACACTCAAATCAAATCCTTTATATTGTATTCCCAAAGGGATCCCGAATTGTATTTCCGGAGTCCTTGGGTATCCCATATTCATGCGGTCTCCTTCATCATCGATCCTTCCATCACCGTTCAGATCCTTATATACCACATCACCGGGATAGAGCCTGCCCCACGGTTGAAATCCGTTTCCACTGTTCATGGCATTCAAACGATCAGCATCTTCCTGATCATAGACAAAACGGTCGAATACATACACAAAATGTTCATCAATTCGTTTACCGGTATTTCTCCGGTATTCCTCATCATAAGGAATTTCATTCATAAACTTTATTTTGTTGCGTGCAAAAGTGAAATTAGGCCGGATATAGTATCTTATATCTCTTCCGATACGTCCGTTCCATCCTATTTCAAAATCAATACCACGGTTTTCCACAATCCCTGAATTGATAAAGGGAGCGTCTTTTCCCACAATATCAGGAAATCCCAGTTTATCTCCTCCGCTTAAGCTGGTGATGATATCATACCGATACTCATTGAAATAATCAATAGAGAAGTTCAAACGCTGCCTAAAAAGTGAAGCATCGATACCGATATTCAATTTCCGGGCCTTCTCCCATGTAAGGTTCGGATTGGCAAAATTACCTTCCCGTAACCCACTGAGTCCGCTGCCAAACTCGTTGATCCCAAAACTGTATCCGCTTCCGCCTACGTAAAATTGCAGGTAAGCAAAGCGATCATCATTGGAGTCCGATATTTTATCACTTCCCACCAGACCGTATGATCCCCTTATTTTCAAGTTGTCCAGCCAATTTTTCGTACCATCCATAAACGGTTCTTCGGAGATAACCCATCCCAATGAACCGGCGGGGAACGTCCCGTACCGTTTACCGGGAGCAAAATTTTCTGAGCCGTTATACCCGATATTGAATTCCGCCAGGTATTTGTTCTCAAATGCATAGGTCATCCGTCCCGTTATACCTTGATAACGGTATTCCACCCTGTTGTCATAACTACGTGTTGAGCGGTTAAATAAAACCAGACCCGACACATCATGCTGTCCTCCGAACTGACGCAGATATTCCAGTTTCAACTGATAATAGGTCTTACTCTGCGCAGCATTATGGCTTAAACTGTTCCCTATTGTCTCATCAGTATTATACCAGGGATTACCTAATACATACCGCCCGTCATAATAGGTATTATTCATATAGAACGCCCCGTGATTGCCTTCTGCAGGCTGAAAGGTGGCATACCGACCATAACTTGCATAACCGTCGGCACGTGTTTCAAGCACCCTTCTGATCCAACGTCCCTCTTCGGCATCATAAGAGAAGATCCCCTCTATTTTTAAACCTTCGGTAATAAAATCGAGCTTATGTCCTAATGCAAAAGAACCGTTCAAAAAAGTTTTCTTTTCGTTCAAATAACCGGTACGCGATAACTCACCCAATATATTGTAGCGATGTAAAAAATCACCATATAGCAGGCCATACGGATTATTTAAGACATAGGACTCATTTTCCGGATGTCCGTTATCAGGCAGGGTTATAGGCAGATAGGGAGGTTGAGTATTGGCAATGGCTACCACTCTCGAAGCTGTGGTTCCGGGTGCGTTCCTGTCCGTAATACGCGCGCCAAGATCTACTTTCACATAAAAATCTTTCGTAATATCCACATCTACATTAGCACGGAAATTATAGCGTTTGAATACCGCCTGCGTATCGTATTGTGTTAAATTCGTATGTTTATAATTACCGCTCTGCTCATAGTAATTCCCCATCACAAAATAACGCGCCTGATTGGAGCCTCCCCTGACAGAAAGGCTATAGTCCTGCTGGATTCCCGGTTTAAAAGCATAATCGAAATAATCCCAGTTATATCCCAGGCCATCCGAATTGTCTCCCTTTGCATTCCTGAAGTTTTCTATGGATTGCGCTGAAAACAGAGTAAGGGAGGAGGGATCGGTATTCGGATTACTGTTTATCATCGCTTCATTGTAAAGCGTCGCATAATCGGCCGAACCCAAATATTGAGGGAATTTCACGGGATGATTCGTACCCACGGATGCTTTAAAGTTCACCGTGGCTTTTTCCTGGGCCTGCCCCCGCTTTGTCGTTACAATAATAACACCATTTGCACCTCTGATACCATAAGCAGCAGTAGCAGAAGCATCTTTGAGTATTGTAAAAGTCTCTATCTCTTCCGCAGACAGATAACTCATATCCCGCTCAACGCCATCAACGATTACAATAGGAGATTTATCTCCGTATGTTCCCATACCCCGGATATTGACATCGGCCACATCTACTCCCGGCTCTCCTCCGCTGAATTGATTGACCATTAATCCCGGCATACGCCCTGCCAAAGCGTTATTGATGTTTGCAGTGGGACTTTGCTTAAGATCTTTAGTGGTTATAGTCGCCACCGAACCGGTGATGGTTGCTTTCCTTTGTGTGGTATATCCGACAACCACCACCTCTTCCAATGCTTTGCTGTCTTCTACTAATTGTACGGTTATATGATCCCTTCCTCCAAGCGCTACTTCCTGCGGCTGAAAACCTACAAAAGAAAATACCAGCGTAGCATTCGCATAAGGAACTTCGAGCCTGAAATTACCGTCAATATCCGTAATGGCTCCCGCATCGATTCCTTTCACCCGTATATTAACACCGGGAAGAGGATCTCCCAAATAATCAGTGACGATCCCGGTCACGACTGGCCCCGATTGACGTATGGCTGCTATATTTTCCTGCTTTTTAACCAAAAGAATATTTTTCCCTTCTATTTTTGATTCAATATCCGTGTTGAAAAAAATATCCTTCAGTACCTTATCAATAGACTCATTATTAGCACGCACTGAAACTTTCCTATTGGTACTGATCTCATCGGAACTGTAAACAAATAAATAATCTGTCTGCTTTTCTATTTCTGTCAATACATCTATAACAGGCTTGTTATTAATCGTTAAACTCACCTTTACATCCTGAGAATTTGCACTCAGAGAATACGTGAATAAAGTAAATATAAGAAGTACCGAGACACGTATATTATGTGTATAGAGTCCTCTCATGTTCTTAAGAATGTTCACTCTTTTCCTACTAATATGTTCCATTATTCATTAAATTGATTTTAGATTATTAATAATTAGTCGTTTTACTCATGTTCTTAAATTTTGATAAAATATCTCTTATTCCATAGGCCTTCATTTAATTATAATTGTTTTATCTTCCTGATGCATTTCGTATGAGAATGTATTTTGGATCTGAAGTACATTCAAAATGTGCTCAACTCCATCCTGAATACGGAATTTTCCGGTATATTTTTTATGTTTTTCAACGCTGTCTTCCTCTATTATGAATTTGGTATCAAAGTATTGCTCTAATACCGGTAGGATTTCATAAATAGATTTATTATCAATAAAAAGAATTCCTTCCCGCCACAAAAATTCATCTTTATTAAAAGAGGTTATATTCAGTTCACTGTCTTTTCCGATAGCCCGCTCATTCGGTTTTAAATACAGGTCTTCCGACGTTTGTATCGATCTGACCATCACACTTCCTTCCAATAGAGATGTCTCAAAAAGCTGTAATCCCTCATAAGCACGGACATTGAATTCCGTCCCAAGCACCTCTATACTATATTGTTGTGTTTCAACTTTGAACGGACGACCGGAATCGTGAGCCACCTCGAAATATCCTTCACCGGAAAGCCACACAACTCTTTCTGTATCGATAAAGCGAGAAGGAAAAATAAGAGTCGATTTAGAATTAAGCCAGACTTTTGTACCGTCATCCAACACCAACTCGGCATATTGTCCGGTGGGTACACTCATCTCCTGCATCCCGGCATCGGATTGTCCGACTATCCATTCAATATCGCTGTCCGATACCTGTTGATAAAAATAAAATAAAGCCATAGCCAGTATGCATGCTGCCGTAATACGTATAAAAATGCTGACATTCCGTTTTTGAACTTTTTTCCGTACAACTGGCGCAGAGGTTGCATCATCCCGCCATATGGCAATATCATGCAATCGTCTTAACGCTTTGAATTTCTGCTCATTTTTATCTGACTGCCTGATCCATTCAAAAACATCTCTGTTTTCTATTCGATTGGTATCTCCTTCGAGATATTTTTTTAATAAATCGTCCATCTCTCGCAAAAGCAAGTTAAATTACCGTCGTTGTAATAGATGACGTATTACATCCCGGCAACCCTAAACAAAAAATCTGTTTTTTTTAAAAAAGAAAAAGGAAATAAAACAAAGGAAGGTAATCTTTCAAGTTCTCACGAAATAGATTCAAGGCTTTGGTAATATGGTATTCAACACTTTTCACACTGATATTTAGCGCCGCGGCAATCTCTTTATTGGAATAATTCTCATAGCGACTCAATACAAAAACCCTACGGGTTTGCGGGGACAACTGTTCCAGTGTTGTATCAATAATACTCTGAATTTCTTTAGAGAAGATCAGACTGGGGTCACATTCCTGTAAAGTGGATATACGGTAATTCAGTTCCTCATAATCCGCAGTGGAATAATCTACATGTGCTTTATCCCTGACAGCTTTTTTACGCAGATAATCCAACGATTGGTTTTTCAATAAAGTCAATAAATAAGCAGGAATACTCTCAATCTCTTCTTTCTGCAATTTCTCATATAATTTCATCAACGCTTCGGAGGCGATATCTTCCGCTACATATTTGTCCTGAACATAGGATTTGGTAAACAAAAAGGATTTTTTATAATAAGCACTGTATAACTCAGCAAATCTATCCGATAGAAATATTTTTTTCATTTGAATTACCCCCAACCTATCTTATACTTCCAGGAAATTCTCGATCCATTTCTTATATAGACAAATCTCTTTTATATTGCCACTACAAGAACCGTATCTTACAAAAGTAAAACAAATATTCCTTTTTCTAAAAAACGATGCTGTATATCTTTTATTTTAACAAATTCAGAATAACTACTGTAGGTATAAAGACCATACTTTGCTATGCAGATAATCGAGTAGGTAGGGGGATTACTCCCCCGCCCTCTCACACCACCCGGCTTGC